>NZ_QTQJ01000028.1:0-87540 GCF_003853795.1 Burkholderia sp. Bp8991 | reverse complement strand
TGACGATGAACGCCGCGTTCTGCGGGGTGAGCAGGTGGTCGTTCGCGGGATCGCGAATCGGTTCGCTTGCCATGGTTGCCTCCAGAGACAGGACAGGAAGTGAGAGAAATCCCGAGGGTCCAGGATGGGCGGCCGCGGCGTCGGGATCGTCGTCGCGGCGGGGCGCCCGTGCTGTCGCACACGTCCGATGCGGTGCGCGCGGCGGGCGAATGCTCCAAGCTTAGTCAATCGATTCGGCACGCGAGGCACCCGTCAGGGAAAATCTCCGGTCGCGTTCGCGCAATCGATCCCCATCGAAGAACGATGCTATGCGCGCAACAACCGGGTTTCCAGTCCCGTAGAATGCCGTCAGTGTTCTATGGGTGGAACAATCATGGATGACCTGAACGACCTCTACTATTTCGTGAAGGTGGTCGAGCACGGCGGCTTCACGCAGGCGGGGCGGGCGCTGGATGTCCCGAAGTCGACGCTGAGCCGGCGCATCGCCGCGCTGGAAGCGCACTACGACGTGCGGCTGCTGCAGCGGACGACGCGTCATTTCACGGTCACGGAAACCGGCCGCGAATTCTACGAACGCTGCCTCGCGGTGCTGGTCGAGGCCGACGCGGCGCGCGAGGTGATCGAGCGCCGGCACGCGGAGCCGCGCGGGATCGTCCGCTTGAGCTGCCCGACCGCGCTGCTCGAATATCGCGTGAGCGAGCTCGTCGCGCGCTTCATGGCGATCCATCCGGCGGTACACGTGCATCTCGAGGCGACGAACCGCCGGGTCGACCTGCTGAGCGAAGGCTTCGACCTGGCGCTGCGCGTGCGTTTCCCACCGCTGGAGGACAGCGACCTCGTGATGCGGATTCTCGGCGACAGCCCGCAGCGGCTGGTGGCCGCGCCGCAGTGGCTGGCCGGACGCACGGTGCCGGCCGACCCGGCCGAGCTGGCCGGCGAGCCGAGCCTCGACTGGGGGCCGCCGCGGCAGCACGTGTGGCAGCTGGTCGGGCCGAACGGCGAGCAGGCGCAGCTGCGCCATCATCCGCGCTACATCTCCGACGACATGCACGCGTTGCGCGACGCGGCGATTCATGGCGTCGGCATCGTCCAGTTGCCGTGCATGGTCATCGAGGACGACCTGCGCGACGGCACGCTGATCGACGTGCTGCCGGGGTGGGCGCCGAAGGGCGGCGTGATTCACGCGGTGTTCCCGTCCCGGCGCGGGCTCCTGCCGCGCGTGCGGCTGCTGATCGACTTCCTCGCCGAACACATCCGCAAGGACTGACGGCGGTGGGGCGCCGTCATCGGACGGCGCCTTTCGATCACGCCTTCCGCGCCGTCAGTGATGCTTGCGGATCTGCACCTGCACCTTTCCGTCGCGGATCGGCATCACATCGGGGCTGTCGTCGCCGACTTCGCTCGCGATCAGGTCGTTCAGCCGGCCGTTCATCGCGAGCAGCAGCTCGCCTTGCTGCTTGCGGTCCCGCGCGAGATTGTGCATTTCGGCCGGATCGTTCGCGACGTCGAACAGCTCGACGTCGTTGCGCGCGAACAGGTCCTCCAGCGTCGTCGGCCGGTTGAACTCGAGCGGCGAGAAATAGCGCGTGAACCGATAACGGCCGTCGTACACGCTGCGGATCGTGCCGCGCAGCCGGAAGTCGGGCTGCTGCGCGAGCGCGCGACGCAGCAGCGTGTCCTCGGGCACGCCTTTTTGCCGCAGCGCGGTCAGCTCCTTGAGCATCCATTCGCTGTCGTAGTAGAGCAGCATCGCGTAGTTGAACAGCGTGGCGTCGCGTGCCGCGTGCAGCTTCGCGTCGGCCGGCTTCGCGAGCCAGCGCGTGAGGTCGTGGCCCTTGAGCGCGTCGCCGCGGATCGACGCGGCGCGCGCGGTGTCGATGCCGGTCAGCCCGAGCAGCGTCGGCGCGATATCGATGTGCGACGTCAGCGCATCGCACTGCGTGCCGCCCGGATACGCGGGATGGCGGATCACGAGCGGCACGTGGTTCTGCGGCTGATAAGCGGTCGCGCCCTTGCCGACGAGCTGGTGGGCGCCGACGTGATCGCCGTGGTCGGCCGTCATCACGACGATCGTGCGCTCGTCGAGGCCGAGCGACTGCAACGACTGCAGCAGGCGCACGACGTGCGTGTCGCAGTCGCGGATGCAATTGAAGTAGTTGTCCTGGTAAATGCGCAGGCGTTCGTCGGTGAACGGATAGCGGCCGACGAGGTTCGCATGCGCGGCATTGAACATCCCGTGCGCGGCCGGTCGTCCGGGCGCGTCGTACGGCTGCCGGCGCGACGCCGCGAGCGGCACGTCGCGCCACGACGTGCGATACAGCGCGTCGTCGGGCGGTGGCGCGTTGCCGAGCATCGGATGGTTCGCGTCCTGCACGGCCGAGCCGTTCGTGTCGGTGTTCACGAACATCACGTCGTGCGGATTGACGAGGTTCACCGCGAGGAACCACGGCTTGCCTTCCTTCTCGAGCCGCGGCGCATGGTTGCGCATCCAGCTCACCGCGGCCTCGGTCGTGATGCCATCGTATTGATAGCCGCCGCGCACCATCCCGATCAGATCGCCGACGCCGAAGTAGTCGTCGAAGCCGTACGCGCGGATCGTGCGGTTGTAGTCGGCCACCGGCGCGGTGTACGGGCTCGTGGTTTCGTGCATCGTCGCGCTCAGGTGCCACTTGCCGAGATACGCGGCGTAGTAGCCGGCGTCGCGCAGCATGTGGCCGACGGTGCGCACGTCCGGCGACATGTCCTTCTGCCAGGGCATGCCCGCGTTGTCGAGCACGCCGGTGTGCTGGATGTGCTGTCCGGTGTAGACGGTGGAGCGCGACGGCGAGCACACGCACGCGGCGATCTGGTGGCGCGTGAACGTGATGCCGTCGCGGCGCAGCGCTTCGCGGCCCGGCGCGGGAAACGGCCAGCGGTCGAAGTGGCGCTCCTGGTCGGTCAGGATGAACAGGATGTTGTAGCCGGCGGGCGGCGCGGCGGGTGCCGTCGCCGCGCCGTGAAACGCGGGCGCGGGCCCGGCGTCGCCGCTTGCCGCGGCTGCCGGGGCGGCCGGCACCGCGTTGGCCGTGCGAGCGTCCGCGCCGAAACCGGCCGCCGCGACCGCCGCGCCGGCGAGCTTGAGGAACTGGCGCCGGGCCGCGGGTGCGCCGGCGGTGGGGTCCTGATCGTCTTTCACGTCGTTGTCTCCTGTTCGTGCCGGCGCGCGCCGGGGGTTTTCATGCCGACGACTATGCGGCACGATCGCGTATCGATCGATGAAAGATCGCGATCGATCAATAACCCCCGGAACATGAATGACGGAGATATCAGTGACTTTCGCGACCCGCGGCCCGGGCGGCCGCCTTGCGCCGGACCCGCTCGCGCCGCCCGGCGCGCCGGCCCACGACCCGCGCATCGCGCAGGCGCTGCGCCGGCTGCGGCTGCGCGACCTCGAGACGCTCGACGCGCTCGCCCGCACGCGCAGCTTCGCGCGCACGGCCGAGGCCGCGTCGATCACGCAGCCGGCGCTGTCGAAGTGGCTGCGCGAACTCGAGGCGTCGCTCGGCCTGCTGCTGTTCGAGCGCACGTCGCGCCGCGTCGCGCCGACCGCGTACGGCGATGCGCTGCTCGAATGCATCGGCCGCGTGCTGACCGACTTGCGCGGCGTCGCGCCCGCGTTCGACGCGTTGCGCACCGGCGCCGGCCGCCCGGTGTCGATCGGCCTGCTGCCGAACATGGCGCCGCAACTGATTCCGGGCGTGCTCGCCTGGCTGCGCGACGCGGGGCGCGCGGTGCAGCTCAACGTTCGCGAGGACACGCTCGACCGGATGCTCGCGCAGGCGCAGCGCCACGAACTCGACCTGCTGGTGTGCCGGCTCGACGTGTCGGCGCTGCGCGCAGGGCTCGACATCGCGCCGCTCTATCGCGACGACATGATCGTCGTGTGCGGGCCGCGCCATCCGCTGCTGCGGCGCCCGCGAGTCGGCTGGCGCGACGCGGCGGCGTTTCCGTGGATCGCGCCGCCGCTCGGCTCGCCGGCGCGCACGGCGCTCGATGCCGAGTTCGCGAAGGCGGGCCTCGCGCCGCCGGTCGTGATGATGGAATCGGTGTCATGGCAGACCAACCGCGCGGTCGCCGAACAGACGCCGTGCCTGTTCGTGCAGTCGGCCCGCGCGTTCGGCATGGCGGCGGCCGCCGGCGAGCGTGTCGGCCGCTTGCCGCTGAAGCTGTCGACGATGCCCGACACGGTCGGCGCGCTGTTCGCGGCGCCGGCGGGCGCGTCGGTGGCGGCCGCGATCGACGCGCTGAAGGCGGTCACGCGCGAGCCGCCGGGCGGGCACGCGTGAGGCGCCGCGCGCGCCAACCGTCTGATGAATCGGGCGCCGCCACGCGCGTCGCCGCGCATGCGGGGCGCGACCGCGCGTAAGCCCTGATGCACGCGGATGCGCGGGGCCGCGCGGATTGGTGTTAAATGTATTTTGGTACGCGTCGCGACGCGCGCTCTTGGGGACGCACCGGGCTCTCGTAAACCCGGAGCGATGAAAAAACGGCACGAAGAATCGCTACGAATCGGGCGCATCAGACCCGGTCGAACTGACGGCAGGATTCATCTTGAATACCGAACCGCAAAGTTCTCGCTACAGTCTCGGCCTCGCAGCGGAAGTGCTCGCATCCGAGCAAAGCGTGCTGAGGCTGATCACACGCAATACACCACTGCCGGAACTGCTCGTCGAGGTCTGCCGGCGCGCCGAGGCGCTGCTCGGCGACGGCGCGTCGTGCACGATCCTGCTGCTCGACGCGGACGGCGTGCACGTGCACGTCGGCGCCGCGCCGTCGCTGCCCGTGCAGTACAGCGCGGCGATCGACGGCGCATCGATCGGGCCCGCCGCGGGCTCGTGCGGCACGGCGATGTACGAGCGCCGGATGATCGCCGTCGAAGACATCGAAACCGATCCGCTGTGGGCCGACTATCGTTCGTTCGCGTTGCCGCACGGCCTGCGCGCGTGCTGGTCGGTGCCGTTCCTGGACGATACGGGCACCGTGCTCGGCGCATTCGCCGTCTATCACCGTACGCCGCGGCGGCCCACCGACACCGAAACCGACCTGCTGCGCGATATCGGCAACAGCGTCGGCCTCGCGGTGCACCAGGACTGGATCGCGCGGCAGCTCGCGCGCAGCGAGGAACATCACCGCCTGGTCGTCAACAGCCTGAACGAAGGGATTCTCGTGGTGTCGCGCGACGGCATGGTGATCGCGAGCAATCCGAGCGCGAACCGGATGATGCGTGCGAAGGGCGACCTCGTCGGCCGCCGGCTGTCGACGGTGATCCTGTACAAGCTGCGCGAGGACGGCACACCGCTCGCCCCCGACGACTGGCCGAGCCGGCTCGCGTTCACCACGGCCATGCCGCAGCTCGACTACTCGGTCGGCTTCGGGCTCGCCGACGGCGACGTCATCTGGGTGCGCGGCAACGCGGTGCCGATCGTGAAACCGGGCGAGACGCAGCCCGAATCGGTGCTCGTGTCGTTTCACGATATCGGCCCCGTGCGCGAAGCGCAGCAGCAACTGCGCTACCTGGCGACGCGCGACGCGCTGACGGGCCTCTACAACCGGCGCTGGCTCTCCGAACGGATGCGCGAGCTGTTCGGCGCGCGCGAGGCGGCGGCCGGGCCTGCGCATGTCGCGATCCTGTTCCTCGATCTCGTCGGCTTCAAGAAGGTCAACGACACGGCCGGCCACGAGGCCGGCGATGCGCTCTTGCGCAGCGTCGCGGCGCGCCTCGCGGCCTGCGCGGGCGGGCGCCACGCGCTCACGCGCGTCGGCGGCGACGAGTTCGTGATCCTCGTCGACCACTGCGACGATCCCGACGAGCTGGCCGTGCTCGCGCGCGAGGTGATCGACACGATCGCGCAGCCGTTCGAAATCGCGAACAACGAATACTGGCTCGGCGTGTCGATCGGCATCAGCGTCGCGCCGCGCGACGGCGACGATTCGGTCACGCTGATGCGCAACGCCGACTCCGCGATGTACGACGCGAAGCAGCGCGGCCGCAACCACTTCACGTTCTTCACCGCGCAGCTGAACCAGCGCCTGCAGCGCCGCTTCGCGATCGAGCAGTCGCTGCGGCGCGCGTTCTCGTCGGACATGCTGCGGCTCGCGTACCAGCCGGTCGTCGACGCGCGCAGCGGCCGCACGGTCGGCGCCGAAGCGTTGCTGCGCTGGACGAGCCCCGAACTCGGGCCGATGTCGCCGGCGGAATTCATTCCGGTCGCGGAAGATACCGGGCTGATCGTCGCGATCGGCCAGTGGGTGCTCGAAACGGCCTGCCGGCAGGCCGCCGAATGGCGCCGCACGATCGCGCCCGACCTGACGCTCGCGGTCAACCTGTCGCCGCGGCAGTTCCACGAGGGGCTCGTCGAGTCGGTCTACCACTGCCTCGCGCAGACGCAGCTCGATCCGGGGGCGCTCGAACTGGAGATTACAGAAGGATTGCTGATGAACGACACGGACACCGTGCTGCCGATGCTCGAAGCGCTCACGGACATGAACGTGCGGATCTCGGTCGACGATTTCGGCACCGGCTACTCGTCGCTCGCCTACCTGAAGCGTTTCCCGCTGCACAACCTGAAGGTCGACCGTTCGTTCGTATCGGGCGTGCCTGATCATCGCGACTCGGTCGCGATCACGCAGGCCGTCGTCGCGATGGCGCATTCCCTCGGGATGAAGGTCACCGCGGAAGGCGTCGAGACCCAGGCGCAGTCGTGGTTCCTGCAGCAGATCGGTTGCGACATGCAGCAGGGCTACCTGTTCGGCCGGCCGCTCGATCCGACCGATTACGCGCGCCGGCTCGTCACCGTGTAGGCGTTCAGGCGAAACCGCCGCCGGCCGGCGGAACCGGGGGCGCCGGCGGCGCGTCGATCTCGACGCGATTCTTGCCGTCGTGCTTCGCGCGATACAGCGCGCGATCGGCCGCCTCGATCAGAGCGGTGGTCGGCAGGCCGGGGGCCGGCACGATGCTCGCGCCGCCGATGCTGATCGTCACGTAGCGGCCCGTCGACGCGTGCACATGCTCGAGCCGCAGCGACTCGACCGCGAGGCGGATCTTCTCGCCGAGCAGCCGCGCGGCGCCCGGCGACGTGGCCGGCATCACGACCGCGAACTCCTCGCCGCCGAAACGCGCGGCGAGATCGCCGGACTGCCCGAGACAGCGTTCGATGGTCGTCGCGACCTGCTTGAGCACGCTGTCGCCCGACACGTGGCCGTACGTGTCGTTGTACAGCTTGAAGTTGTCGACGTCGATCATCAGCAGCGACAGCTCGCTGCGCTCGCGCGTGCCGCGCCGCCATTCGGCGGCCAGGTATTCGTCGAGATAGCGGCGGTTCGACAGCCCGGTCAAGCCGTCCGAGTGCGTGAGGCGCCGCAGTTCGAGATTGGCCTCGAGCAGTTGCTGCTGCGATTGCCGCAGCGCGCGGTAGGCCTCGTCGCGCTGCAGCAGGTTCATGTACGAGCGCGAGTGATAGCGGATCCGCGCGACCAGTTCGATGCGGTCGGGCAGTTTCACGAGATAGTCGTTCGCGCCGGCCGCGAACGCGGCGCTCTTGATCACCGGCTCTTCCTGCGTCGACAGCACGATGATCGGCACGTCACGCGTCGCCGGATTCGCGCGGTATGCCTTCACGAGGCTCAGCCCGTCGATGCCGGGCATCACGAGATCCTGCAGGATCACGGTCGGCCGCGTCTCGATCGCGGTCGCCAGCGCGTCGTCCGAGCGCGGGCAGTAGTGGAAGTCGATGCCGTCCTCGTCGACGAGCGCGCGCCGAATGGCTTCCGCGACGATCGTCTGGTCGTCGACGAGCAGGACCATCGCGGGGGTGTCGGCGTGCGGCGTGGGCGGCACGTGCAAGGCGTCGAACGCCGCCTGCAGGCTGCCGGGCGGGCGGGTGAGGTCGCTGGTCATGATTGATGCAGGGTCGCGCCATGGCTGCGACGGGTGTGACAGGGTTTCATCGGGTTCAGATTCGCGCGAGTGCCGCCAGCTCGCCCGCGATGCGCTCGAGCGGCAGGATCGCGCGGGCCGCGCCGAGCGTCGCGGCCGCCTTCGGCATGCCGTAGACGGCGCTGGTCGCCTCGTCCTGCGCGATCGTGTGATAGCCCTTCATCCGCAGGGCCTTCAGGCCGATCGCGCCGTCGCGTCCCATGCCGGTCAGCAGCACGCCGATCACGCGGCCCGGCCAGTGCTCGGTCAGGCTGTTGAAGAACACGTCGACCGACGGCCGGTACGGCGTGGCGGCCGGTTCGCGCGTGTATTCGAGCGTGCCGGTGCGCGTGATGCGCAGGTGATCGTCGGTCGCCGCGAGCAGCGCGACGCCCGGCTGCGGGCGGTCGCCTTCGTGCGCGACGCGCACGGTCAGCGGCGTCTGGCCGTCGAGCCATTGCGCCATGCCTTCGGCGAACGCGCGATCGACGTGCTGGACGATCACGATCGGCGCGCTGAAGTCGGCCGGCAGGCTGCCGAGGATCGACGCGAGCGCGCCGGGGCCGCCGGCGGACGCGCCGATCGCGATCAGCGGGCCGCCGCCCGTGCGCGAGGCCGTGCCGGCCGCGCGGACACCGCCGGGCGCGTCGAGCAGGCGGCCGATCTGGTCGATCTTGGCGAGCAGCAGCCGCGCGGTGTCGCCGGCCGCGTCTTCGCCGAGGCGAGGCGTATCGACCGCGTCGAGCGCGCCGGCACCCATCGCTTCGAACACGCGCCATGCGTTCGCGCCGATGCAGCTCGTCACGATCAGGATCGCGCACGGGCGGGCGGAACGCATGATCCGCCGCGTCGCCTCGATCCCGTCGCACTTCGGCATGACCAGGTCCATCAGCACGACGTCGGGCGGTTGCGCGGCGCACAGTTCGACGGCTTGCGCGCCGTCGGTCGCGACCCACAGCACGCGATGCTCGGGCCGGCGCGCGAGCGCGCGGCGCATCGCCTCGACGGCAAGCGGGAGGTCGTTGACGATGCCGATATTCACAAGCGGGATGCTCCGGTCGGTTCGTAGTGTTGGGTATGGGCCGGGTTCATGAAAGGCAGTGCCGGTTCGGCGCCGCCGAACGGCATCGGCGGGCGCGCGGCACGGAATTCTTTTCGATTGGCGACGTCCGCATGCTGTCATGCGGCGCGAGCGGCGGCAATCGAAAAAATTGCGCATTGCGTCGTTTCAGACCCTTTTCTCTATTCCGGGGCGACATTTTTTGCCGCCCGCGAAGGCGGACGGCCATCTGCGGGACGATGCGGCATGCGGAAGCCCGTTGCCGGCGCGTTCGTTTCGGCGGGAAACGGGCGGGCGCATGCGCGGGCATCGGCGAGCCGGCCGCGCAGGCCGGCGCACCGCGCCCGGGCGCGTTCAGTCGATCAATGGCTGCGCGCGTACCCCTGGATCAGCGCGCGCATCATCCCTTCGACGGTTGCGTCGAGCAGGTCGGCTTCCTGCTCCGATTCCTCGACGAGCGCGGCATAGGCGGTCGCGAGCGTCACGCGGTCGACTTCGTGGCGTTGTTCCATCAGCGTCACCATCCCGTCCTTCGCCAGATGAGCGGAGAACGCGCGGCTGCCGATGGTCTGGAATACGTCAATCATGGCGGCTCTCCCGAACGTTGCCGATGCCTTCCAGTTTAGTCGGCGCACCGGCGCTCCGCCATGCGCGGCGGGCGCGCGGGCCGCCCGCGGTTCGCGCGGCGCAAGCGTGCATGCCGCGCGCGCCGCCGTTGCCGCCCGCTGCCGAGCGCTCGGGCCGCACACGGTCGAAACACCGCTGACACACCTCTGGCACACGGCTGACATACGGCTGACATACGGCAGGCACAAGTCCGGCGCACGGTAGTACCGGTTTCAACGTTTGGCCGAAGCCTTAAATTGTCGACTTTTTATCGATAAAATCTGGTGTTGGATTTTGCGGCCTGAACCCGGTCGAAACCGGGCGGACAGCACGTCGTCACGGCGCCGCGCATCCAACACAAGGAGGGAGCAATGCTGGTGCTGATTGGCGTGCCGATCGTCGTGATCGGTTTCGCGCTGCGCTTCAACGCGCTGCTGGTGGCGACGATCGCGGGCCTCGCGACGGGGCTGGCGGGCGGGATGCGATCCTCGGCGCGATCGGGATGCTGAGCGGCTTCTGCGGTACGCTGATGACGCCGATGGCCGCGAACTTCAACATCGTGCCGGCCGCGCGGCTCGAACTGAAGGACAAGAACGGCGTGATCGAGGCGCAGTGGCCGACCGCCGTGCTGCTGCTGGCCGTCAACACGCTGCTGATGTACGCGTTCGTATTCCGCTTCTGACGAGATGCCCATGACCGACCGACTGACCCCCGAACTCGCCTCGAAATTCGCGTCGCTCGCGCTCGCGCACCTGACCCGCGAATATCCGAACAGGCTCACCCATTCGCTCGAAGGCCCGCACGACGTGCAGGGGCCGCGCGCATTGCACCCGATCTTCTACGGCAGCTACGACTGGCATTCGTGCGTGCACGGCTACTGGCTCGTGCTGCGCGTGCTCGAACGCTATCCGGCGCTGGCGGAAGCCGAGCGGATCATCGCCGTCGTCGACGCGCATTTCACCGACGCGAACGTCGCCGGCGAACGCGCGTACCTCGCGCTGCCGCACAACAGCGGCTTCGAGCGGCCGTACGGATGGGCGTGGCTGCTGGCGCTGTCCGCGCAGCTGGAGCGGCTCGCGCTGAAGGGCGTGGTGCCGCAGGCCGCCCGCTGGGCGAAGACGATCGCGCCGCTCGCCGACCTGTTCGTCGCGCGCTTCGAGACTTTCCTGCCGAAGGCGACCTATCCGCTACGGGTCGGCACGCACTTCAACACCGCGTTCGCACTGGCGCTCGCACTCGACTTCGCGCGCGCGACGCAGCGCGACGGGCTCGCGGCGCTGATCGTCGATACCGCGAAACGCTGGCACCTGAACGATGTCGCGTGCCAGGCGTGGGAGCCGTCGGGCGACGAGTTCCTGTCGCCCGCGCTGATGGAGGCGGAGCTGATGCGGCGCGTGCTGCCGGCCGCCGAATTCGACGGCTGGTTCGCGCGTTTCCTGCCGGATCTCGCGCGCGGCGAGCCCGCGACGCTGTTCGTGCCGGCGACGGTCAGCGACCGCAGCGACGGCAAGATCGCGCATCTGGACGGCTTGAACCTGAGCCGCGCGTGGTGCCAGCGCGCGCTGGCCGGCGCGCTTCCGGAAGGCGATGCGCGACGCGCGAGGCTGCTCGATGCGGCCGACCGGCATCTCGCGAGCGCGCTCGCGCACGTGGCCGGCGATTACATGGGCGAGCACTGGCTCGCGACGTTCGCGCTGCTGGCGATCGAAGGCTCCGTGTACTGAATCTGTCAGGTTTTCGTGGGGGGCCGACGGCTTTGCATCCGGCGCAATACCACTTTCCACCGGCCGACCGGCTCGACCCGGCGGCAGACTCGATACACTGCCGTACCGGTTGCACGGGCCCCGGCATTCAGGCCCCGACGAAGGAGACAAGACAGATGGACACCCAACGCGCAGCGGTCGTGACGTACCGCGGCAAGGCGATCGAGAACAAACACGTCGCCGACGTGGCGGTGGTGGATGCCGGCGGCAAGCTGCTGTTCCGGCTCGGCGATCCGTACCGGATGACGCTCGCGCGCTCGGCGGCGAAGCCGGCCCAGGCGCTGTCCGTGATCGAGACGGGCGCGCCCGAGCGGTTCGGTTTCGACGACGCGGACATCGCGTTGATGTGCGCGTCGCACAGCAGCGAGGAGCGGCACATCGCGCGCACGCGGGCGATGCTGGAGAAGGTCGACGCGCAGGAGTCGGATCTGCGGTGCGGCGGGCATGCGCCGCTGTCGGACGCGGTGTACCGGTCGTGGATCAAGCGCGACTACACGCCGACCGGCGTCTGCAGCAACTGTTCGGGCAAGCATGTCGGGATGCTGGCCGGCGCGCGGGCGATCGGCGCCGCGATCGCCGACTACCATCTGCCGGAGCATCCGATGCAGGTGCGCGTGAAGCAGGTGGTCGCCAACGCGTGCGGCCTGCGCGACGACGAGGTCGACTGGGCGATCGACGGCTGCAACCTGCCGACGCCGGCGTTCCCGCTCGATCGCCTCGCGCGTCTTTACGCATCGCTGGCCGACGGCGCGGATACGGTGGCAGCCGGCGGCGCCGCGGCGACCGGTCGCGTGCGCGCGCTGGCGCGCATTCATCATGCGATGACGGCCCATCCGGAGCTGGTCGCCGGGGAAGGGCGCTACTGCACGGTGCTGATGGATGCGTTCGACGGGCAGGTCGTCGGCAAGCTCGGTGCGGATGCGTGCTACGGGATCGGCGTACGCGCATCGGCGCGCACGCGGGCGCTCGGCGCCGACGGCGCGCTCGGCCTCTCGGTGAAGATCGAGGACGGCAACATCGACGTGCTGTACATGATGGTCAGCGAACTGCTCGAGCGTCTGCAGATCGGCACGGACGCGCAGCGCGCGCGGCTCGCCGCGTTCCACCGGCCGCGGATGCTGAACACGCAGGGTGTCGAGATCGGGCACGCGACGTTCCCGTTCGAATTGCAGCCGGCCTGACGGGCGTCGGCGCACCGATGCCGAGGGCCGCGGTGCGCAGCGGCGCCGCGTTGCCGGCCGGCGCGACGGCAGCCGCTACGCGCCCGCGTCGCGAATCTTCGCCAGCTCGACTTCCGACAGCTCGCCGATGTGCGCGAGATGCTCCATGAGGAAGTCCTTCAGCACGCGCAGCTTCGCCGAGCTGCGCCGGTTCGACAGATACGCGATGTAGATGTAGTCGCCCGTCAGCTTGTTCTGCAGCCGGTAGCGCGGCAGCACGGCTTCGAGCCGGCCGCTCGCGAGCAGGTCGCGCACCAGCCAGATCTCGAATTCGGCGATGCCGAGCCCCGCGCAGGTCGCATCCAGCAGCAGTTCCGAATGATCGGTGACGAGGTTGCCGGCCGGCAGCACGCTGTGCCGCGCGTCGCCGCGCACGAGCTCCCAGCGCGGATCGCCTTCCGGGTGTACGTAGCGCAGGCAGTTGTGATGCCGCAGGTCGTCCGGCGTCGCGGGGCGCCCGCAGCGGTCGAGATAGCCGGGCGTCGCGCACAGGATGCTGTCGTTGCGCGACAACCGGTGGACGACCAGGTTGTCCAGGTAGTTCTCGCCCTCGTGAATGTCGAGGTCGAAGCCGCCGGCGACGAGGTCGTTGTGGTTGTCGGTGAGCCGCACGTCGAGCTGGATCGTCGGGTAGCGTGCGAGAAACGGCGCGATCAGCGGCGCGAGGTGGCGGCGGCCGAACCCGACCGGCGCGGTGAGCTTCAGCGGGCCGCTCGGCTGCGAATTGAGCTCGGCGACGACGCGCAGCGTGTCGTCGAGATCGGCGATCAGCGTGACCGCGCGTTCCAGGTAGATGTGGCCGGCCTCGGTCAGCGTCACGCTGTGCGTCGAGCGATGCAGCAGCGCGACGCCGAGCGCGTCCTCGATCGCCGTGATCTTGCGCGCGACGGTGGACGTCGACACGTGCATCTCCTTCGCGACCGCGGAAAAACTCCCCATTTCGACGACCCGCACGAACGCGCGCATCGCGCCGAGGTGATCGATGCCGGTGTCTCTTGCCATTGTTTTCATTCGTCTCTCGTTGTTGCGTCCCACGCAAAACCGCTTTCGATAATACAGAGGCGAGCTTCTTTATGCAAAGGCATAGAATGCGATCCCGTCGCACGGGGAAGCGGTGAACGCAGCCGCGTTGCCGCGGCGGCACGAGACATTTCAGGAGGGGCACCCATGACGGAAAACGGCTTCCGCGTCGAAGCGGATCTCTTAGGGAAACGAAGCATTCCGGATTCGGCGTACTACGGCGTCCATACGCTGCGCGCGAAGGAGAACTTCGACATTTCGGGGCGCACGATCGCGTCGCTGCCGTATCTCGTCATGGCGCTCGCGGCGGTGAAGGAAGCCGCGGCCGACGCGAACTGCGAGCTCGGGCTGCTGCCGCACGCGTATCGCGACGCGATCGCCGCCGCCTGTGTCGAGATCCGCGAAGGCCGCCTGCACGACCAGTTCGTGGTCGACATCATCCAGGGTGGGGCCGGCACGTCGACCAACATGAACGCCAACGAGGTGATCTGCAACCGCGCGCTCGAGATCATGGGGCACGCACGCGGGCAGTACGAATACCTGCATCCCAACGAGCACGTCAACCTCGCGCAGAGCACGAACGACGTCTACCCGACCGCGATCCGGATCGCGACCTGCTTCGCGGTCGAGCATCTGCTCGACGCGATGGCGCGCCTGCGCGATGCGTTCGCGGAGAAGGCCGACGCGTTCTCGGATCTGTTGAAGCTCGGCCGCACGCAGTTGCAGGACGCCGTGCCGATGACGCTCGGCCAGGAGTTCTCGACCTACGCGGTGATGGTGACGGAAGACATCGCGCGCCTGCAGGAAGCCGGCTTGCTGATGCGCGAGATCAATCTCGGCGCGACCGCGATCGGCACCGGCATCACCGCGCATCCGCAGTACGCGGAGAAGGCGCTGGCCGCGCTGCGCCGCATCACCGGCCTGGACCTGAGCACCGCGCCGAACCTGATCGAGGCGACGCAGGACTGCGGCGCGTTCGTGCAGGTCTCCGGCGTGCTGAAGCGGATCGCGGTCAAGCTGTCGAAGATCTGCAACGACCTGCGGTTGCTGTCGAGCGGCCCGCGTGCCGGCTTCGGCGAAATCAACCTGCCGCCGGTGCAGGCCGGCTCGTCGATCATGCCGGGCAAGGTGAACCCGGTGATTCCGGAAGTCGTGAACCAGGTTGCGTTCGAAGTGTTCGGCAACGACCTGACGGTGACCTTCGCCGCCGAGGCCGGCCAGCTTCAGCTCAACGCGTTCGAGCCGGTGATCGCGAGCGCGCTGTTCCGCAGCTTCGGCCATCTGACGGCCGCCTGCACGACGCTCGCGGACCGCTGCGTGAGCGGAATCACCGCGAACCCCGAGCGCCTGCGCGAAACGATGGAGCGGTCGGTCGCGCTCGCGACCGCGCTGAACCCGTACATCGGCTACAAGCGCGCGACCGCCGTAGCCGCCGAGGCGCACGCGAGCGGCAAGTCGATCCGCGAAGTCGTGCTCGATCGCCAGCTGATGACCGCCGCGCAACTGGACGAGGCGCTGCAGCCCGAAGCGCTGATCCGTCCGCGCGCGTACTGATTCCGGCCGCGCGGCGCCGGCGCCTGCCGCCGGCGGCCCGCGCGCGGCCGTTCCCGAGCGCCCGTCGACGGGCGCGACACATCAAGAAACGGAGACACACCATGAAGCACGCCAGCGAGCGCGCGGCCGACCCGGCCGGCGGCGCGGACCCCCGTCATGCCGATCGCGATGCGATGTTCGCGTCGCACGAGGCCGGCTATGCGCAGCACCTGAAGCCCCGACACGTGCAGATGATCGCGATGGGCGGTGCGATCGGCACCGGCCTCTTTCTCGGCGCGGGCGGCCGCCTGCAGAGCGCGGGTCCCGCGCTGGCCGTCGTGTATCTCGTGTGCGGCGCATTCGCCTTCCTGATCATGCGCGCACTCGGCGAGCTCGTGATGCACCGGCCGACGAGCGGCTCGTTCGTGTCGTACGCACGGGAGTTCATGGGCGAGCGCGCGTCGTTCGTCGCGGGCTGGATGTACTACCTGAACTGGGCGACCACCGGCATCGTCGACATCACCGCGGTGGCGATCTACATGAAGTACTGGGCCGTGTTCACCGACGTGCCGCAGTGGGTGTTCGCGCTCGGCGCGCTGGGGATCGTGTCGGTGATGAACATGATCGGCGTGAAGGTGTTCGGCGAGATGGAGTTCTGGTTCTCGATCGTCAAGGTGGGGACGCTCGCGCTGTTCCTCGCGGTCGGCGCCGTGTTTCTCGCGAGCGGCCATCCGGTTGCCGGGCAGATGCCGGGGCTGCACCTGATCGCGGATCACGGCGGGATCTTCCCGCACGGGATCCTGCCGGCGGTGCTGATCGTGCAGGGCGTCGTGTTCGCGTATGCGAGCATCGAGCTCGTCGGTGTCGCGGCGGGCGAGACCGCCGATGCGCGCAAGGTGCTGCCGAAGGCGATCAACAGCGTGATGTGGCGCATCGCGCTGTTCTACGTCGGCTCCGTCGTGCTGCTGACGATGCTGCTGCCGTGGACCGCGTACAGCGCGCACGAAAGCCCGTTCGTCACGTTCTTCAGCAAGCTCGGCGTGCCGTACGTCGGCACGGTGATGAACGTCGTGGTGCTGACCGCCGCACTGTCGAGCCTGAACTCCGGCCTCTATTCGACCGGGCGCGTGCTGCGTTCGCTCGCGATGGGCGGCTCGGCGCCGCGCTTCGTGTCGCGGATGAACGCGCGCGGCGTGCCGTACGGCGGGATCCTGGTCACGGTCGCGGTCAATGCGATCGGCGTGCCGCTGAATTACATCGTGCCGGCGCAGGCGTTCGAGATCGTGCTGAACATGGCGTCGCTCGGGATCATCACGACCTGGGGCTTCATCGTGATGTGCCAGATCCTGTTCCGCCGCGCGGTCAATCGCGGCGAGCTGAGCCCCGTGTCGTTCCGGATGCCCGGCGCGCCGTTCACGTCGTGGCTCACGCTCGGGTTCCTGGTCAGCGTGCTGGTGCTGATGGCGTTCGATTACCCGGGCGGCACGTGGACCGTCGCGATGATTCCCGTGGTCGTGCTCGCGCTGGTGGTCGGCTGGAAGCTGGCAAAACGCGGTGCCGCGCGAGAGGCTGCTGCCGAGGCTGGCGTGCCGATCGCTGCCGATCCGGCGAGCAACGTCTGACGGCAGGCCCGGCGGGCGACCGCCCGGTGCGCTCAGTTCAACCCGGCGCGTGCGCCGACCCAGCGGCTGAAGTCGCCGGCCATCTGCGCGGTCAGCTCGTGGCCGGCGTCATAGAGCTGCGTGTCGTGCGCGACGCCGAGCGCCGTCAGTTTCGCGTCGGCCGTGTTCGCCCACGCGACCGGCAGCTTGTCGTCGAAGCGGCCGTGCATCACCAGCGCGTGCAGCGGGCTCAATGCATCGCGCGACGCGATCAGCGGATCGATCTCCGGCAGGATGCGCCCGCACAGCACCGCGAATGCGGCGACGTCGGCCGGCGAGGTGAGACCGACGCTCGCGCTCATGATGCCGCCCTGGCTGAAGCCGGCGATCACGGTCGGCAAGGCGGCGGGTTCGTTCCCGGTGTCCCGCGCGCGCAACGCGCGCAGCAGCGCGATCAACTGCACACGGCTCGCCTCCGCGCGGGCCGCATCGATTTCCGGGCCGTTCGGGCCGAAGCGCACCGGAAACCACGCGTGCTGGCCGGGGCCGAACGTCAGCGGCCCGCGCACGAACGCGATTTCGACGCGCGGATCGATCGTGGCGGCCAGGTTCAGCAGGTTGGTTTCGTTGCCGCCGACGCCGTGCAGCAGCAACAGGCGGCCCGCGGGGCGGCCGGCGGCCGGGCGCAGCCGGTAGTGGAGGCCGGATTCGGGGTCGGTGGTCAGCGGCAGGACATCGGTCATTGCGTGGGTCCGGTGGGGGAGTGATCCGATAGTCTAGTACGCGCGGACGGGGAGATGAATCGCCGGATGGTGATTGATTGTTTCCTGTTGGGAATGAATGTGGAGCCAGAATGTCCGATATTGGGTACGGCTACGTGTGTCCCGTCGCGAGCAAATTTCCCGAGAGGCGACCGTTCATCACCAATATGTCGACCGCACGATTCGCCGCCGCGACCCGCAGTCGGCAAAATATCCACGTTTTGTCGATGCATGGAGTGCCGAGATGGAGACCGCCAGGATTTTCGAGCATGATGGATCGCAGGCTGTTTGCTTGCCGAAGGATTTCCGCTTCGATACCCCGGAGGTCCGGATTCGGCGGCACGGCGCGTCTGTCATCCTCGAGCCCGTGCCGCAAGGCTGGGCGTGGTTGACGCCACTGATCGGCCCGGTTGATGCCGATTTCGAGGAAGCTGCGACAACCGAGCCCGCCGCTCATGAATGCTCTGGGCCGGACGTGTTCGAATGAAGTTTCTGCTGGATATCACCGCAACCGGATCACCGTCGACTTCAACTCCGTGTACTTCTCCAGCGCGTGCAATGAGTTGTCGCGCCCGTTGCCCGATTCCTTGAAGCCGCCGAACGGGAAGTTCATGTCGTCGGTTTCCTCGTAGCCGTTCACCCACACCGTGCCGGCCCGCAGCCGCCGCGCGGTTTCGTGCGCGGTCGTCAGGTTCGCGGTCCACACCGACGCCGCGAGCCCATAACGCGTGTCGTTCGCGAGCGCGACGGCCGTATCGAGATCGTCGAACGCCGTCACCGCCAGCACCGGCCCGAAAATCTCCTCGCGCACGATCCGCGCATCGGCTCGCGGACAGTCGAACACGGTCGGCTCGACGTACTGGCCGCCGCTCGCGGCGCGCGCGCGCCGGCCGCCCGCGAGCAGCGTCGCCTCGTCGCGGCCGGCGTCGACGTAGCCGAGCACGCGCTCGACCTGGGCGGCGTCGATCAGGCTGCCCATCCGCGTGTCGGGCGACAGCGGATCGCCGGGCGCATACTCGGGCGCGATCGCGAGCACGCGCGCGACCAGTTCGTCGCGGATCGCGCGATGGACGAGCAGGCGCGAACCCGCCGTGCACATCTGCCCGGTGTTGTAGAACACCGCATGCGCGACGGTGCGCGCCGCGCGTTCGAGATCGGGGCAATCGGGCAGCACGATCTGCGGCGACTTGCCGCCGAGTTCGAGCCATACGCGCTTCAGGTTCGAATCGGCCGCGCAGCGCGCGACTTTATGGCCGACCGCGGTCGAGCCGGTAAACGCGATGCAGTCGACGTCCGGATGCCGCGCGAGCGCTTCGCCTGCATCGCCGAACCCCGGCAGCACGTTCAGCACGCCGGCCGGCAGCCCGGCCTGCACGGCCAGCGCGGCGAGCCGCAGCGCGCTCAGCGGTGACTTCTCGGACGGCTTGAGCACGACGCTGTTGCCCGCCGCGAGCGCGGGCGCGCATTTCCACATCGCGATCATCGCGGGGAAATTCCACGGCACGACAGCCGCGACCACGCCGATCGGCTCGCGCGTGACCAGCCCGACGAGATGCGCGTCGGCCGGCGCGACTTCGCCGCCGGTCTTGTCGATCGCCTCGGCGAACCACTCGGCGCAATACGCGGTGGACGGGATGTCGATCGTGGTCGTATCGCCGATCGGCTTGCCGGTGTCGAGCGTTTCGAGCAGCGCGAGATCGTTCGCGTGCTCGCGGATCAACGCGGCCCAGCGCAGCAGCACGCGCTTGCGTTCGCGCGGCGATGCGTCGCGCCAGATGCCGCTTTCGAACGCGCGCCGCGCGGCGGCGACCGCGAGGTTGGCGTCGGCCGCGCGGCAATGCGCGACCTGCGCGAGCACGCGGCCGTCGATCGGGCTCGTGCATGTGAAGGTGGCGCCGTCGTGCGCGTCGCGGAACGTGCCGTCCACGAACGCGCGGGAAGCGATGTCGAGCTGGCCGGCGCGGCTGCGCCAGGCGTCGTGCGTCTGCATGGGAAAACTCCGTCGTGGTTCGGCTTGGTCAGCGGGAAGTGGAAGCAGCGGAAGCAGCAGGGGCCGCGCGGCGGATCGCGATCGCACGGCCCGCGTGCGGCTCGCGCGGCGCGCGCGCATGCTCGGCGTGAATCGCGTCGAGATGCCGGCGGATCGCGTCCGGAAACGGCGCCGAGCGTTTCGCGCGCATGTCCACGTGCGTGAGCAGCTGTTCGCCGGTCGCGAGTTGCGCGCCGGTCGTCGCGTGATGCATCGAATGGAACACGTGCAGCCGGCGATCGTCCAGGTCGAGCAGCCGCACCGTGAGCCGCAGCGGCTCGCCGAGCATCGCTTCGCGCAGGTGGCGGATGTGCGTTTCCGCGGAATAGATCGAGCAGCCGGCGTCGCGATAGTCGTCGTCGATGCCGAAGTAGCGGAAGAACGCATCGCTGCTGTCGCCGAACACGAGCAGGTAGCACGACTCGCTCATGTGGCCGTTGTAGTCGACCCACTCGGGCTGCACGATGCAGCGATGCAGTTCGAGCGGCGTCGCGATCGGCACGGCCGGGTCGTACGGGCGCGACTTCTGTCCTTCGTAGGCCGAGCGCAGGCGCGGCTCGGCGGCGGGGCTGAGGGTGGTCGTCATCCAGTGCACTCCGAGGTTCGGAACGGGCCCGCACGTCGTCCGCGGGGCTGCCGGTCGATGTTATGACGGGTTGAACGTTTTTTCAATAATGAAATCGCCGATGGGTGTAAACACCGGTGCATCCGTTCTCGTCAATCGATTGAACATTCATTCAGCAAAACCTATACTCGCCAGCGCCGCGGTGCCGAAGCGAAGCAGGCGGGCGGCGTTCACGCACAACGAAAATCGAGCCGCCGCGCGCGGCAACCGGAGACACCGAAAATGAAGAAGCGCTTCCTGCTGGCCGGCATGATGTCGGTGATGGTCCACGGCTACGCCCATGCCCAGAGCAGCGTGTCGCTGTACGGGATCATCGACGGCGGCATCACCTACGTGAACAACACGGGCGGCGCGCATGCGTACCTGTTCGACGACGGCGTGTCGTACGGCAACCGCGTCGGCCTGATGGGCACCGAGGATCTCGGCGGCGGCAACAAGGCGGTGTTCAAGCTCGAGAGCGGCTTCCGGCTCGGCACCGGCAGGCTGAACCAGGGTGGCGCGATGTTCGGGCGGCAGGCGTACGTCGGGCTCGGCAACGACTGGGGCACGCTGACGTTCGGTAATCAGTACGACTTCGCATTCGACTTCACGGCCGCGTACAACGTCAGCGCGTTCGGCAGCGGCTACGGCGTGCATCTCGGCGATTTCGACCGCCAGAGCGGGGACCGGCTGCAGAACGCGGTGAAATTCGTCAGCAACAGCTTCCACGGGCTCGTGGTCGGCGGCATGTATTCGTTCAGCAACGACGCGGGCAGCTTCCATGACGGGAGCGCATGGAGCGTGGGCGCGAGCTACACGCACGGCGATTTCTCGGCGGGCGGCAACTACACGCGGCTCAACGCGCCACGCCGGCTTGCCGCGCTCGATCCGTATGCGCAGATGGGCGTGCGGACGATGCTCGGGCAGACGGTCGCGACGGTCGACCCGGCGACGGGCGCCGTCACCGACCTGCACGATTCGACGCCGTTCTCGATCGATTCGCAATCGATCTTCGGTGTCGGCGCGTCGTACACGTTCGGCAAGCTGACTCTGAACGCGGACTTCAGCAACACGACGTTCAAGGGCTACGGACAATCGTCGACGATGCGCGTGTACGAAGCGGGCGGCCTGTACCAGGCGACCGTGCCGCTGTCGCTCGTCGCCGGCTATCAGTACACGACGTTCGAAGGTCATCACTGGCACGAAGTCGCGCTCGGCGCGCATTACGCGCTGTCGAAGCGCACCGACGTGTATGCGGCGGTCGACTGGATGCGTGCATCGAACGGCGTCGACGCGGTGATCGGCTACAGCTTCACGCCGTCGACGAGCCGCACGCAGGCCGCCGCGCGCATCGGCATGCGGCACAATTTCTGATCCTCACTCGCTCCCGGGCCGGGTTCGGCCGGCCCCGTCGATCATGTCCGATCCTTCCTTGAACGGCGACGTCGTCGCCGCGCTGCGTGACGCACTCGGCGCCGATTGCGTCAGCGTGGGCGACGCCATCGGCGCGCGTCATTTCACGAACTACGGCGAAGCGGCCGGCCCGCGGCCGCGTGCGTTGGTGCGGCCGCGCAGCGTCGACGATGTGAGCCGCGCGCTCGCGATCTGCACCGCGTATCGTCAGACGGTCGTGCCGCAGGGCGGAATGACGGGGCTCGCGGCCGGCGCCGGGCCCGGTGCGCAGGACGTCGTGCTGTCGCTCGAACGCATGAAGGGCGTCGTCGAGATCGATGCGGACGCGGCCACCGTCACCACATGGGCCGGCACGACGCTGCAGGAACTGCAGCAGGTAGTGGACGACGCAGGATTCGCGCTCGGCATCGATCTTGGCGCGCGCGGCTCGTGCCAGATCGGTGGCAACGTCGCGACCAATGCGGGCGGCAATCGCGTGATCCGCTACGGTACGACGCGCGAGCAGGTACACGGCCTCGAGGTCGTGCTGGCCGACGGCACCGTGCTGAGTTCGCTGAACAAGATGCTGAAGAACAACGCGGGTTACGACCTGCGGCAGATTTTCGTTGGCAGCGAAGGCACGCTCGGCGTCATCACGCGCGTCGTGCTGCGGCTGCATCCGCGGCTCGCCGCACCATCCACCGCGTTGTGCGCGGTGCGCGATACGGCGACGGCGCTCGCGCTGCTGCGCGACGCGCGTGCCGCATGCGCGGACTTGCTGAGCTTCGAGGCGATGTGGCCGGCGTTCTACGGCTACGTGTGCGCGCATACGCCCGGCACGCGCGCGCCGCTGCCGGCGGACGGCGGCGTCAAGGTGCTGATCGAATGCGCGAGCGGCGATGCCGCGCAGACGGCCGAACGGTTCGAAGCGGTGCTGGCCGACTGGCTCGAACGCGGGCTGATCGACGATGCGGCGCTCGCGCAGACCGCGGCCGATGCGCAGGCCTTCTGGACGGTGCGCGAAGGGCTCGCGATCGACGATCTCCCCGGCGTCGTCAATTTCGACGTCGGCATTCCGCCGCGCGCGACGGAGAAGTTCATCGACGCGTGCGAGCGCGCGCTGAACGCACGCTGGCCCGGGGCGCACGTGTTCTTCTTCGGCCACCTCGGCGACAGCAACCTGCATGTGTGCGTTTCCGCGCCGTATGCGACGGGCGAGGGCGCGCACGACGTCGACGCGGTGTTGTATCCGCTCGTGCGCGATGCGGGCGGCTCGGTGTCGGCCGAGCACGGGATTGGCCGCTACAAGCGCGACTGGCTCGGTTGTTCGCGCAGCGACGTCGAGATCGCCGCGATGCGACGTCTCAAGCATGCATTCGATCCGTTCGGACTTCTGAATCCCGGCAAGGTGATCTGAACGGCGGAGCGTTCTTCGCTTTCGGCGGACGGCTCGGCAATCAGGCAGCGGCCCGCTCGCGCATCACGCAAGCGGGCCGCCGCGTTTCAGGCCGGCATCACGCGTCGAGCCGCACCAGCGCATCGACGGCCACCGCACCGCGTTCCATCACCAGCAGCGGATTGACGTCGAGTTCGACGAGTGTGTCGGCATGCGCCTGTGCGAAGCGTGCGATCGCCATCACGTTCGCGACGACCGCATCGAGATCGGCCTTCGGCCGCCCGCGATAGCCGGTCAGCAGCGGGCCGAGCTTCAACCCGAGCAGTGCGTCGCGCACGTCGCTTTCGCGCACCGGCAGCAGCAGCGTCGCGGTGTCGCGGATCAGTTCGACCAGCACGCCGCCGGTGCCGAGCACCAGCGCGAGACCGAAATTCGGCTCGCGCTTCACGCCGACGATCAGCTCGAGCAGCGGCGCGTCGGCCATCTTCTCGACGAGGATGCGTTCGACGTGCACATCCGGCGCATGACGCGCGACCTGTTCGGTCATTCGCACGACGGCCGCGGCGACGGCTTCGGGCGAGCCGAGCTTCAGCGCGACCGCGCCGGCCTCGGTCTTGTGCGGCAGGCGATCGCTGACCACTTTCACGCAGACCGGAAAGCCGAGCCGCTGCGCGGCGGCCGGCGCATCGGCGGGCGCGACGCATTCGGCCGGCGGCACGTCGAGCCCGTGCGCGGCCAGCATCCGCTTGCTCGCCCATTCGTCGTGCAGCGTCGCGGTGCCGTGGCCGCCGTCGCCCGCGCGCAGCACCGGCAGCGCGTTCAGCGCGTCGGCGTCGAGCACGCGGCGGCGCGTGTCGCCGTAGGCCATCGCCGCGCCGATCGCAGCGATCCCGTCGGCCAGCCCTTGCAGCGGCGCGACGCCGGCGGCGGCCATGCGGGCCGCGTGATCGGGCGGCGTCAGGTCCGGAAACACCGAAATCACAGCGCCGACCACGCCGTGCTGGCGTGCGGACGCCGCGAACGCGTCCGCGGCGATATCGCACAGCGGCCGCTCGCCGGTCGCTTCCTGCGGATAGTCGAGGATCATCGCGGCGGCGCCCGGGCGATCGGCGAGCAGCGCGTCGCAGCACGCGCGCATCTTGTCGGGGTCGCCCCACGGCGTGGTCGTGAAGTCGAGCGGGTTCGCGATCGTCGCGTACGCGGGCAGCACGTTGCCGAGCGCGTCGCGGCCTGCATCGCCGACCGGCGGAAAAGCGATGCCGCGCGCTTCGCCGAGATCGGCGACGAGCCCCGCATCGCCGCCGGACGTCGCCAGCGCGGCGAGCGTGCGGCGCTCGGGCACGCCTGCGATCGCGAGCAGCTTCAATGTCTCGACGAGGCCGACCGGGTCCTTCACGCGAATCACGCCGAGCCGCCGGAACAGCGCGTCGTACAGCGCGTCCGAGCCCGCGAGCGAACTCGTGTGGCTCATCGCGAGCTGCGCGCCGAGCGTCGACGTGCCGCTCTTCAGCGCGACGATCGGCACGCCGCGCGCGAGCGCGCGGGCCGCGGCCTCGCTGAACGCGCGCACGTCCTTCAGCCCTTCGAGGTGCACGCCGATCGCGCGGATGCGCGGATCGTCGACGAACGCATCGACGAGGCGCGCGATGTCGACTGACGCCTGGTTGCCGACGCTCGCGAGATACGCGAACGGCACCGAGCGCGCGCTCATCGACAGGTTGTATGCGAGGTTGCCGCTCTGAGTGATCACCGCGACGCCCGATTCGACGCGCGGCGCGCAATGCGCGACCGGCCACAGCGCGCTGCCGTTCAGCCCGTTGATCAGGCCGTAGCAATTCGGGCCGAGCACGGCCATGTCGCCGGCCGCGTCGACCAGCGCCTGCTGCAGCGCGGCGCCGTCGGCGCCCGTTTCGGAGAAACCCGACGCGTAGACGATCGCGCCGCCGGCGCCGCGTGCGGCGAGCGCGCGCACGACGTCGATCGCCTGGCGCGCGGGCACCGCGACGAACACGGCGTCCGGCGCGGCGGGCAGGTCGGCGACGCTCGCATGGCAGCGCACGCCGTCGATCTCCGCATGATTCGGATTGACGAGCCGGATATCGCCGGCATAGCCGTAATCGCGACAGCGCTGCACGGCGCCCGCGATGCCGCGTCCGCCGACGAACGCGATGCTGGCCGGGTCGAGCAGCCGGCGCAGATTGGCCGCGGCGGCCGCGCGGCGATCCCTGACTGCGGGAGAGGAAGTCATGAAAGGTCCTTTCGGAAGTCGCGCCGGACGCGCCGGCGCGACGATTCGCGTCAGCTGTAGCGTCGGAGGATTTCCTTGGACAGGATATGGCGCTGGATCTCGGACGTGCCTTCCCAGATGCGCTCGATGCGCGCATCGCGCCAGAAGCGCTCGATCGGCAGTTCGTCCATCAGCCCCATGCCGCCGTAGATCTGCACCGCGTGATCGGTCACGCGGCCGAGCGTCTCGGTCGCGAGCAGCTTCGCGAGTGCGGCGTCGCCGTCGGTCATCGTGCCCTGGTCGAGTTTCTGCGCGGTGTACAGCGTGACGAGTTCCGCCGCGCGGATCTCGGTCTGCATGTCCGCGAGCTTGAACGACGTGCCCTGGAAGTCGCCGATGCGCTTGCCGAACTGATGACGCGTCGCGGCCCATTCGGCGGCCATCTCGAACGCACGCTGCGCGCGGCCGATGTTGTTCGCGGCGACCATCACGCGGCCGGCCGTCAGCCAGTCGTTCGCGAGCTCGAAGCCGCGATGCTCTTCGCCGAGGATCTGCGCGGCGCTCACGCGGCAGTCGGAGAGGAAGATCTCCGACTGGTGATAGCCGCGCAGGCTCGTGCAGTGCGGGCCGCGCCGCACGGTCATGCCCGGCGTGTCCTTGTCGATCAGGAAGCAGGTCACGCGCTTGCGCTTCTGGCCGCGCACTTCCTCCTCGCCGGTGACGGCGAACAGGATCACGAAGTCGGCCGTGTCCGCATGACTGATGAAGTGCTTGCTGCCGTTGATCACGTAGTCGTCACCGTCGCGCACCGCGCGCGTGCGGATGCCCATCGCGTCGGAGCCGGCGCCCGGCTCGGTCAGCGCGAAGCAGTCGACGCGCTCGCCGCGCACGGCCGGCTTCAGGTAGCGCTCGACCTGGTCGCCCTTGCACGCCATCAGGATCTTGCTCGGCCGCGCGACGAACACGTGCAGCGCCCAGCTCGTGCGGCCGAGCTCGCGTTCGACGAGCGCCTGCGTCACGTAGTCGAGCCCCGGGCCGCCGGCGCTCTCGGGCATGTTGAACGCATAGAAGCCGAGCTCGAGCGACTTGCGGCGGATCGAGTCGGCGAGTTCGGGCGGCACGTCGTCCGCGCGATCGACCGCGAATTCATGAGGCTGCAGTTCCTTCTCGACGAACTGACGCAGCGACGTCACCAGCATTTCCTGCTCTTGGGTCAGCGAAAAATCCATCGATCATCTCCCGACAAAATGAGGTGCGCGACCTTCGACCGATGCGCGAAGCGCTTCCTGGCCGTCGTCGCTGTGACCGCACGCGACGCCGGCCGCCAGCTCGCCGCGCAGTTGCTCGGCGAGGGTGTGCGTGAGCGATTGCGCGAGCAGCGCCTTGGTGTGGCCGAACGCGACGCTCGGCCCTTGCGCCAGACGCGCGGCGAACGCGGCGACGTGCGTTGCGAAATCGTCGGCGTCGACGACTTCGGACACGAGCCCCGCGGCGAGCGCGTCCTGCGCGTTCCAGCGCTCGTTCAGAAAGATGAAGCGGCGTGCGACGTCGGGGCGCGCGATGCGCGGCAGGAACCAGCTTCCGCCCATGTCGGGGCTGTAGCCCATGCCCGTATACCCGCAGCGCAGCGTCGCAGCGGTGCTCGCGATGCGGAAGTCGCACGCGAAGCCGATGTCGGTGCCGGCGCCGACCGTCGAACCGTTCAGAGCGGCGATCGTCGGACGCGGAAATGCGGCGAGCGTCTGCACGAAACGGTGCGCACGCTCGGTCCAGCCGTAGGTGTCTAGTTCGCCGTTGCGCTCGGCCTCGGCCCATTCGTCGACGTCCGCGCCCGCGCAGAACGCGCTGCCGGTGCCGGTCAGTACGACGCAGCGCACGGCCGGATCGTTCGCGAGCGCGTCGAGCGTCTCGCGAAGAAAGTCGAGATGCGGCCGCGCGAGCGAATTGCGTTTCGCCGGGCGGTTCAGGCGAAGGGTCACGGCGCCGTCGTGCCGTTCGATTCGAATGTCCTCGATGCTCATGCTGATCACTGTCTCCTGGTTGTTGTGTGTCGGGGTGGTGTCAGAGCCGGCAAGGGTCGCCGCTACTTGCGGACCGCATTTCGGCATAGTATAAGTTCTGTTAAATGAACGTTCAACCCAATTGTGAGTCGACCAGGAGACACACGATGAGCGTGGTGATGGAGACGTCGGCAGGTGTGGAGGACGGCAGGACCGGGGCGCATGCGGCACGCGCGGCGGCGCAGCATGCGGCGAGCGGCGCGGGCCTGCAGATCGATCGCGTGTCGAAGCGCTACGGCAGCGTGCATGCGCTGCGCGAAACGACGATCGACATTCCGCGCGGCGAATTCCTGACGATCCTCGGGCCGTCGGGTTCGGGCAAGACGACGCTGCTGACGATCGTCGCGGGCTTCGAGCATCCGAGCAGCGGGGACCTGCGCGTCGGCGGCCGCAGCATCGTCGCGTTGCCGCCCGAGAAGCGCAACTTCGGGATGGTGTTCCAGGGCTATGCGCTGTTTCCGCACATGACGGTCGAACAGAACGTCGCGTATCCGCTGATGGTGCGCAAGCAGAAAGGGCCCGACGCGGTGAAGCGCGTGAAGGCCGCGCTCGATCTCGTGCGGCTCGGCCATCTTGCCGATCGCCTGCCGCGCCAGTTGTCGGGTGGCCAGCAGCAGCGCGTCGCGATCGCGCGCGCGCTGGTGTTCGATCCCGATCTCGTGCTGCTCGACGAGCCGCTCGGCGCGCTCGACCGCAAGCTGCGCGGCGAGGTGCAGGTCGAGCTGAAGGCGCTGCACGAGCGGCTCGGCGCGACGTTCCTGTTCGTCACGCACGACCAGGAGGAAGCGCTGTCGATGTCGGACCGGATCGCGATCATGCGCGACGGCCGGCTCGAACAGATCGGCACGCCGGACGGGCTCTACGAGCAGCCGGCCAACCGCTTCGTCGCGGACTTCCTCGGCAAGAGCAATTTCATCGAAGGTGTCGCGCTCGGCGGCGATGCTTCGACGACGCATTACCGCGTCGGCGATGCGCGCTTCGTCGCGCCGGCGTGCGGTGCGCGGCCCGACGAGCCGCTGCTGTTCGCGCTGCGCCCGGAGAAGGTCGCGGTGTCGGCGGCGTCGTGCGGCGGTGCGCACAACGAAGTCGCGGGTCGCATTCGCCACTGGAGCTATTTCGGTTCGTCGTACCGCTTCGAGATCGAGACGCCGGCGCTCGGCTGCGTGACGGCCGACGTGCCCGCATGGCGCGGGCTCGCGTCACCACGCTGCGGCATGGACGTGTTCGTGCAGTGGGAGCGCGACGCGACGTGTCGGATCGCGGCCGACTGACGCGGCGCACGTTGCATCCCGCGCGAAGCGGCACGAGCCGCCGTCGCCGCCGACTCACCGACTGACGGATTCACCGATTCACCGATGCCCGAAAACGACGAGACGCGTGCGGGCGCTGACCAGCCTGGAGGAGACACCATGACGAACCGCCATCTGCAGGACCTGCTCGACCAAGCACGCGAACTTCAACCGGCGACGTCGCAGCGCCGCCGCGATTTTCTGCGGTTGTGCGCGGCGGCCGGCATCGCGCCGACGCTGCTGTCGCTCGGCGCGAAGGACGCACTCGCGTCGAACCCGAAGGAAATCGTGCTCAGCGCATGGGGCGGCGAAGCGCGTTCGGCGTTCCGCTCCGCGTACATGGACCCGTTCACGAAGGCGAGCGGCATCCGGATGGGCTACGACTCGTCGCCGGAGGACGGCAAGATCAAGGCGATGGTCGAGAACCGGAACGTGATCTGGGACGTGATGGATCTCGACGGCTTCGCGGCGATCAAGCTCGGCAAGCAGGGCTTCCTGCGGCCGATCGACTATTCGGTCGTCGGCCGCAACACGCTGCCGGGGCTCGCATCGGACTTCGGCGTGCCGTCGTACCTGCTGAGTTACGTGCTCGTCTACGACGCGCGCAAGTTCGGCGCGAACCCGCCGAAGAACTGGGCCGATTTCTGGAACGTCGGCAAGTTTCCGGGCAAGCGCGGGCTGTGGAAATGGATGGGCGGCGCGCTCGAAGCCGCGCTGATGGCCGACGGCGTCGACAAGGACAAGGTCTATCCGATCGACGTGCCGCGCGCGCTGAAAAAGCTGAAGGAACTGCGCTCGAACGTGCTGCTGTGGGATTCGGGCGCGGACAGCCTGCAGTTGCTGCGCAACGGCGAAGTCAGCATGGCGTGCATCTGGCATACGCGCGCGAACGTGATCCAGCGCGAGAGCAATGGCCGGTTCCGCTATACGTGGGATCAGGGGCTCGCGTCGTGCGACGTGTGGGGCGTGCCGAAGAACAATCCGTCGGGCGATGCCGTCTGGCAGTTCATCAAGTTCGTGCAGGGCGTCGAGCCGCAGGTGCGCCTGCTGTCGCTGCTCGGCAACGGGCCGGTGACGCCGGCCGCGACCGCCGCGGTGCCGCAGGCGCTACGCGCCGACAACCCGGGCACGCCGGATAACTGGGCAAAGCAGTGCAAGGTGAATCCCGAGTGGTGGGCGCAGCACTACGAAGCGACGCTCGCGCAGTACACCGACCTGATGTCGTCCTGAGCCGCCTCGCGAGCGTGACGCCATGAATACCCTGTCTACTCCCGTCGCGGGCGCGGTCCCGCTCGGCCGCGCGAAGGCCGATCGTTACTGGCTGCTCGTCGTGCCGCTGCTCGCGGTGCTGATCGTGCTGTACGTGTATCCGCTCGTACGCGTGCTGTGGCTCGGCTTCACGGTGCCGGAGCCGGGCCTGCACAACTATGCGCGGCTGCTCGGCAATCATGGCGTGCATCGCGTGCTGTGGACCACGCTGCGCGTGTGCGCGGTCACCACTGTGTGTTCGGTCGCGCTCGGCTATGCGATTGCGTATGCGATGGCGCACGTCGGCCCGCGGCAACGGATGGCGCTGATGTTCGGGCTGCTCGTGCCGTTCTGGGCGTCGGTGCTGGTGCGCGCGTTCTCGTGGCTGTTCCTGCTCGGCGAGCAGGGGCTCGTTAACACGCTGCTGCTGCGCATCGGGCTGATCGACGCGCCGCTGCCGCTGATGCGCAACGAGGTCGGCGTCGTGATCGGGATGATCCACTTCATGATTCCGTACGCGGTGCTGCCGCTGTACGCGAACATGAAGGGCATCGATCCGCAGCTCGCACGTGCCTCGCAGGGGCTCGGCGCGGGCGCGTTCGTCACGTTCCGCAAGGTGTATTTCCCGCAGACGCGACCGGGCATCGTCGGCGCGGCGATCCTCGTGTTCATCTTCTCGCTCGGCTTCTACGTGACGCCGGTGATACTCGGCGGCGGCCGCACCGTGATGATCGCCGAATACATCAGCACGCAGATCCTGCAGCTCGTGAACTGGGGCAGCGGGGCGGCGCTGGCGTCGCTGCTGCTGGCGTCGATCCTGGCCGCGCTCGCGCTGCTCGCGCGTTTCGTCGACCTGCGCGAGCTGTTCGGCGCGCGCTGACCTGAACGGAGGAGGTTCCGATGAACACCCGAATGACCGCAGGACGCGCGCTCGTGGTCGGTATCGCGTGGGCCGCGATCCTGTTCCTGATGCTGCCGCTGCTCGTGTCGGTGCCCGTCTCGCTGACGCCGAGCGACTACCTGTCGATGCCGGACGGCGCGCTGTCGCTGCGGCACTACCGCGTGCTGCTCGACGACGACGGCTGGGTGTCGAGCTTTCTGCAAAGCGGGCTGATCGCGCTGGTGTCGTCGGCGATCTCGGTCGCGCTCGGCACGCTGTGCGCGATCGGGCTGTGGAAAGTCGCGTCGCGGCGCGGCGAGTTCGTGCGCGGCGTGATCCTGTTCCCGCTGATCGTGCCGCCGATCGTGTCGGCGCTCGCGTTCTACCGGCTGTGGGGCGAACTCGGGATGCTCGACAGCTATCCCGCCGCGATCCTGTCGCACGTCGTGCTGTCGGTGCCTTACGTCGTGGTGGCGGTTTCGGCATCGCTCGCGACCGTCGGGCTGCGCATCGAGCAGGCATCGCGCAGCCTCGGTGCGAACGTCGCGCAGACGCTGCGCTACGTGATCCTGCCGTCGATCCGGCCGGGCGTGCTGTCGGCCGCGGTGTTCGCGTTCATCCTGTCGTGGGACGAGCTCGTCGTCACGCTGTTCATCTCGAGCCGGAACGTCTATACGCTGCCGCGCCGCATGTGGGACGGGATGCGCGAGAACGTCGATCCGGCGATCGCGTCGGTATCCACGCTTTTGCTCGTCGCGACCTGCGTCGCGATCGGCCTGTCGCTGCTGCGCAAGCGTGCGGCCGGATCCGTCTGAATCCAGCAGTTCAACGTTACGTCGCGGAGAAAACTCGCACCATGAAAGTCCTGATCGTTCACGCCCATCCCGAACCTCAGTCGTTCACGACGTCGATGCTGCACCGCGCGGTGAGCACGCTCGAAGCGCAGGGGCATACCGTGACAGTGTCCGACCTGTACGCGATGCAGTGGAATCCGGTCGCGAGCGCGGCCGATTTCGGCGTGCGCAAGAACCCCGACTATCTCGTCTACGCGCTGGAGCAGCGCGAGAACGTCGCCGCGCACGCGATCGCGCCCGACATTGCCGCGGAACTCGACAAGCTAACGGCGTGCGACCTGCTGATCCTGAGCTTTCCGCTGTTCTGGTGCTCGGTGCCGGCGATCATGAAAGGCTGGATCGACCGCGTGCTCGTGTCAGGCAAGGTGTACGGCGGCGTGCGCTTCTACGATCGCGGCGGGATGCGCGGCAAGCGCGCGCTGCTCGCCTATACGTGCGGCGGCCGCGACTACATGTTCGGTGCGGACGGCGTGCACGGCGAAATGGACCTGATGCTGCGCCACGTGTTGCGCGGCACGCTCGGCTACGCGGGCTTCGACGTGCTGCCGTCGTTCGTCGGCTATCACGTGCCGTACATCGGCGACGCGGAGCGCGCGGCCGTGCTCGAACGCTACGACGCCTATCTCGCAGAACTCGACCGGCACGAACCGATGGCGTTTCCGACGCTCGACGATTTCGACGGCGACATGCGGCCGCGCGAACGCGCGCCGCAGGACGCCACGCAGGATTGATCACGCCCGGCCGCGTCGCCACCGCGCCGCTTATCCACCCGACCGCATGTGAGTTCGAGCGATGACCCTGACGTCGAGCGACGTGCTGCTGTTCCTGACCGGGCTCCTGACGCTGTTCTGTCCGCCCGTCGCGATCCCGATGTATGCGGCCGTCACCGGGCATTTTCCCGACGTGACACAGCGGCAGATCGCGCTCAGGCTGTTCGCGTGGATCGCGGCGCTGATGATCGGCGCGGTGTGGGGCGGCCAGTTCCTGTTGCGCATGCTCGGCCTCACGCTCGGTGCGCTGACGCTGACGGGCGGCCTCGTGCTGTGCCTGTGGTCGATCCCGATGATGCGCGGCACGGCGAACGACGAGCGCAGCGGCGGCGACACGCGGCTCGAATATGCGCAATGGCGCAGCTACATCGCGGTGCCGCTGATCTTCCCGCTGTCGGTCGGCAGCGCGGTGATGTCGCTCGTGATCACGACCGCGACGCGCTTTCATACGCCGGCCGACCTGCTGGCGCTGAGCGCGGCGTGCGTGCTGCACGCGGGCGTGATCGGGCTCACGTATGCGTGCTCGGCGTCGTGGTGCCGGCGGCTCGGCGAGATCGGCAGGACGCTGGTCGAGCGGCTGTCGGGCATCGTGCTGACCGCGATCGCGTTCCAGATGCTCGCGCAGGGCGTGCGCGAACTGTTGCCGGGGCTCGCGCATTGACGGCCTCACGGGGCCGCGCGCGATCCACCTCCTTACCCTGAACGATGGAAATCACATGAAAACAGTAGGCATGTACCTGGTCGACCTGCTCGCCGCCTACGGCGTCGACACGGTGTTCGGCATTCCCGGCGTGCATACGATCGAGCTGTACCGCGGGCTCGCCGGCAGCGCGCTGCGCCACGTGAGTGCGCGCCACGAGCAGGGCCTCGGCTTCATGGCGGACGGCTATGCGCGCGCGACCGGCAAGCCCGGCGTGTGTTTCGTGATCACCGGCCCCGGCATGACGAACATCGCGACGTCGATGGCGCAGGCGTATGCGGATTCGATTCCGATGCTGGTGATTTCGAGCGTCAACGCGTCCGGCGACATCGGCTCCGGCAACGGCCATCTGCACGAACTGCCGGACCAGCATGCGTTCGCGCAGAACATCGCCGCGTTCAGCTACACGGTGCCGCGCGCCGACGCGCTGCCGCAGGCGATCGCGCGCGCGTTCGCGGTGTTCTCGGGCGGCCGGCCGCGCCCCGTGCATCTGCAGATTCCGCTCGACGTGCTCGCGGCGCCGGCCGATGCATTGCCGCCGGTGCCGGCCGCGCCGCCGCGCATCGCGCCCGGCCCCGCATCGGCCGACGGGATTGACGCATTGCGTGCGAAGGCTGCCGCCGCGCGCGCGCCGCTGATTCTCGCGGGCGGCGGCGCGCTCGACGCGGCCGCCGACGTGCGCTGGCTCGCGGAGACGCTCGACGCGCCGGTCGTGATGACGATCAACGGGCGCGGCGTGTTGCCGAGCGCGCATCCGCTCGGCGTGTCGTGGTCGGCGTCGAGCGACGCGGTGCGCGCGCTGATGCGCGACAGCGACCTGATCGTCGCGCTCGGCACCGAGCTCGGCCCGACCGATTACGACCTGTATGCGACGCGCAGCTTCTCGATGCCCGCGCCGCTCGTGCGGATCGACATCGATCCGCAGCAGCTGTGCCGCAACGCGGTGCCCGCGCTGCCGCTGCTCGGCGACGTCGGCGAAACGCTGCGCGCGCTGCGGCGCGTGTGGCCGGCCGATGCGCGGGCGCGTAGCGACGGCGGCGATGGCGTCGAGCGCGCGGCGGTGTGCCGTGCGGCCGCGCGGCAGGAACTCAACGACGAAATGCGGCGCGATCTCGCGCTGCTCGACAGTGTGCGCGACGCGCTGCCCGATGCGGCGCTCGTCGGCGATTCGACGCGGATCGTCTATGCGGGCAACGTCGGCTTCGCGGCGTCGCGTCCGCGCAGCTGGTTCAACGCGTCGGTCGGCTTCGGCTCGCTGGGCTACGGGCTGCCGGCCGCGGTCGGCGCGAGCCTCGGCGATGCGTCGCGGCCGGTGGTCTGCCTCGCCGGCGACGGCGGGTTCCAGTACACGCTCGCCGAACTCGGCACCGCGGTGCAGCATCGCGCGCGCGTGATCGTCGTACTGCTGAACAACGGCGGTTACGGAGAGATCAAGCGTGCGATGGTCGACGGCGGCGTCGAGCCGGTCGGCGTGGATCTGCATACGCCCGATTTCGTCGCGCTCGCGCGCGCGTATGGATGGGGTGCGCAGCGAGTCGAAGAGGGTGCGTCGCTGGCCGGTGCGCTCGGCGAAGCGGCCGCGCACGACGCGCCGTACCTGATCGAGATTCGCGCGGCCTGAAAATGCGAACGGCCTCGCGATGCGAGGCCGTCGTGCCGGTTGCGGCGCGAGTGCGGCGGCTTGCCGGCGACGCGCGTTGCGTGCGTTACGCGCGCTTGCGCGCCGTCTTCGGCGGCGGCAGGAACGAATCGACGACGCGCAGGCAGCTCGTCAGCGCGTCTTCCGCGGTGAACGACGTGGGGTCGCGCGCGAGTTCGAGCCAGAAGCCGTCGATCACCGCTGTCACCGTCAGCGCGGCGAGCTCGCTGTCGACGGTGCCGCCGCGCACTTCCGCGATCTGGTCGAACAGCTTCTTCAACGCCTGCCGGTAGCCGGCATACAGCTCCTTGTGCGCCTTGCGGATCACCGGATCACTGTGCGCGACGCTCCAGAAGCCGAGCCAGACCTTCACGTTCTTCGGCGCGAACACCGGCGCGGCGAAACACACCTTGATGATCGCGTCGAGCTTGTCCTCGGGGCCCGTCGCGTTCGCGGCGGCCGCGCGCGACACGTCGAGCAGGTCGGCCGCGAGCCGCTTGTAGGTCTGCGCCATCAGCTCGTCTTTCGACTGGAAGTGATGGTTGATCAGCCCGCGCGACACCTTCGCTTCCGCGCAGATGCGGTCGATCGTGGTTTCCGAATAGCTGTAGCGCGCGATGCAGCGCATCGTCGCGTCGATGATCGATTGCTGCCGCACCGCGGGTGTTTCTCGGATGCCGCGGCTGCGGGTCTGAACCGGTGCGCTGCCAGAAGTCTTTTTCACGGGGTGACCTTACGGAATCGTCATGGCACCGATTATAGGGGAGTGTCGGACGCTTGTTCAATTACAGCGATGGAACCCGCGAAAACCCTTGCTTCCGGATTATTGAAATCTGTTGAACCCTTGTTCAACAGAGCCTATACTCGACTCCACATGAGGTTGGTCGGCCATTCAACAAGACGCCGCGATCCCGCGCGGGACGGGCGTGAGAATTCGACACAGGAGACAGCATGTTGGCGCGGGCGGAGAGCGTGAAGACGGCGGTCGAGGAGCGCGTGCAGGTGACGGACCTGCACAAGCGGTTCGGCGAGCTGGAGGTGTTGAAGGGCGTGTCGCTGAGCGCGCGCGAGGGCGAAGTGATCTCGCTGATCGGCGCGAGCGGCTCGGGCAAGAGCACGCTGCTTCGCTGCATCAACCTGCTCGAGACGCCGACCCGCGGGCGCATCGTCGTCGACGGCGAGGAGATCGGGCTGAAGCTCGACCGCAAGGGCCGCACCGTGCCGACCGATCCGCGCCAGGTCGAACGCATTCGCACGCGGCTCGGCATGGTGTTCCAGAGCTTCAATCTGTGGGCGCACCGCACGGTGCTCGAGAACGTGATCGAGATGCCCGTGCACGTGCTGCGCGAACCGCGCGCCGAAGCGCTCGCGCGCGCCGAGCAGCTGCTCGAACGCGTCGGCCTCGCCGACAAGCGCAACGTCTATCCGGCGTTCCTGTCCGGCGGCCAGCAGCAGCGTGTCGCGATCGCGCGCGCGCTCGCGATGCGGCCGAAAGTGATGCTGTTCGACGAGCCGACTTCCGCGCTCGATCCCGAACGCGTCGGCGAAGTGCTGAAGGTGATCCGCGATCTCGCGTGCGAAGGCCGCACGATGATCCTCGTCACGCACGAGATGGCATTCGCGCGCGACGTGTCGAACAAGGTGCTGTTCCTGCACGAGGGACGCGTCGAGGAGAGCGGCGCGCCGGCCGAGATCTTCGATGCGCCGCAGAGCGAACGCTGCCGCCAGTTCGTCAACGCGCACCGGCAACGTCACTGAACCGATGGCACGGCCCGCGCGTGCCTGCCTGCGCGGCCGGCCGCACCGATGCCGGCCACGCCGATACCGGCCGTACCGATTTCGTATCTTTCCAGCCAGGAGTCCGACCATGAAGCGTGTCGTTCGCAGTCTGCTGTGCCTGTTGAGTCTCGTTCTCGCGGCGCTTGCGCCGTTCGGTTCCGCGCATGCGTCGCCGGGCGTGCTGCGCTTCGGCGTCGCCGCCGAGCCGTATCCGCCGTTCCTGATGAAAAGCCCGACCGGGCAGTGGAGCGGCTTCGAAGCCGACCTGATCCGCGCGGTGTGCGAGCAGATGAAGGCGAAGTGCGAGATCAAGGAAGTCGCGTGGGACGGCATCATCCCGGCGCTGCTCAGCGACAAGATCGACGTGATCTTCAACTCGATGTCGATCACGCCGGAACGCCAGAAGGTGATCGCGTTCTCGCGGCCGTACTACGAGACGCCGGGCACCTTCGTCGGCGCGAAGAACCAGAAGCTCACGCTGACGCCGGACGGCCTGAAGGGCAAGGTGATCGGCGTGCAGGGTTCGACCGCGAACGCCGAGTTCATCAAGATGGCGTACGGCAAGACGGCGACGGTGCGGCTCTACAACACGCAGGACGATTGCAACTCGGACCTCGTCGCGGGCCGCATCGACACGATGTATCTCGACCAGCTCGGCATTCTCGACTTCCTGAAGTCGAAGGACGGTGCGACGTTCGAGCTGAAAGGCCCCGGCAGCGTGAAGATGGATCCGGCGATCTTCGGCTACGGCGTCGGCGCGGGAATGCGCAAGGCCGATGCGCCGCTCAAGCAGCAGATGGACCAGGCGCTCGAGCAGCTGCATGCGTCGGGCAAGTACGCGCAGATCGCGAAGAAGTATTTCCCGATCGACCTCTGGCCGCACTGATCGCACGATTTCGCGCCGACGGGCGCCACGCACGGACGGAGGAGGCGGCATGGACGGTTGGGGATGGGTGAGCTACCTGGGCATGGACCCGGACGGCTGGGGCGTCGCGCTGCTGCAGGGCGCGGGCGTGACGCTCGAGATTTCGCTCGGCGCGTTCGTCGTCGGCATCGTGCTCGGGCTCCTGGGCGCGGTCGCGAAGCTGTCCGGCGTGCGCGCGTTCGAGCGGCTCGCACAGGGCTACACGACGCTGTGCCGCGCGGTGCCCGAGCTGCTGCTGATCCTGCTGCTCTACTACGCGGGCACCGACGCGATCAACCTGCTGATGACGGCGATCGGCGTCGGGCCGGTCGCGGTCAACGGCTTCGCGGCCGCGGTGATCGTGCTCGGCATCGTGCAGGGCGCGTATGCGGCCGAGATCATCCGCGGTGCGATCCTCGCGATCCCGTACGGGCAGATCGAAGCCGCGCGCGCGTTCGGCGCGCCGCCGGCGCTCGTGTTCCGCCGCGTGACGCTGCCCGCGATGGCACCGTATGCACTGGCCGGCTTCACGAACCTGTGGCTGATCCTCGTGAAGGACAGCGCGCTGATCAGCGTGGTCGGCTACAGCGAGCTGCTCTACACCGCGAAGCAGGCGGCCGGTTCGACGCGCGAGTACCTGCACTACTACCTGATGGTCGCGGCCGTGTATTTCGCGATCACGTCGCTGTCGGGCATGCTGTTTCGCGAGATCGAGCGGCGCTTCGGCCGCTGGATGCCGGCATCGTGACCCACGTCCCGCCTTTCCACGCATCTTTCGACCGAACCGGATCAATGTCATGGATCTGAGCGTACTGTCTTCCTACGGGTCGCTGCTGCTGCTCGGCGTGCTGACCACCGTCAAGCTGCTCGTCGTGTCGGCCGTATTCGGCTTCGGACTCGCGATCGCCGTCGCGTTCGCGCGGCTGTCGGGCAATGCAGTCGTCGCGCGCGTGAGCAAGGCGTTCACCGAAGTGATCCGCGGCACGCCGCTGCTCGTGCAGATCTACCTGATCTACTATGGCGTCGGCTCGCTGTTCGCCGGCTGGCCCGCGCTGCGCGACAGCGTGCTGTGGCCGTTCCTGCGCGACGGCTTCTGGTATGTCGCGTTCGCGCTGGTGATCAGCGTCGGCGCGTACGTCGGCGAAGTGCTGCGCGCCGGGCTGCGCGGTGTGCCGAAGGGCGAGATCGAGGCCGCGCGCGCGATGGGGATGCGCCCGTCGATGATCGCGCGGCGCGTGTGGCTGCCGCGCGCGATCCAGATCCTGCTGCCGACGCTCGCGGGCGAAACGGTGATGCTGCTGAAATCGACCGCGCTCGCGTCGACGGTCGCGGTGATGGACGTGCTCGGCGCCGCGAACTACATCCGCGCGCAGACCTTGCGGACCTACGAGCCGCTGCTGGCGATCGCGGTGATCTACGTCGTGCTCGCGTTCGCGATCGAGCGCGCGTTCGGCCGGCTCGAGCGGCGTGTGCCGGTGCGCATGCCGCGTTGAACGAACCCTTGATGGCGCGGCGGCCGGGCGGGCGCCGCGCGACGGAGAACACATGAACTATTCGAAGCTGGTCGAGCGCCTGCAGGGCAAGCGCACGACCGCCTGGGACATTCATTACGCGGCGCAGGCGGCCGTCGCGGCGGGCGAGCCGGCGATCGTGCTGAGCGTCGGCGATCCGGATTTCCCGACCCCCGACGTGATCGTCGAACGCGCGGTGACCGCGCTGCGCGGCGGCGATACGCACTACAGCGAAGTGCGTGGGCGCGCCGAGCTGCGCGCGGCGATCGCGCGCGAGCATGCGAAGGCGTGCGGGCAGGCGGTCGGCGCCGAGCACGTGATCGTGACGGCCGGCGCGCAGAACGCGCTGTTCGCGATGGCGCTGTGCCTGTGCGAGGCCGGCGACGAGGTGCTCGTGCCGGAGCCGATGTACCTCACGTACGAAGCCAGCGTGCGCGCGTCGGGCGCGACGCTCGTGCCGGTGCCGGTCGATGCGGCTCGCGGTTTTCATCTCGACGTCGACGCGCTCGCAGCGGCCGTGACGCCGCGTACGAAGGCGATCTTCTTCGCGACGCCGTGCAATCCGACCGGCGTCGTGATGCCGCGCGCCGATCTCGAACGGATCGCGCGGCTCGCATGCGAGCGCGACCTGTGGGTCGTGTCCGACGAGGTCTACGCGGAGCTGACGTTCGAGCGCGACATGGTCAGCATCGCGTCGCTCCCGGGGATGGCCGAGCGCACGGTGACGATCGGCAGCCTGTCGAAATCGCATGCGATGCCGGGCTGGCGGGTCGGCTGGGCGATCGGCCCGACCGAACTGATCGAGCATGCGGAACGGCTCGCGCTGTGCATGCTGTACGGACTGCCCGGCTTCGTCCAGCAGGCGGCCGTCACCGCGCTCGACAACAAGGCCGCGATCGTCGCCGACATGCGCGAGCTGTATCGGCGCCGCCGTGACCTCGCGTACGCGCGCCTGCGCGACGTGCCGGGGCTGCGCTGCCTGCTGCCGGAAGCCGGGATGTTCATGATGGTCGACGTGCGCGGCACGGGGCTGGATGCGCACGCTTTCACGTGGGGGCTGTTCCGCGCAAAGCAGGTCGCGCTGCTCGATGCGAGCGCGTTCGGCGAAACGGCGTCGGGTTTCGTGCGCTTCGGCTTCGTCGTCGACGATGCGAAGCTCACCGACGCGTGCGAGCGCATCGCGGCATTTGTCGCGAGCCTCGGCGGGAACGCGCGCGCGGCGTCGTGATGCATATCCGGAACCGGAAGGAGGAACGACGATGGTCGAAACGCTGACGTGGCAGGTGCCGGGCGACGGCGGCCAGCCGCTCGCGATCCGCGCGTGGCGGCTGTCGGGCGGCGACGGGCCGCGCGTACACCTGCAGGCCGGCGTGCATGCGGACGAGATCGCCGGCATGCTCGTGCTGCACCGGTTGCTGCCGCAACTTTGTGCGGCCCACGATCGCGGCGCGCTGCGCGGCACGGTGACGGTCGTGCCGCAGGCGAATCCGCTCGGGCTCGCGCAGTTCCGGCAAGGGCGGCTGCTCGGCCGCTTCCACGACGCGACGCACCGCAATTTCAACCGGCACTTTCACGAATCGGCTGCGGCGCGCCGGCCCGCGACGACGTTCGCCGCGTGGCAGCGCACGGTGTTCGACGCCGCGTGCGACGCCGACATCGTGCTCGATCTGCACACCGATTCCGAGGCGCTGCCGTACGTATACCTGCATCGCGATCTGTGGCCGGCCGGCCGCGATCTCGCGGCCGCGCTCGGCGTGGACGTCGCGATCCTGTGGGACGAGGACGACGACGGCGCGTTCGAAGGCGCGATTGCCGCGCACTGGGCGCGCAACGGCGGTTTGCGCGAGCGACTCGTCGCGACGATCGAACTACGCGGCCAATCCGACGTGTCCGACACGCTCGCCGAACGCGATGCCGACGGCATCCTTGCGTTCCTGCGCGGCCGCGGCGTGATCGCGGAACCGGCCGGCGTGCGCGACTGGCATGGCGACGCCGTGCCGATCGCGCACATGGAAACCGTGCTCGCGCCGGTGTCGGGCGTGCTCGTGTACGAACGCGAACTCGGCGCGACGGTCGAGGCCGGCGAGCGCATCGCGCGGATCGTCGCGCTGCCGGGCGTGCCCGGCAGCGAGCACGTGCTGGTGGCGCCGCAAGCCGGGCGCATCGTCACGCGCAATCGCGAGCGGCTGGTCGCGCAGGGCGACGTCGCGTTGAAGCTGACCGGGTCGCGGCCGTCGGCAGGCTGGTCGGGCGGTGCGCTCGATCCGTGAGCGGCAATGATGCGGTCGGCCGGTCCGGCTCGCGCATGATCTCCGTTATCGCGCGTGAATGACTGCGCGAGCGATTCGATTCACGGATAATGCGCAAACGTTTCACCGGTATTCGACCGGATTGAATTGCCGAATCGATAATCGAAGAATAAATTTCCGGATGTGATCATTCCGGGCTGCACGGCAAGCGTGCCAGAGCCTCGAGGCGCCGGGGTTAACGGCCCATTCACGGAAAACTTTAGGATTTTCCCGTCGCAATTAATCATTGCGATTTCCTCAACGGCCGATTGATTTTTAGTCATCGGACGGTCATACACCATCCCCGATAATTCGCCGCTCACATTCTTTCAATAGGCCAGAGCGCGATCGAAGCCGGATCGCTGCGGGGAGCTGTACTCATGACCATCCGTCATCGCATTACGCTGCTAGTCGTCCTGACGTTTTTCGCGTTGTCCGCGATCGGCGTGTACGCCGTGTACCAGACGCGCAAGAGCGCGTCCGAGGTGCGTCAGGTTACCCAGGGAATCGTGCCGAGCGCGCTCGCGTCGGCGGATCTCGTCGCCGACGTGAAGAACATCCAGATCGCGACGATGACGCTGGTGTACGCGCCCGACGCGAACACCGCCGCGCAGGCGCGCGACGAACTGAAGGCGAAGCAGGGTGCGCTGCGCGCCGCGCTCGACGCCCAGGCGAAATCGGCGGTCGGCCGCGCGCAGGAAGGCCTCGTCGCGCAGGCGAAGGACAGCGCCGCGAACTACTTCGCCGCGATCGACGACACCGTGAAGATGAAGACCGACGGCAAGCCCGAGATGGCGCAGGCGTACCTGTTCGCGAACGTCGCGCAGTATCGCGACGAACTCGAAAGCATCGTCGACACGCTGCGCGTCGAGAAGAACCGCCAGAAGGACGATGCGATCCGTGCGCTGAACGGCATGCTCGCGACGACGGCCACCGCGATCGCGGGGGTGGCGGGCACGGTGGTCGTGCTGCTGACCGCGCTCGGCTTCGTGCTGTATCGCCAGATCACGCGTCCGCTGATCGGGATGCAGACGGCGATGAGCGAGATCGCGACGAGCCAGGACTTCACGCGCCGCGTGCCGGTGGGCCGGATGGACGAGATCGGCCATTCGATCGTCGCGTTCAACGGGATGATCGAGAAGATCCAGGAGAACGCCGCGCAACTGAAGCAGAAGACGGCCGACATCCAGGCGATGCTGCAGAACATGCAGCAGGGGATCCTGACCGTCGTCGAAGGCGGGGTCGTGCATGCGGAGTATTCGGCTTACCTCGAAACCATCTTCGAAACGCACGACATCGCCGGCCGCGACCTGATGGCACTCGTATTCGACGATTCGGGCATCGGTTCCGACGCGCGCTCGCAGGTCGACGCGGCCGTGCATGCGTGCCTCGGCGAGGACAGCATGAACTTCGAGTTCAACGAGCACCTGCTCGTCAACGAAGTCGCGAAGCGGATGCGGGACGGCCGCGAGAAATGGCTCGACCTGAGCTGGTCGGCGATCACCGACGAGACCGACACGGTCGTGCGGCTGATGCTGTGCGTGCGCGACGTGACGGAGATCCGCGAGCTGACCGCGCAGGCCGGCGAGCAGCAGCGCCGCCTCGAGATGATCGGCGAGATCCTGTCGATCAGCCAGGACAAGTTCCACGACTTCGTGCACAGCGCGAAGGGTTTCCTCAGCGAGAACGAGCGGATGATCCGCCAGCACGAACGCGCGGATCACTCGATCGTCGCGGCGCTGTTTCGCAACATGCACACGATCAAGGGCAATGCGCGCACGTACAGCCTGCAGCACCTGACCAACATCGTGCACGAAGCGGAGCAGGCGTACGAATCGCTGCGCCGCGCCGACGGCGGCCCCGAGTGGAACCGCGATGCGCTGATGGACGACCTCGCCCGCGTGCGCGAGGCGGTCGACCGCTACGCGACGATCAACGCGGTCACGCTCGGCCGCCACGGCGAGGCGGCGCAGCATGGCGGCGCCGACTACCTGATGGTCGAGCGCGCGCATATCAGCGAGAGCCTGCGCATGCTCGACGGCGCCGACCCGGCGAACGCGGGCGACTGGCACGCGGCGCGCGATTCGGTGCGCCGCCTGTTGAGCCAGTTCGGCACGCAGGGCATTGGCGATGCGCTGGGCGGCGTGATCGAATCGCTGCCGTCGCTCGCGGCCGAACTCGGCAAGCCGGCGCCCGTCGTGCATATCGACAGCAACTGCCATCGCGTGCGCAGCGAGATCGGCGCGACGCTGACGAACGTGTTCATGCACCTGCTGCGCAACGCGATCGACCACGGCATCGAAACGTCCGACGAGCGTCGCGCGGCCGGCAAGGCGCCGGCCGGCAAGATCGACATCGCGGTCGACGTCGACGGCGAGGCACTGCGCTTCGTGCTCGCCGACGACGGCCGTGGCCTCGCGCTCGACCGGATTCGCGGGATCGCGCGCGAGCGCGGCTGGATCGACGCCGGCAACGAAGCCGGGTTGACCGACGAAGCCGTGGCCGAACTGATCTTCCGCCCGGGCTTCTCGACCGCGCGCGCGGTGACCGAGGTATCGGGGCGCGGCGTCGGGATGGACGCGGTGCGCAACTTCCTGAAGCGCGACGGCGGCGATATCGCGCTGCGCTTTACCGACGATCGCGTCGGCGCGTCGTATCGCGCGTTCGAGACGATCGTGTCGCTGCCGGCGCGTTTCGCGGCGGACGGTGCGGTCAACGGCGTGGCCAACGCTGCGGTGCGCGAAATCGGGCAGCCGGTGCACGCCGTGAACGTCGACGCAACGGAGTGATCGTGCAAGCGTGGATGATCCCGATCGGTGCCGCGCTGGCGGGCGGCCTCGTGGTCGCGGCGATCGCCGCGTTCGCGTGGCGCATCGCACGCGCGCGGCACGTTGCCGCGCTGACGCGCGAAGCGGACGCGTTGCGCGCCGCGCTCGGCGCGGCCGATGCGCGGGCCGACGAAGCCGCGGCCGCACATGCGGAAGCCGCACAGGCATGGACGCGCCGCGAAACGGAACTCGAGGAAACGCGGGCGCGCGAGGCGGCCGGCACCGGCGAGCAGCGCGACGCGCTGCAGGCGCTCGCGGCCGAGCGCGCCGCGCTGTCGCAGCACGCGGCGAAGCTCGCCGAAGAGGCCGCGCGCCTGCGCGGGCTGGCCGGCACGTTCGAGCGCTGGCACGAGCAGATGATCTCGCTGACCACGCAGAACCAGGACATGCGCACGAAGAACCAGGAGCTGTCGGCGATCGTCGCACATGTGTCGATCGTCTCGCTTAACGCATCGATCGAGGCCGCGCGCGCGGGCGCCGCGGGACGCGGCTTCTCGATCGTCGCGAGCGAGGTGCGCGGGCTTGCCGCGCGCTCGCAGCAACTGTCGAACAGCTATCGCGACAGCCTGAACCGCAACGATCTCGTGACGGCCGCGACGTTCCAGGACATCCAGGCCGGCGGCAAGATGATCACGGCGGCGCTCGCGACGGTCGAGACGCTGGCGGGGCAGCTGCATGCGCGGCTCGAAGGAGCGGCGGCGTGATCAGCGCGCAGGCCCGCGCCGGTTTCGAGCGGATCTTCTTCGATGCGGCGCGCACGCGGCTCGCGTCCGGCGGCGCGTGCGAGATCCGGCCGGCTGCCGACGACGCACATGGTGCGTCACATGACCCATCCCGCACGAATTCGCGCGCGATGCCGAAGATCGCGGAACACGTCGCAGTGCTGACGATCTCGGCGCTGCATTTCCGGCTGCTGCTCGCGCTGCGTTTTCGGGACGACGAACCGACGCGCCGCCATTTCGCTGCGGCGGCGCCCGGCGCGAGCGCGCAGCGGCCGCTGCCCGAAGCGTTCATGGAAGTCGCGAACCTGTGCTGCGGCGCGATCAACCAGGCGCTGACCGTGCCGTTCCCCGATCTCGGGATGTCGACGCCTTACCTGCTGAGCGGCGCGAGCATCGACTACCTGCAGGCGCTGAATCCCGGCCACGTGGCCGCGTACGACGTGACGCTCGACGGCGACGTGCGGATCGGCGCGACGCTGTGCGTGTGCGCGAACGCGCCGGTCGATTTCCACGTGTCGGAAGCGGCGAGCGTGGACACGGGCGGCGAGCTCGAACTGTTTTGACCGATTGCGAGGACTCCGCGACATGACCGTAGACCAACCCGTCAGCAAGGTGCTCGTGCTCGACGACAGCCGCGCGCATGCGGCGACGCTCAAGCGCTTCTGCGACGAGCACAACCTGGTCGGCCTGACCGTGCGGCGCAACCGGCTGCTGAAGGTGCTGCGCTCGAACATCGATCTCGGCGCGATCCTGCTCGCCGAGGACTACGGCGGCTCGCCGGACGAAAGCGCGATCGTCGCGACGCAGATCGATGCGCTGCGCCCCGAGCTGCCGATCATCCTGCGCCGCATGTCGAATGCAGGGGACGCGTCGCGCGACGGGCTGCCCGATGCGCTCGCACGCGTCGCGTGCGCGGCCTACGTCGCCGACGACCTGACGCCGCTCAAGCGCGCGATCGACGAGTACCTGTTCGGCCGCGACTACCCGAACGCACTGGTGCGCGGCATCGCGGAGATCACCGAGGCGCGGCTCGACAGCCTGTTCCCGGGCATGACGATCGAGCGCGACACGCCGTGCATCGTGCGCGACCAGATCATCTTCGGCGAGGTGTTCAGCCTGATCGCGCTGGAAAGCGCATGGTGCCGCGGCTACATGCTGCTGCAGACGAGCGAGCAGCCGCTGCTCGACATGATCGGCGGCACGCGCGACGACGGCCGGGCACCCGATTTCCGCGACGTGAACAGCGTGCTCGGCGAGCTGACCAACCTCGTGTGGGGCGCGTTCAAGAACCGCTATCTCGGCGACGCGGAGGCCCTTGCGCGCCATCCGGTGCAGGTGCCGCTCGTCGTCAATCACAAGCAGAAGTTCATTTCGTTCGGCGGCGACTGTCCGCAGCTCTGTTTCAAGTACCGGATGACCGACCCCGCATCGGGGCGGTCGGTGCGGCTCGACCAGCGTTTCGTGTTCAGCCTGAGCTGGTCGCCGGAGGATTTCCGCGAATCCGTGCAGGACGTGGGGCCAATGGTGGAAGCGGGCGAACTCGAACTGTTTTGAATGTTGAAGTCGGCAACGACGAAAGGGGAAGACGGCATGGCAAAGATTCTGGTGGTCGACGATTCGGGCACGGTGCGCGACGAAGTCGCGGGTTTCCTGCGCAATCACGGGCTCGACGTCGCGACGGCGGTGGACGGCAAGGACGGGCTCGCGAAGCTCAAGGCGACACCCGGCGTGCGTCTCGTGATCAGCGACGTGAACATGCCGAACATGGATGGCCTGACGATGGTCGAGAAGATCCGCGGCGAGCTGGCGAACACGTCGGTCAACGTGGTGATGCTGACGACCGAAAGCAGCCCGGCGATGAAGGAGCGCGGCAAGGCCGCCGGCGTGAAGGGCTGGATCGTGAAGCCGTTCAAGGGCGATGCGGTGCTCGACGCGCTGAAGAAGCTCGCGGGCTGAGCCGATATTCGGCGGGAGCGGGCCCGATACCGCTCGAGCGTTCAACGTTGCGGTCCGGAACGCGCGACCGCTGCGTCGCCGGTTGCAACGGGACGTTCGCAGGCGAGCATGCCGGGTACGCGCAGGGCGGAGCGATCTGCATTCCGGGCGGCGCGACGGGCGAAATTCGCGATGTGCGCTCCTGCACGCGGCCCTGACCACGCACGCGAGTGGCGCGCCGCCCGATTCCCGCGAACGTCTGCTGCGCCGGTGGTTCGTCCGCTTCGCTGGACGTCGCGCGCAAACTGGAGGACGATTCGTGATCATGTCGATCGCGAATCCGGACGCGTGTTGCCCGTGCCGCCGGTTCGCGTCCGATCGAACCCCATCGAGCGGAGCATCATGGAACCCATTCACGAGACAGCCGAGCCGATCCTGCTGCGCGAGGCCCACGACGGCGTCGTCACGCTGCGGCTGAACCGGCCGCAACAGTTCAACGCGTTGTCGGAGGCGATGCTGGCGAGCCTGCAGGACGCGTTCGATTCGCTGGCCGCCGATCCGCACGTGCGCTGTGTCGTGCTCGCCGCGCAGGGCAAGGCATTCTGCGCGGGCCACGACCTGCGGCAGATGCGCGGCAAGCCCGAACTCGATTATTACCGCACACTGTTCGCGCAATGCAGCCGCGTGATGCTCGCGATGCGCGCGCTGCGGGTGCCGGTGATCGCGCGCGTGCAGGGCATCGCGACGGCGGCCGGCTGCCAGCTCGTCGCCGCGTGCGACCTCGCCGTGGCGGCCGACACCGCGCGCTTCGCGGTGTCGGGCATCAATGTCGGGCTGTTCTGTTCGACGCCCGCCGTTGCGTTGAGCCGCAACGTGTCGGCGAAGCGCGCGTTCGACATGCTCGTCACCGGGCGTTTCATCGATGCGGCGACGGCCGCCGCGTGGGGGCTCGTCAACGAGGCCGTGCCCGAGGATGCGCTCGACGCGGCCGTCGCGCGCAAGGTCGCGGAGATAGTCGCGAAGAGCCCGGCGGCGGTGCGCTACGGCAAGCAGATGTTCTACCGGCAGCGAGAACTGCCGCTCGACGACGCATACGCTTTTGCGGGCGACGTGATGGCACGCAACATGATGGAAGAGGACGCCGGCGAGGGGATCGATGCGTTCCTGGAGAAGCGCAAGCCGACGTGGCGTGAGTAGTTCGTAGTTCGTAGTGTGTGGCGCCCGTGGACCGGTTGCGCGCTGCGTCCCGCCTGTGCTTCGCCGTCGTTACATGCGGCAAAAGCAGACCGCAAAAGCAGACCGCACAAAACAAGCGGACCGCCCGACGCGGCCCGCAAGCGGATTCCGAGCGTCCGGATGCGCAGCGACCCGCGAGCGTGCCGCCGCATCCGCGCCCCGGTTATCGCCCGTAGCTGCCCGTGCGCGGCGCCGGCTGCACCGTCGACGCGTCGGACGGCACGACCACGACCGGCACGCGGCGCGCGAGCGCGCACATCAGCTCGTAGCCGATCGTGCCGCTGGCTTCCGCGACGTCGTCGACCTTCACCTGATCGCCCCACAGCTCGACGCTCGAGCCGATGCCCGCGTCCGGGCACGGCGTCAGATCGACGGTCAGCATGTCCATCGACACGCGGCCGACGACGCGCGTCATCACGCCGTCCACCGCGATCGGCGTGCCGGTCGGCGCGTGGCGCGGATAGCCGTCCGCATAGCCGCACGCGACGACGCCGATCCGCATCGGCTGGTCGGCGGTGAAGCGGCGGCCGTAGCCGACCGTTTCTTCCGGCGCGAGCGTCTGCACGCCGATGATCTTGCTGGTCAGCGTCATCGCGGCCATCAGCGGCGTGTCGGCGATGTGCCGCGACGCGCCGGTCGGCGACGCGCCATACAGGATCGTGCCAGGCCGAACCCAGTCGCGATGCGCGCGCGGATGCCACAGCACGGCCGCCGAATTCGATGTCGAGCGCTCGCCCGGAATCCCGGCGGTGGCCGCATCGAACTGCTCGAGCTGCCAGTCGACTTCGCCTTCGTCGGCGTTTGCGAAATGCATCATCAGCGTGATCTTGCCGATCGACGGCGCGGCCGCGGCGCGCTCCCACGCGGCACGGAATGCGTGGGGCCGGTAGCCGAGCCGGTTCATCCCGGAGTTCATCTTCAGCTGGATGTCGATCGGTTGCCGAGGCTTCGCGGCGATCAGCAGGTCGAGCTGCGCGTCGCAGTGCACGGCCACCGTCAGCCGGTAACGATCGGCCAGTTCGACGTCGGCCGGCTCGAAGATGCCTTCGAGCAGCAGCACCGGCTTGTCCCAGCCGAGTTCCCGCACACGCACGGCTTCGTCGAGATCGAGCAGCGCGATGCCGTCGGCGGCCGCGAGGCCCGGGTAGATCCGCTCGATCCCGTGACCGTAGGCGTTGGCCTTGATCACGGCCCATACGCGCGATTGCGCGGCGGTGCGGCGGATGAAGTCGAGGTTGTGGCGGACGGCGTCGGGACGGATATGGGCGACGATGGGACGGGGCATGGACGGGCTCGGGTCGAAAGTCGTTCGGTACGCGCGCGGGGGCGCGGGTCAGCGGCCGGTGCGTTGCGCACCCAGCCAGTGTTGAGCGCTATCTTATTGGTGTTCGACCAGTTTTAATTAACGTATTTGTCGGCGATTTGGTGGAATTTTTTGTGCCGGACCCATGTCGACACGGCCTTCGCCAGCCTGCCTTGCCGAGTCTCCCCTCCAGAAAACCGGTGCGCGAACGGCGCGGCGCAGTGCCAAGCGCTGCGTGCCCCTGTCATTGATCGATGTGCTGTTCTTCGCGAAGCCGTGACGCCGCAACGGACTGCCGACACGCGCGCCAGCATCCGGATGCGGGCGCGCTACGCACCGCCCGCGTCGCGCGCGTGACTGTCGTTGGATGCGGGTGCAACGATCTTCGCGCGCTGGAGCGGCGGGGCATCGGCTTCGCGGCGCAGGAACGCGATCAACGGATCGAGCAGCCGGTGCCGTGCCGACGGATTGCGGCGCAGCACGAAGCGCCACGACGCATCGCGCTCGAGGCCCGGCACCAGCGGCACCAGGCGGCCGCTGCGCAGTTCGGGCTCGATCAGCGGCACACGGCCGAGCGCGATGCCCGCGCCGCCCACCGCCGCGCCGATCACCTGGCTGAAACTGCTGTAACGGACGATCTTCGTCTCGAAGTCGTCCGGCAGGCCGAAGTGCACGGCCCAGTTGCGCCAGTCGATCTCGGGGCTGTCCTCGTGCATCTCCTGCAGCAGCCGCGAGCGGCACACGTACCCGGATGCGTACGGGAACAGCTCGGGGCTGCACACCGGAAACACGGTTTCCCGCATCAGGATGTCGTCGTCGGCGCGCAGCCGGTGCGCGGGCACGTGCACGATCGCGAGATCGACGCCGCTGCGCGCGAAATCCGGTTCGTCGTCGACCACGATGGCATGCAGCGGCGTGTCGGGATGAAGCGACGAAAATTCCGCGAGACGGCGCGCGAGCCACATCGACGAAAACGGCGCGTTGGCGGACACCGTCAGCCGTTGCGCGGTGGTGCCGCGAATCTCGGCGCACGCGTCGGTCAGCTTCGACAGCGCATCGCTGACGGCCGGCAGCAGGCGGGCGCCCGCTTGCGTGAGGCCGATGCCGCCGAGCCCCGTGCTGCGTTCGAGCAGGCGGGTACCCAGCGATTCCTCGAGCGCGCGGATCTGGTGACTGATCGCGCTCGTCGACACGTTCAGCTCGGCCGCCGCGCGCGCGAACCCGCCGAGGCGGACGGCCGCCTCGAAAGCACGCAGCGCGCTGAGGGGAGGGAGGTGCGACATGCGGGGTATTGTAGTTGACTCAACACCCGTTGAAAAATCATCTTTTGCCGCGCGTCGGGGGTGCGGGTAGCCTTGGTCCGGTCAATCGAATCGCAACGAAAAACCGACCGGAGGGCTTCATGTATTTCGACCGACGACTATGGGCGATGATGGCGGGATTGCGCTGGCGGGTCGCCGCCGCGGTCGCGCTCGGGCTGCTCGCGATGGGTGTCGGCATCCTGCGGTTCGTGTTTCTCGGCCGTGTGCTCGCGCTCGTCTTTGCCGGCGCGCCGGCGCGCGATATCGCCGAAACCGTCGTTGCAACCGCGGCCTGCGTGCTGCTGCGCGCATGGCTCGACCATCGTCGCGCGGTGCTCGCGCAGCACACGGCCGGGCGCGTACAGTCCACGCTGCGCGCGCGGCTGTTCGACCGGATCGCGGCGCTCGGCCCCGCATGGTTCAGCGGCGAGCGCACGGGCGGCGTGATGCTGGCCGTCGTCGACGGCGTCGAACAGCTGCAGACCTTCTTCGGCGTCTACCTGCCGCAGCTCGTGATCGCCGCGTGCGCGCCGGTGATGATCTTCGCGGTGCTCGCATGGTGGGACGTGCCGACGGCCGCGATCCTGCTGGTTGCGGCGCTCGTCACGCTCGCGCTGCCGCAACTCGTGCATCGCGCCGACCGGCGCGCGGCGCTCGCCCGCTCGGCCGCGTTCAAGGCGTTCGGCGAGGAGTTTCTCGACGCGGTGCAGGGCCTGCCGACGCTGAAGGCGTTCGGGCAGAGCGGCGCGTTCGGCGCGAAGCTGGCGGCGAAGGCGCGCGCATTGTCCGACAGCACGTTCTGGGTGCTCGCGCTCGGGCTGCTGACGCGGCTCTTCACCGATCTCGGCACCGGCCTCGGCGCGGCGGCGGCGATCGCGGTCGGCGCATGGCGCGTGCGCCACGGCGACATGAGCCTCGAGGCGCTGCTGATCGTGCTGATGGCCGGCAGCGAAATCTTCCGGCCGCTGCGCGACCTGCGCGGCGTGCTGCACCAGGGGATGATCGGCCAGTCGGCGGCGAACGCGATTCACGCGCTGCTCGATGCGGGCAGCGACACGCCGGCCGCCGCGGCGCCGCGCGTGCCGCACCTGCGGCCGGAGATCGTGTTCGACGGCGTCAGCTTCGCGTATCCGGGGCGTCGCGCGGATGCGCATGCGGCGCTGGGCTTCACGGTGCGCGAAGGCGAGACGGTCGCGATCGTCGGCCCGAGCGGCGCGGGCAAGTCGACCATCGTGCGCCTGCTGCTGCGCCAGCACGATGCGCAGGGCGGCACGATCCGCATCGGCGGGCACGACGTGCGCACGCTCGACGCCGATCAGGTGCGCGAGATGATCGCGGTGGTCGCGCAGGACGCGACGCTGTTCGACGGCAGCGTCGCCGACAACCTGCGGCTCGGCCGTCCCGACGCGAGCGACGCGGACATGATCGCGGCCGCGCGAGCCGCCAACGCGCACGATTTCATCTCGGCGCTGCCCGACGGCTATGCGACGCGCATCGGCGAACGCGGGCTGATGCTGTCGGGCGGCCAGCGCCAGCGGATCGCGATCGCGCGCGCACTGTTGCGCGATGCGCCGATCCTGCTGCTCGACGAGGCGCTGTCGTCGGTCGATGCGGAGAACGAAGCGCTGATCCAGCAAGCGCTCGACCGGCTCACGCGCGGGCGCACGACGCTCGTGCTCGCGCACCGGCTGTCCAGCGTGATCGGCGCCGATCGCATCCTGGTGCTCGACCAGGGGCGGGTGGTCGACGCGGGCACGCACGCGGAACTGATCGCGCGCGACGGCCCGTATCGCCAGCTGATGGGGCCGCAGCTGGAGGCAGCCGCCGAAGCCGTCGGCACGGCCGCGATGGCCGGCGGCGCGGGCGCGCGTGCTGCATCGGGCCCGCAGGTCAGGCCGCTGAACGACGACGCGGCGACGATCGGCTGGCCCGAAACGTTGCGCGCGCTGCTGCGCTTCGTCGGTCCGTGGAAGGGCAAGGTCGTGTTGACCGTGCTGTTCGGGATCGGCCGCGTGCTCGCGTTCATCGGCGTCGGCGTGATCGGTGCGCGGGTGGTCGGCGGCGTGTCGGACGGACACGCGAACGGCGCGCTCGTCGCGGCGCTGCTGGTCGTCGCGCCGGTCGCGGCGGTGCTGCACTGGCTCGAATCGTGGCTCGCGCACGACATCGCGTACCGGCTGCTCGCCGAGATGCGCATCGCGCTGTTCGCGACGCTCGAACGGCTCGCGCCGGCCGGTTTGCTGCGGCGCCGTTCCGGCGATCTGGTCGCGCTCGCGACGCAGGACGTCGAGACCGTCGAATACTTCTATGCGCATACGCTCGCGCCGGCGTTCGTCGCGGTGCTGGTGCCGGCCGGCGTGCTGGTGCTGCTCGCGTCGGTCGCATGGCCGCTCGCGCTGGTGTTGCTGCCGTTCCTGCTGTGGGCCGGGCTGGCGCCCGTGCTGGCGCGGCGCGACGTCGACCGGCTCGGCACCGGCGCACGCGAGGCGCTCGGCCTGCTCGGCGCGCACCTGACCGAAACGATCCAGGGGCTCGCGGAACTGACCGCGTTCCAGGCACTCGCGCGCCGGCGTGCCGCGTTCGTCGCGCAAGCCGACGCGTACCGGCAGCAGCGCGCGAAGCTGCTCGACGATCTGTCGGCGCAGAGCGCCGCGCTCGAAGTCGCGAGCGGGCTCGGCGGGCTGGCCGTCGCGGCGCTCGGTGCGCTGCTGTGCGCGCGCGGCTGGTTCGCGCACGAAGCGTTGCCGCTGCTGGTGCTGGTCGCGGTGGCCGCGTTCATGCCGGTGGCCGAGATCGGCCAGGTCGCGCGGCAGCTGGCCGACACGATTGCATCGACGCGGCGCTTGCGCGCGCTCGAGAAGGAGCCGGTGACGGTCGTCGACGGCGCGCATGCGCTGTCCGGCGACGCGACCGTGCGGTTCGAGGACGCGGGCTTCACGTACCCGGGCCGCGGCGTGCCGGCGATCGATCGCGTGAGTTTCGAGGTGCCGCCCGGCAGCACGGTCGCGCTGGTGGGCGCATCGGGCGCCGGCAAGTCGACCGTCGCGAGCCTGCTGCTGCGCTTCTGGGATCCGCAGCACGGGCGCGTGACGCTCGGCGGCGTCGACCTGCGCGATCTGCGGCTCGACGATCTGCGCCGGCACATCGCGCTGGTTGCGCAGGATACCTATCTGTTCAACGACACGCTCGAGGCGAACATCCGCCTCGCAGCGCACGATGCATCGGACGAGGACGTCCGGCGCGCGATCGACCACGCGGCGCTGGGCGCATTCGTAGCGCGGCTGCCCGACGGGCTCGAGACGCGGGTCGGCGAGCGCGGCGTGCAGCTGTCCGGCGGACAGCGCCAGCGCGTCGCGATCGCCCGTGCGTTCCTGAAGGATGCGCCGGTGCTGATCCTCGACGAAGCGACGTCCCACCTCGACACGATCAGCGAGCAGCAGATCCGCGCGGCGCTGGAGGATCTGATGGCACAGCGGACGTCGATCATCATCGCGCACCGGCTGTCGACCGTGCGCAACGCGGACACGATCCTCGTGCTCGAGCACGGCAGGATCATCGAGGCGGGAACGCATGCGGCGCTGATCGCGCGGCAGGGTGCGTATGCGCGGCTGGTTTCGCATCAGGCGAGCGGGGTGGCGGCGTAACGGATGTCGCATTGAAGTCATGCCGGGCGGCGTTGCCGCTCGCGATTCATTCCGTTCGTTGAGCGGCGGCGGTTGCCGGCAAATACCGCTCGCCCGCCTCATCCCCGAGTCCAGGGCCCGCCGCGCGCTCCCGCCGTCATTCCCCCGCCTTTTCCTCTGACCAATCCCGCCCGTTCCGCGCGGGTTTGTCTCGATGCAATTACTTGTTGCGCGTTTTTTTGTTGTCGTAGTATCCGTGTTGACAACACTTGTTGCACTAAGGTCTAATTCAACATCGCATGTTGCGGTGCGGCTTGATGTCGTCGTTCCCCGGCCAGCCGGCCGGTTACATCGCTCAACCATGCGGAGAAAAGCCATGAGTCGCCGTTCCTTCCTGAAAGCCGTCGCGGTGGTCGCCGCGCTCGGCGCCAGCATCGCGCACGCGGATACCAAGACGCTCGTCGTCGGGACCGATACGTCGTTCATGCCGTTCGAGTTCAAGCAGGGCGACAAGTACGTCGGCTTCGATCTCGACCTGTGGGCGGAGATCGCGAAGGACCAGGGCTGGAAATACACGATCCAGCCGATGGATTTCGCGGGCCTGATCCCGGCGCTGCAGACGCAGAACATCGACGTCGCGCTGTCGGGGATGACCATCAAGGAAGAGCGCAAGAAGGCGATCGACTTCTCCGCGCCGTACTACGACAGCGGGCTCGCGGCGATGGTGCAGGCCGACAACACGTCGATCAAGTCGATCGACGACCTGAACGGCAAGGTGATCGCAGCGAAGACGGGCACCGCGACGATCGACTGGATCAAGGCGCACCTGAAGCCGAAGGAGATCCGCCAGTTCCCGAACATCGACCAGGCGTACCTCGCGCTCGAGGCCGGCCGCGTCGACGCGGCGATGCACGACACGCCGAACGTGCTGTTCTTCGTGAACAACGAAGGCAAGGGCAAGGTGAAGGTCGCGGGCCAGCCGGTGAGCGGCGACAAGTACGGGATCGGCTTCCCGAAGGGCAGCCCGCTCGTGCCGAAGGTCAACGCGTCGCTCGTGAAGATCAAGTCCGACGGCCGCTACGCGCAGATCTACAAGAAGTGGTTCGGCGCCGAGCCGCCGAAGCTGTGAGCGTGACGGCGCAACAGGGCGCGGCCGGGCGGCCGCGCCGGTCTTGAATCGAACGGGGAGCGACACGTGAATTTCGATTGGTCGGCGATCTGGGCGGCGTTGCCGGACCTGATGGACGGGGTCCGGTTGACGGTGTTCATCGCATTTTTCGGGCTGGTGGGCGGGTTCGTCGTCGGGATGATCGCGGGCATGTTCCGCGCATACGGACCGAAGGCGATGAACGTGCTCGCACAGGTTTATATTGAACTGATCCGCGGTACGCCGATCGTCGTGCAGGTGATGTTCCTGTACTTCGCGCTGCCGCTGCTCGCGCATATCCGCATCGACGGCCTGACGGCCGCGATCATCGCGATCACGGTGAATTCCGGCGCGTATCTCGCGGAAGTGGTGCGCGGCGCGCTGCTGTCGATCCCGAAGGGGCTGACGGAAGCGGGGCTCGCGATGGGCCTGTCGATGCCGCGCGTGCTGCTGAAGGTGGTCGGGCCGCTCGCGTTCCGCCGGCTGATTCCGCCGCTCGGCAACCAGTGCATCGTGAGCCTGAAGGACACGTCGCTGTTCATCGTGATCGGCGTCGGCGAACTGACGCGCAAGGGACAGGAAATCATTGCCGGCAATTTCCAGGCCGTCGAAATCTGGACCGCGGTGGCCATCATCTACCTGATGCTGACCGGCGCGATGACGCTGACGCTGCGGCTCGTCGAAAAGCGCATGAGGATCCTATGAGCATGATCGAATTCCAGAACGTGTCGAAGAGCTTCGGCCATGTGCCGGTGCTCAAGCATATCGACCTGAAGATCGACGCGGGCGAAGTCGTGGTCGTGATCGGTCCGTCGGGCTCGGGCAAGTCGACGATGTTGCGCTGTATCAACGCGCTCGAGAAAATCACCGGCGGCGAGCTGCTGGTCGACGGCCAGAGCGTGCGCGGCAACGCGTCGACGATTCGCAACATCCGGCTCGAGGCCGGCATGGTGTTCCAGCAGTTCAACCTGTTTCCGCAGATGACCGCGCTCGAGAACGTGATGTTCGGGCCGATCCAGGTGCGCGGCGCGTCGCGCGCCGACGCGCGCGACCAGGCGATGGCGCTGCTCGACAAGGTGGGCCTCGAATCGCGCGCGAATCATTACCCGTCGGAGCTGTCGGGCGGCCAGCAGCAGCGTGTCGCGATCGCGCGTGCGCTCGCGATCCGGCCGCGGCTGATGCTGTTCGACGAGCCGACGTCGGCGCTCGATCCGGAATTGCGCCACGAAGTGCTGAAAGTGATGCAGGATCTCGCAACCGAAGGGATGACGATGATCGTCGTCACGCACGAGATCGGCTTCGCGAAGCGGGTCGGCACGCGGCTCCTGTTCATGGATCAGGGCGGCATCGCCGAGGACGGCCATCCGGTCGACCTGATCGACCGGCCGCCGACACCGCGCCTGAAGGAATTCCTGAAACACGTGTCCTGAACGAAACCGAATTGCCCGACATGCCGCTTTCCCTTTCCCCCGTCATCGCCGGCACGCCATTCGACATCGGCGTGCGTCTCGGCGAGCTTGCCCGCCCCGTGTTCGATGCGTACATGCAGCAGAGCAGCGCATGGCAGGCCGTGCGCCGCTGGCGCGGCCATCCGTTCGTCGCCGCGCTGCGGCAGGCCGCGCTGGCCGCGTACCCCGACCTCGTCGCGGAACTGGACGGGATCGCGGCGGGCGTCGGCTGGCCGGCGGAGGACATCTTCCTGTGGAACTGCCGCGGCGAACTGATCCACAACGCGCCGGACGGCTGCACGACGCTCGCCGGGCGCGACGCGCACGGCACGCGCTGGATCGCGCACAACGAGGACGGCGATCCGTACCTGCGCGAGCGTTGCCTGCTGGTCGACGTGCAGCCGCAGGGCAAGCCGGGCTTCATCAGCTTCTATTACCCGGGCTCGCTTCCGGGCCACACGTTCGCCGCGAACCGCGCGGGCATCGCGCAGGCGATCAACAACCTGCGGATCCGCACGCCCGCGGCCGGCGTGCCGCGGATGATCCTCGCGCGTGCGGTGCTCGATGCGACGTCGCTCGACGCAGCCGCCGACGTGCTGCGCACCCATGCGCGCGCGAGCGGCTTTCACCACACGCTCGGCGCGACCGGCGATACGCGGCTCTTGAGCATCGAGGCGAGCGTCGCGCGCTGTTCGGTCGTCGACGTTTCGCAACTCAGCGGCCACGCGAATCATCTCGTGCATCCGGGCTGCGAGGCAGAAGCGCAGATCGTCACGCAATCGTCCGGCGATCGCCAGCGGCGCGTCGATGCGCTGACGCCGGCCATCGATGCGATCGACGAAGCCGCGCTGCTGCGCGTGCTCGGCGATCGCGCACCGGAAGGGCTGCCGATCTATCGCGACGATCCGGCCGATCCCGACGACGAAAACACGCTGGCGACCGCCGTGTTCGCGATTCGCGACACCGCGATCGACTTCACCGTTCATCAACACGGCACGCAGCGCTTCGCGACGCGCATCGTGCCGTCCGCGCACGCGCCCCGCGCGTCCTGACCATGAGGCAACGCATGACGACCGTTTTCCATCGCGCTCCGCGCGCCACCTTGCCCGTCGCCGTCGCAGGCGACGGCATCGAGATCATCGATTCGACCGGCAAACGCTATATCGACGCATGCGGCGGCGCGGCCGTGTCGTGCCTCGGGCACAGCAACCAGCGCGTGATCGATGCGATCAAGCGGCAGGCGCAGCAACTGCCGTATGCGCATACGTCGTTCTTCACGACCGAGGTGGCCGAGGAGCTGGCCGACCGGCTCGTCGAGGCCGCGCCGGCCGGCCTCGAACACGTGTATTTCGTGTCGGGCGGATCGGAGGCGGTCGAAGCCGCATTGAAGCTTGCGCGCCAGTATTTCGTCGAAAAGGGCGAGCCGCAACGCCGCCATTTCATCGCACGCCGCCAGAGCTATCACGGCAACACGCTCGGCGCACTCGCGATCGGCGGCAACGCATGGCGGCGCGAGCCGTTCCTGCCGCTGCTGATCGAAGCGCACCACGTGAGCCCGTGCTATGCGTATCGCGACCAGCAGGCGGGAGAAACCGACGAAGCGTATGCGCAGCGCCTGGCCGACGAACTGGAGCAGAAGATCGTCGAACTCGGCGCGGAAAACGTCGCGGCGTTCGTCGCGGAGACGGTGGTCGGCGCGACGGCCGGCGCGGTGCCGCCGGTGCGTACCTACCTGAAGAAGATCCGCGCGGTGTGCGACAAGTACGGCGTGCTGCTGATTCTCGATGAAATCATGTCGGGGATGGGGCGTACCGGTTACCTGTTCGCATGCGACGAAGACGGAGTCGCGCCCGACCTGCTGACGATCGCGAAAGGGCTCGGCGCGGGTTACCAGCCGATCGGCGCGACACTGGTGAGCGATCGCATCTACCGGACGATCGTCGACGGCTCGGGCTTTTTCCAGCACGGCCATACGTATCTCGGCCACGCAACCGCCTGTGCGGCCGCGCTCGAAGTGCAGCGCGTGATCGCCGAAGAGAAGCTGCTCGACAACGTGCAGGCGCGCGGCGAGCAACTGCGGGCGTCGCTGCGCGAGCAGTACGGTGCGCATCCGCATGTCGGCGACGTGCGCGGCCGCGGGCTGTTCGTCGGCGTCGAGCTCGTGCGCGATCGCGACAGCAAGGCGACGTTCGATCCCGCGCTGAAGCTGCATGCGGCGGTCAAGCGCGAGGCGATGCAGCGCGGCCTGATGGTGTATCCGATGGGCGGCACGATCGACGGCGTGCACGGCGATCACATCCTGGTCGCACCGCCGTTCGTCTGCACCGCGCAGCAGATCGACACGATCGTCGAGCGGCTGTCCGGCGCGATCGACGCGGCGCTCGCGTCGGCCGGCGCGTGAATCACGACCTCACCGAACCCTCGCCATGACTGACAGACTGCCTCCCTTCGATCCCGCATCGGCCACCGACGAGCAGAAGGCCGTGCTCGCGGACATTCTCAGCGGCCCGCGCGGCAACCTGAACGGGCCGTTCCTCGGCTGGATCGCGAGCCCTGAGCTTGCGCAGCACGCGCAGCGGCTCGGCGCGTTCTGCCGCTATCGCACGGGTTTGCCGCTGCGGCTGTCGGAACTCGCGATTCTCGTGACGGCCGCGCGCTGGCGCTCGCAGGCCGAGTGGCACATCCACCATCCGATCGCGCTCGATGCCGGCGTGCCGGCCGCGACGGCCGAAGCGATCCGCCGTGGCGTCGAGCCGGCATTCGAATCGGACGACGATGCGCTGATCCATGCGTTCGCGACCGAGCTGTACGACACGCGGCGCGTGAGCGACGCGACGTTCGCGCGCGCGCAGGCGCGATTCGGCCACGAGACCGTGGTGAACCTCGTCGCGCTGCTCGGCTATTACGCGCTCGTGGCGATGACGCTCAACACGTTCGGTATGCGCGCTGACGGACAAACTGAGTTACCGTTTCCGGAATAATCGCCGCATGCGCGCGGGTCGGCAGCATGCCGCGCGCGCATTCCGGTTGCGCCGAAAAGCCCGTCGGCACGGGCTTTTCGGCGTGCCGGGATGATTCGATCAGCATCCTCTGCGCGTCTTGCCGACGCACCTCGCACCGCCTGCGCTTCAGCGCAGGAAATTTTCCCCGTACCTAGAATTCCGTAAAACAACTTACGGGGGAAATATCGATGCGCTGGGTCCTGTTGATCGTGTTCATTGCGTGTGTCGTCCATACGCACCGGCGCGGCAAGGTTCGGCACAGGTTGTTCAGGCAACTATCCGATCACTCGACCTTCACCGCGCCGCTGAACTGCTTTTCCTACGCGTTCTCGTCGGTGCCGACCACGCCGTTTCTCGACACGCGGCACTTTCCGGAACTCGCCGTGCTGCAGCGCGAATGGCGGACCTTCCGCGAGGAGGCGCTCGCGTTGCGCGATGCCAGCCGGATCAAGGCGTCGGGCGAGTACAACGACATCGGCTTCAATTCGTTCTTTCGCAACGGCTGGAAGCGCTTCTATCTGAAGTGGTACGACGCGCCGCATCCGTCCGCGCAGGCGCTGTGTCCGCGCACGGTCGAGATTCTGTCGCGGATTCCGTCGATCAAGGCCGCGATGTTCGCGCAGTTGCCGCCGGGCGGCAAGCTCGGCCTGCATCGCGATCCATATGCGGGCTCGCTGCGCTACCACCTCGGGCTGGACACGCCGAACGACGACGCGTGCCGGATCGTCGTCGACGGCGAGTCGTATGCATGGCGCGACGGCGAGGCCGTGATGTTCGACGAGACCTATCTGCACTGGGCCGAGAATCGCACCGCGCACGATCGCGTGATCCTGTTCTGCGACATCGACCGCCCGATGAAATATCGTTGGGCGCAGCGCATCAACGATGCGTTCGGGCAACTGCTGATGCCCGCGGCCGCGTCGCCGAACGAAACGGGCGACCGCACGGGCGGGCTCAATCATGCATTCAAGTACCTGTATGCGATTCGCCGCGCCGGCAAGCGGCTGAAGGCGTGGAATCGCACCGTGTACTACGTCGTCAAGTGGGCGCTGTTCGGCGGGATCGCGGTCGCGATCTTCTGCATCTGATGGCGAAAGGCAGACGGTGCCGAACCGTCAGACGATAGGGCGCGCAGCATCATACGGCCTCCGCGCTCTTGGGGTCGACGTCAATGCAACCAATTGTATTCGTGCGGGATCATGCGCGAACGCACGCGTATCATGGCTTGTTCACGTCGATTTGGATCGGTGAGCAAGCATGACTCGTACCCGTAAGACATTGATGATCGCCGGCGGTCTGCTGGTTGCCGCGGCAGGCAGCGGCTACGTGATGCTCCTGCGTGCGGACCACCGCGCGATCGCGGAAGCCGGCATCGGCGATGCCGCAGCACCTGCCACCGCCGTGACCGCGGCGAACGACGGTCACACCGCACAAGGCACGATCGCGCCGCCCGCGCCCGTCGCCGTCCCGTCCGCGCATGTGGACCAGGCGGTGCCGCAACCAGCGGCGGTAGCGCCGCCTGCCGCGGCCGCTGCGCGTACGAATGCGGCACCGGCTTCCGCCGCCGTCGCGCCGGTCATCGCCGCACCGGCGAAACCGGCAAAACCGGCGAAACCCAGTGCGCCGCCACCGACCGTTCACGTCGTGACGGTCGAGCCGGAGGATGCGACCCCGTCGAAGGCCAAGCCCGCGCAACCGGTACAAGCGCCGGTACAAGCAGCGCAATCGGCCCAGCCGGCGCAATCGACGCAATCGGCGCCGCCGGCCCAGGCCGCGCAGGCAGCCCGGCCGAGCCAGCAGGCGGCGTATCAGCCTCCGCAGCACGCCGCGCGCAAGCGCGACGGGCTCGAGCGGCACGCGGCAGCACCGTCCGCCAGGAAATCCGAAACCCCGGAAACCGCTGCGCTCGTGCGTGAATCGGCGAAGCTTGATCCGTCGTTGCCGGCGCCGCAATACGTGGCGACGCCGAGCGGCGATCGGCAGCACACGTCGGCGGGGGCGAATTCGGTCGCTGCCGCGATGACCGACCAGCTGGTCAGGCAGTCGAGCAATATCAAGGCGCCTGCACCGGCGAACGCCGGGCCCGGCGCGACCCAGTGAGCAGGGCGCCGCAGCGCGCGCGCCGTGCTGCTCCGCACCGGATGAAAAAGAGCCCCGCACGCCGACCAGGGCATGCGGGGCCAAGAGAGACGAACCTGTGCGGTGCGTCGCGCGTTACGCGGCGATCGCTTCTTCGACCTGCTGCGCGTCGGCCGTAGCCGGCGTCGCGTCCTGCCGGATAAGGTGATCGAACGCGCCGAGCGATGCCTTCGCGCCTTCGCCCACCGCGATCACGATCTGCTTGAACGGCACCGTCGTCACGTCGCCGGCGGCAAACACGCCCGGCACCGACGTCGCACCGCGCGCATCGACGACGATCTCGCCGTGCTTCGACAGTTCGACCGTGCCCTTCAGCCATTCGGTGTTCGGCACGAGGCCGATCTGGACGAACACCCCTTCGAGATCGACGCGCTTCGTTTCGCCCGAACGCAGATCCTTGTAGACGAGCCCGTTCAGCTTGCTGCCGTCGCCGGTCAGCTCGGTCGTCTGCGCCTGCGTGACGATCGTCACGTTCGGCAGGCTGCGCAGCTTGCGCTGCAGCACTTCGTCCGCGCGCAGTTGCGCACCGAATTCGATCAGCGTGACGGCTTTCACGATGCCGGCCAGGTCGATCGCGGCCTCGACGCCCGAGTTGCCGCCGCCGACCACCGCGACGCGCTTGCCCTTGAACAGCGGGCCGTCGCAGTGCGGGCAGTACGCGACTCCGCGGTTGCGGTATTCGCGCTCGCCCGGCACGTTGATTTCGCGCCAGCGCGCGCCGGTCGCGAGGACGATCGTCTTCGCCTTCAGCACCGCGCCGTTCGCCAGGCGGATCTGATGCACGTCGCCCGGAATCAGCGCGTCGGCGCGCTGCACGTCCATGATGTCGACGTCGTACTGCTTCACGTGCTGCTCGAGCGCCGCGGCGAACTTCGGCCCTTCGGTTTCCTGCACCGACACGAAGTTCTCGATCGCCATCGTGTCGAGCACCTGGCCGCCGAAACGCTCGGCGACGACGCCCGTCGCGATGCCCTTGCGCGCCGAGTAGATTGCCGCGGCCGCACCGGCCGGGCCGCCGCCGACGATCAGCGTGTCGAATACCGGCTTGTTCTCGAGCGACTTCGCGGCGCGCTCGCCCGCGCCCGTGTCGAGCTTCGCGAGGATTTCCTTCACGCTGCTGCGGCCCTGGCCGAACGATTCGCCGTTCAGGAACATCGTGGGCACGGCCATGATCTGGCGTGCGTCGACTTCGTTCTGGAACAGCGCGCCGTCGATCGCGACGTGGCGGATGCGCGGGTTGATCAGCGACATCACGTTCAGCGCCTGCACGACCTCCGGGCAGTTCTGGCACGACAGCGAGAAATACGTCTCGAACGCGTAGTCGCCGTCGAGCGCGCGGATCTGTTCGATCACGTCGTCGTCGAGCTTGACCGGATGGCCGCCCGTCTGCAGCAGCGCGAGCACGAGCGACGTGAATTCATGGCCCATCGGGATGCCGGCGAAGCGGATGCCGGCCGGTTTGCCGGGTTCGCCGATCGAGAACGACGGCTTGCGCTCGGCATCGTCGCGGCGTTCGGTCACGGTCACGCGCGACGTCAGCGACGCAATCTCGTTCAGCAGCGCAAGCAGTTCCTGCGATTTCGCGCTGTCGTCGAGCGATGCGACGAGTTCGATCGGGCGCGTGATCTTTTCGAGGTACGCTTTCAGTTGGTTCTTGAGATTGGCGTCGAGCATGGCGTTTCGGATTCCGTATTGATTTGGCTGCTCGGGCACGTCGTGCCGGAGGAGGGTGCGGGCCGCGCAAGGCGGCGGCCCGGCTGGGTGCTCGTTGGGCGCCTCGAGCGAGGCGCGCCGGGCGACCCTTAGATCTTGCCGATCAGGTCGAGCGACGGGGTCAGCGTTTCCGCACCCGGCGTCCACTTGGCTGGGCACACTTCACCCGGGTGTGCCGCGATGTATTGCGCAGCCTGCACCTTGCGCAGCAGTTCGCCGGCGTCGCGGCCGATGCCGTTGTCGTGGATTTCGCACAGCTTGATCTCGCCTTCCGGATTGATCACGAACGTGCCGCGCAGCGCCATCCCTTCTTCCTCGATCAGCACGTCGAAGTTGCGCGACAGCGTGAGCGTCGGGTCGCCGATCATCGGGTACTTGATCTTGCCGATCGTGTCCGACGTGTCGTGCCAGGCCTTGTGCGTGAAGTGCGTATCGGTCGACACGCCGTAGATTTCGACACCCAGCTTCTGGAATTCCGCGTAGCGGTCGGCGAGGTCGCCCAGCTCGGTCGGGCAGACGAACGTGAAGTCGGCCGGGTAGAACACGACGACGGACCACTTGCCCTTGAAGTTCTCTTCGGTCACGGGCACGAAATCGCCGTTGTGGTATGCGGTTGCCTTGAACGGTTTGATTTGGGTGTTGATGATCGGCATCTTGCGGTTTCCTTTGCTTGGGTGTTGATGAAGTGTTGCCAGTATCCGGGTTCACCCTTGGATTGTGAAATTGCTTGTTTCAATCCGCGGCATCGGGAATTTCTATCTGCATCCGGCCCCGTCGCGGCGGCCCGTCCGGGCGTCCCGTGCCATTCGGGCCGGGCCTTCCGGCGGATTTCGGCCGGCCGGCGCTTCTGACACATTGGGCGTGCGGGAGGGCGCGGCGCCGGGAAAGGGTGCCGCGCCCCGCGCCAGGGTCCGGCGCCCGTTCTGCACGAACGGCCGCGCGGTCGTTCGATACTCCCCGTCCCACTGCCGCCATGAACCTCTTTTCCGGACGCGCCGCGTGCGCGCTGCTTGCCTGGTTCCGCGAGTTCGTCCCCGAGCGGCGATGCCTGCATCGGCTCTTGCGCCGTGCGGCCTGCGTACTCGTGACCGTGTCGTGCGCCACGCCGGCGCTGGCCCTCGATGAGTCCGCGCCGGCGGCGCCCGCAGCGGTGACGGCACCCGCCACCACGGCGACCGGGCTCGTGCAGATGCCCGACGGCCGGCTGCTCGCGCCGGAGTTCGCCCGCATCGTCACGCGCGGGACGCTCGTCGTCGCGGTACTCGGCGTCGATCAGCCGCCGTTCTTCATGTCGCGCAACGGCGCATTGGCGGGCGTCGACATCGACCTCGCCGACGAGCTCGCCAAAAAGCTCGGCGTGCCGGTGCAGTTCGACCGCGATGCGCGCACGTTCGACGACGTCGTGCATCTGCTCGCGACCGGGCAGGCCGACGTCGCGATCAGCAAGCTGTCGCGTACGTTGCCGCGGGCGCAGGTGGTGCGCTTCAGCACGCCGTACATCAGCCTGCGGCGCGCGCTGCTGATCAACCGCGTCGGCTTCGCCGAACTCGCGAAAGGGCGGCCGCTGCCCGAAGTCGTGCGCGACTATCGCGGCACGATCGGCGTCGTCGCGGGGTCGGCCTACGCCGAATACGCGCGCAACGATTTCCCGGCCGCGCGGGTGCGCACCTATCCGAGCTGGCCGGCGACGCTCGACGCGCTGAACGCCGGCGCGGTCACGGCCGTGTATCGCGACGAGCTCGCGATCAAGCTCGTGATGCAGGACGACCCGACCGCGCCGATCCGGCTGCGCGTCGCGACCTTCGACGACCTCACCGACGCGCTTGCCGTCGGCGTGCCGGTGTCCATGCCGACGCTGCTTGCGTTCGTCAATCAGTTCCTGGCCGAGCGCAACAAGCGGCTCGACGTGAAATCCCTGCTCGATGCGATGTGTCACTGACATGAACATGAACGAGAACATCAGGATCACACCGCGCATCGAGCGGCTGCATGCGCTCGCGATCCATCCGTTGACGGTCTTCGGCAGCCTCGCGCTCGGAATCGTGGCGGGCGTGTTGTGGCCGGCGGCCGCGCCGCAATTCGACTACGTGGGCCAGGTGTACGTCGGCCTGCTCAAGATGACGGCGCTGCCGTTCATGACGGCCGCGGTGATCTTCAGCCTGCAGCGGCTGCTGCGCGACGGCAACGCGTCGGATCTCGTGCTGCGCGTGATCACGATCTTCAGCTGCGTGTCTGTGTTCGTCGTCGCCGTCGGCGCGGTCGTGCTGGTCGCAATGCGGCCGGGCGAGCACCTGTCGACCGCGACGCTGAAGGCGTTCGGTGCGCTGGTCGGCAGCGACGGCGCGGCGAGCGATACCGTGATGACGCTGTACGGCAGCGATCCCGCGGAGAAGTCGTCGGGCCTCGCCGACATGCTGATCGCGCTGGTGCCCGGCAACTTCTTCGCGGCGCTCGCGAGCGGCGACACGCTGAAGGCGCTGGTGTTCTCGCTGTTCTTCGGGTTCGCGTCGGGGCGCGTGCCGGCCAGCATCTCGGCGGCGCTGAGCCAGACGCTGGAGACCGTCTATTGCACGTGCCAGAAGATCATGCACTGGCTCGCGTATCCGACGCCGATCGTGCTGTTCTGCGGCGGCGCCGCGCAGATCGGCACGTCGGGGTTCGGGCCGCTCGAGGCGATGGTCCGCTTCGTCGCCGCGTTCGCCGTCGTCGCGCTCGTGCTGATCGCGGCGGCGCTCGTCGTGATCTGGAAGCGCTCGGGCGCGACGCTGGGCGGGACGCTCGCCGGCTTGCGCACGCCGTTCGCGATGGCACTCGCCACGCGCAGCAGCGTGGCCTGCATGCCGAGCATGATCGAGTGTCTGGCCGACGGCTTCGGCTTTGCCCGCGCGCGCGTCGAGCTGGTCGTGCCGCTCGCCGTGTCGCTGCTGCGCGTCGGGCCGATGGTCTATTACGCGAGTGCGACGCTGTTCGTCGCGCAACTCTACGAACGGTCGCTCGGCCCCGGCGAGCTGTGCGTCGTGCTGGTCGCGTCGGTGCTGGCCGGGTTCGCGTCGACGGGCACGTCGGGCGTCGTGACGGTGTCGCTCGCCGGCATGGTGTGCGCGGCGCTGCACCTGCCGTTCGAGGCCGCGTTCGTGCTGTTCGTGGCGGTCGATCCGTTCTGCGAGATATTGCGGACGCTGTTGCTGGTGATCGGCAACTCGGCCGTCGTATCCGCGATCTGCGCGCGGCCGCCGCGCGCGTGAAGGAGACGTCATGGCACTCGTCGGCGTACTGGGCGGAATGGGGCCGCTGGCCACGGTCGACTTCATGCATCGCGTGATGCGCCTGACGCGCGCGCGTTGCGACCAGGAGCACCTGCCGATGGTCGTCGCGAACCTGACGCAGACGCCCGATCGTTCGCGCGCGATCATCGACGGCGGGCCCGATCCGCTGCCGGCGCTGCTCGATGGCGTCGCGCTGCTGAACCGCTGCGGTGTCGACGTGATTGCGATCCCGTGCAATTCGGCGCATCACTGGTATGCGCCGCTGCGCGAACGCAGCGCGGCGCCGATCCTGCATATCGTCGATGCGTCGGTGGCCGCGTTGCCGGCCGGCGTGCGGCGCGTCGCCGTGCTCGCCACGGGCGGCACGCTGGTGTCGGGCTTCTACCAGGCGGCGCTGCGTGCGCGCGGCTTCGAGCCCGTGATGCCGGACGCGGCCGCGCAGCGCGACATCGCCGCGTGCATCGCGGCGGTCAAGGCGGGCAAGATCGATGCGTCGGTGCGGTGCCTGTCGCGCGCGCTCGCGACGCTGGCGCGACGGGACGTGGGCGTCGCGGTGATGGGCTGCACGGAAATCCCGATCGCCGCGCGGGCGGTGCGCGATGCGCCGTTTGCATTGGTCGACAGCACGAACGAGCTGGCGCGCGCGACGGTCGCCTATTCGGCCGAGCGCGGATGGGGGCGGGCGGTGTGACGCGCGGATGTCCGCCACGCATGACGGACGCCGCTCGCGCTAGATCTGATACGGCGCGCGGACGCCCGGTTCGGTGACCGGAAAATCCTTCGTGTTGCGCGATACGAGCAACAGGCCGTTCACTTGCGCCGATGCCCAGACGATCGCATCGGGCAGACGAATGCGACGTTCCTTGCGAATCGTTACGGCGCGGTTCGCCACCATGCTGTCGAGCGGGATGATGTCGAACGACGAAAGCCATGCGCGAATTGCCGCATCGTCGCGGGCCGTCGCGCCGACCATGACCTCCATCCAGGTCACGATGCTGATCGCCCGGTAGTCGTAGCGGGCCAGCTCCGCGCGCGCGGACTCCGCGCCGCCGAGATAGTCGATCAGGATGTTGGTATCGAAGAGGGCTCTTACCATTCCGCGCGCAATGCCTCCTGCCAGGCGAGCCCGTCGAGCGCACGCGCTTTCCAGAGACCGAACACGGTGTGGGCATGGGGCAGCCGTTGCTGCACCTGCACGAGGCAGGCGTCGGCCGGAAGCGCGCGGCCCGCATACCCGGCCGCGCTTTGAGTGTCGATGTGTGCTTTTACCATTCCGAACGCAGTGCCTCCTGATAGGTGAGCCCGTCGACCGCGCGATCCTTCCACAGGCCGAATACGTGATCGGCATGCGCGCGCTTGTGTTGCGCGATATACGCGTCGATCGCGTCGCGAATGATCGCGGCGCGAGGGCGTTGCTCAGTCTCGACGATGGCGGCCAGTTCGTCGAGCTGGCCATTCGACAGATCGATCAGGATACGGCTCATCGCAACCTCCGATATATGATATGCATATCATATATATGCATGCGGACGTCCGCAAGTCACCGGCTTGCCCGGCAAGCGCGCCGTTGCGCCGGCAGGCGGCGCAACGGCGGCTCAGGCGGCGATCTTCCTCAGCCAGTCGGCGAGCCGTCTCGCCCCGTCCGGCATGTCCGCATCCTCGCGCGTGCACAGGTAGTAGTCGCGCCCGTCGTCGAGCGCGTGGTCGAACAGCTTCACGAGTTCGCCGCTGGCCAGTTCGCGCTCGACCAGCGGCGCGCGCAGCAGCGCCGCGCCGAGATCCGCGCGCGCCGCGCTCAGCGTCAGTTGCCCGTCCTCGAACATCGGACCTACCGCATGCGACACGTGCCGCACGCCGGCGCCCTGCAGCCAGTTGACCCAGGTGCTGCGATCCTCGTCGTGCACGAGCGGCGCCTGCGCGAGATCGGCCGGCGTGCGGAACGGCCCGTGGCGTTTCAGGAACGACGGGCTGCACATCGGCACCATCGCGCCCGGCAGCAGCCGCTCGCAGCGGTAGCTGGGCCAGTCGCCGGTGCCGAAGCGGATCGACAGGTCGGACGCGTCGCTTCGATAGTTGCGGTGATGCGCGTACAGCACGGTCACGTCGACGTCGGTGTTCTCGGCGAGGAACGCGTGCAGCCGCGGGATGAACCAGCCGATGCCGAGCAGCGGAATCAGGCTGATCGTGATCTGCCGCAGCGACGACCGGTCGCGCACGAAGCGCGTCGCGCTGCGCAGCACCGAGAACGCGGCGCTGATCGAGCGGTAGTAGTCGCGCCCCTCGTCGGTGAGCGCGAGCAGCCGGCCTTCGCGCACGGTCAGCGGCGTCTGGATGAACGCCTCGAGCAGCTGCAACTGGTGGCTGACCGCGGACGGCGTGATGTCGAGCTCGTGCGCGGCAGCGGTGACCGACCCGAGGCGCGCGAATGCCTCGAACGCGCGGACGGCGCGTAACGGCGGATCGTGCGGCAATTGTTCGATATTTTTCATGTGTCGAATTTTATAGAAAAATCAGGGTAAGCGACAACGTAAAAATATCCTTTATTTACAGTAGATTGCGCTATTGTGTCGGGAATGGCATAAGCATCCAACAATTGAATATTTGGGGTTAGAGTGTCGAATATTTAATATTTTTCATGTTTTGATTCGAGTCTCCGAGCCCCGCACATGAAAATCGCCTTTCTTCCCGCCAGCTTCGCATTCTCCGCGGCCGCGCTGATCGCCGCCGTTCCCGCCTTCGCGCAGTCCGCGCCGCAGACGATCCTGATCGGTCTCGCCGCGCCGCTCACCGGCCCGTCCGCTCGGATCGGCAAGGATCTGCAAAACGGCGCGCAACTCGCGATCGACGACGCGAACGCGAAACATCCGAGCATCGGCGGCAAGCCGGTCGTCTACAAGCTCGTCGCGGCCGACGATCAATCCGACCCGCGCACGGCCGTCGCGGTCGCGCAGCAGCTCGTCGACCAGCACGTGATCGGCGTCGTCGGCCACTGGAACACGGGTTGCAGCGTGCCGGCGTCGCGCGTCTACCGCGATGCGGGCATTGCGCAGATCGCGCCGGCGTCCACCGGTCACCAATACACGCAGCAGGGCTACGCGACGGCGTTCCGCATCATGGGTCACGACGATGCGGGCGGCAATTTCACCGGCGCCTACGCGGTGAAGACGCTGAAGGCGAAGCGCATCGCGGTGATCGACGATCGCACGTCGTTCGGTGCAGGCCTCGCCGACCAGTTCATCAAGGGCGTGCAGGCGAACGGCGGCACGATCGTCGATCGCCAGTACGTGAACGACAAGACGACCGACTTCAGCGGCGTGCTGACCGCGGTCAAGGGCAAGCGCGCGGATCTCGTGTTCTTCGGCGGGCTCGACGCGCAGGCTGCGCCGATCGCGCGCCGGATGCGCCAGCTCGGTGTGAACGCGCCGCTGCTCGGCGCCGGCGGCTTCGTGAGCCAGACCTTCCTGTCGCTCGCGGGCAAGGACGGCGACGGCGTGACGGCGCTCGAACCGGGCCTGCCGCTCGACCGGATGCCGGGCGGCAAGGCGTTCGACGCCCAGTACCGCGCACGCTTCAACGCGCCGATCGAGCTGCATGCGCCGTTCGCGTACGACGCGGCGGCCACGCTGATCGCGGCCGCGCAAAAGGCCGGCACGACGCAGCCGGCGAAGCTGGTCGCGGCCGTGCGCGCGATCGACCGGCCCGGCGTGACCGGCCGGGTCGCGTTCGACGGCGAAGGCAACCTGAAGGACCCGGCATTCACGATCTACCAGGTGCGCGGCGGCAAGTGGACCGTCGTCGACGTGCTCGGCGGCGCGCACCCGGCAACGAAATGACGACGGAGACGAACCCCATGACCGACACCACCCACGCATCCGCGGCGGCACCCGAGGACACGCGCCTCGGCATCCTCGCGCGGCGCCGCATCGAAGCGGAAATCATCAAGCCGATCTACGAGATCATGAAGCGCGAATTCGGCACCGAGCGCGCGCAGGCCGTGATCGCGGAGGCCGTGCGCGGCGCGGCCGTCGACGCGGGCCGCACGTTCGCCGCGCAGGAGCCCGACGGCACGAGCGTGCAGTCGTTCATCGCGCTGCAGGTGCTGTGGGAGAAGGACGATGCGCTCGACGTCGAGGTGCGCCGCGCGGACGACACGCACTACGACTACGACGTGCATCGCTGCAGCTACGCGGAGATGTATCACGCGATGGGGCTCGGCGAGATCGGCCACCTGCTGAGCTGCGCGCGCGACAGCTACTTCATCGAGGGTTACGACCCGCGCATCGCGCTGACGCGCACGAGCACGATCATGCAGGGCGGCAAGCGCTGCGATTTCCGCTATGCGCTGCAGGCGGCGCCGCGCGACGACACCCCGGAGGCCGGCAATGCGTGACGACCTCGCGACCGCACCGCGCGTCGACGGCGCGCGCCTGTGGGCATCGCTCGAACGCATGGCGCAGATCGGCGCGACGCCGAAGGGCGGCGTCTGCCGTCTCGCGCTGACCGACCTCGACCGCGAGTCGCGCGACCTGTTCGTGCAGTGGGCGCGCGATGCCGGCTGCACGGTGCGGGTGGACCGGATGGGCAACGTGTTCGCGCGCCGCGCGGGCCGCAATCCCGACGCCGCGCCGGTGATGACCGGCTCGCACGCCGATTCGCAGCCGACTGGCGGCCGTTACGACGGCATCTACGGCGTGCTCGGCGGCCTCGAGGTCGTGCGCGCGCTGAACGACGCGGGCATCGAGACCGAGCGCCCGATCGACGTCGTGATCTGGACCAACGAGGAAGGTTCGCGCTTCGCGCCGGCGATGATCTCGGCCGGCGTGTTCTCGGGCGTCTATTCGCTCGAATACGGGCTGTCGCGCACCGACGGCGCGGGCAGGACGATCGGCGAGGAACTCGCGCGGATCGGCTACGCGGGCGCCGAACCCGTCGGCGGCTATCCGGTGCATGCCGCGTACGAACTGCATATCGAGCAGGGTGCGATTCTCGAACGCGCGGGCAGGACGATCGGCGTCGTGACGGCCGGGCAGGGGCAGCGCTGGTACGAGGTGACGCTCACGGGCGTCGACGCGCACGCGGGCACGACGCCGATGGAATTCCGGCGCGACACGCTGGTGGGTGCCGCGCGAATGATCGAATTCGTCGATGCGCTCGGCCGCCGCCATGCGCCGCACGCGCGCGCGACGGTCGGGATGATCGAGGCGCGGCCGAATTCGCGCAACACGGTGCCGGGCGGCTGTTTCTTCACGGTCGAGTTTCGCCATCCGGACGATGCGGTGCTCGACGAACTCGACGCGGCGCTGCGTGCGGAACTGGCGCGCGTCGCGGCCGACGCCGGGCTCGGCGCGCAGATCGAGCAGATCTTCACGTACCCGCCGGTGCCGTTCGCGCCGCGCTGCATCGACGCGGTGCGCGATGCGGCGCAGGCGCTCGGGCTGTCGCACATGGACATCGTGTCCGGCGCGGGCCACGACGCGTGCTACGTCGCACGCGTCGCGCCGACCGGCATGATCTTCGTGCCGTGCGTCGACGGGCTGAGCCACAACGAAGCCGAGGCGATCACGCCGGAATGGTCGGCGGCGGGCGCCGACGTGCTGCTGCGCGCGGTGCTGCAAAGCGCGCAGGAACCGGGCGCGTGACGCGCACCTGACGGGCGCGGCTTACTTGCCGGCCTTGCGCCGCGCCATGTACGCGAGGTAGGCGACGATCTGGTCGAGTTCCCGGTCGCTCAACTGATCGGGCGGGAACGCCGGCATCGCGCGGCCCGGCCAGTCGCGCACCGCCGCCGGGTTGCGGATGTAGCGGCGCAGCGCGGCCGGCTGGAAGTAGTCGACCGGATTCATCGGTGCGTTCAGGTCGGGGCCGGCCTGGCTGCTGCCCGCGCCGTCGAGGCGGTGGCACGCGAGGCATTGCGTGGCGAACAGCCGCTGGCCCGCCCGGGCCGCATCGTTCGCCGGCAACGCCGGATCGACGGCGAGCGACGGCCAGCGCGCGAGCGGCGACGATTGGATCGTGATGCGCACGATCTGATATGGCCACTGCTCGCCGCGCACCGACGACGCGTCCGGCCCCAGCCACACGAGATAGAACGGCCCCGCGCTGACCTGTTTGCCCGGCAGCTTCGGCCACGGGTGCGCGGGGTCCTCGATCGCGAGCCACGCGACGGCGCCGGCCGGCGCACGGCGGCGCGCGAGATCCAGCGGCAGTTGCGCGGCGAAACCGTCGGCCGCGCGCGTTTCGAGCACGCCGTCCGCCGGCAGCGGCGTGTCGCCGAGCAGGGTGGCGAACGGTACCGCGCGGAACGTCATCGGCCGGCCGTACGCGATGTCGCGCGGCACGCGGATGTCCGTCGCGTCGGCGCGCGCGAGCAGCGCCTGGCGCGTCAGGACGCGAGGCGTGCCGTCGGTTTCGAGTTCGAGCGAGCCCTGGGCGGACGCGCGCGTCGCGATCAGGCACACCGTCACCAGCAACAGCGAAAACCACCGGCGCTTCAGCATTCGTTCTCCGTGGGGGCGTTCCGGCGGCGGCAGAAAGGCGAGCGCCGCGGCCGAGGGATGGAATCGGGCGACAGTCTATCCGGTACGGGCGGCGCTGGCGACTTCGGCGCGGGAGCGGGGGCGGCACGAGGAAGCGGGCCCGGCTGCCGCTGCAAGTCCGACTACCGGGCGACTACCGGGTGCGGCCGATACGCGCGGAGGGATCGCACTGCGCGATTGGGGTAAAGGCGCGAACGCCTCGATCGAGCGCGTCGGGCCGGATCGACGTGCCGGGTTGCCGTCAATGCGTCGAACACTGCGCGTCGCCCTTCGGCAACGGCGTTTCCCGCGTCGTGTCGAAATCCGCCTCGCGTGTCCCGGACGGCGTCAGCGACACGAAATGCATCGTCCCGCCGCGTGCCTGGAACCCGGCGACGCCGGTCGAGCCCCACGGAATCGGCGAACGCTGCACGCCGCTCACCGACATGCCCGTCGGCGAAAGCGCCAGGGTCAGCAGCCGCCCGTCGCGGGTCGGTACATAGGCATGCGTGCCGTCGACACCGATCCCGGCCTCGCGCACCGACGCCGGCAGGCAGTCGAGCGTGGCCAGACGACGGCCGTCCGGGTCGATCAGCATCGCGACGCCGCGATTGTCCGCCGTCGTCGTGACGACGACAAAGCGGTCGACCGCCGGCACATACGCGGACGAATAGACGTAGTACTGGATCGTGCCGTTCAGCGGCCCGAGCATGTCGAGTTTCGCCGTGACCGGATCGAACATCGCGTATTCGAGCGTCGCGTCCGTGCTGCCCTCGATGTATTTTTGCCAGACCAGCAGCGCGCGCCGCGGCGAACCCGCGACCACGGGCCACCATTCGCGGCGGTGCGGCGCGACCGGCACATGGTTCACCACGCGTCCTTCGGCATCGTAGGTTTTCACGTAGACGCCGTTGCCGGTGCCGAGGTTGTCGACGCCGCCGCCGTCGATCCAGTCGGCGGAATAGAACACGACGAAGCGTTCGCCCACCGCGGCGACGTGGCCCGAGTGGCCGCCTGCTTCGACGTCGTTCGGGTAGGGCTTGACCGGCTTCAGGTCGCGCCGATAGACGCCGTATCGCTGGCTGACCACCTGCGGCGTGTTCCAGCCGTCCTCGAACGTGACGAAGATGTCGCCGCGAGGGTTCTGCGCGATCGACACGGGCTCCTGCGCTTCCGGGCGGCTGATGAACGTATGGACGCGCAGCAGGCGCGGCTTGCCCGGCAGCCATTCGCCGACGTACACGTCATGCGGCCAGTCGCCGTTGCGCAGCGCGCCGCGCGGCACGATGCCCGAGCTGCTGAAGAACACCCAGCGCCGGCCGTCGCCGGCGTCGGCCACGCCGATCCCGTGCATGAAGCGCCGCGGGTCGCCGCGCTCCTGCGGCGACTGAGGTGACGCCGGCGCCTCCACGGTGACGGTGTGCACGACCGGCGCGCCGGCAAACGCGTGCGACGGCGCGGCGAACGCGCAGCACGCGCCGCAGAGCACGGTCGCGACGCGCCACGCGGCGGCGCGCCCGAACGCATGCGGGCGCGCGGTGGCGACTTGGGCCGCGACCGGCCGCCGCATCATTCGACGGTGACCGATTTCGCGAGATTGCGCGGCTTGTCGACGTCGGCGCCGCGCGCGCAGCCGACGTGATACGCGAGCAGCTGCAACGGGATCACGTTGACGATCGGCGACAGCGCGTCGCCCGATTCGCGCACGCGGATCAGGTGCGTGTCGCGGTCGGCGTCGATCTCGAGATGATGGCCGGCGAGCACGTACAGCCGTCCGCCGCGCGCGCGCACCTCGGCCATGTTGGACTTCAGCTTCTGGAACAGGCGGTCGTCCGGCGCGATCGTGACGACCGGCATCGCGCTCGTGACGAGCGCGAGCGGGCCATGCTTCAGTTCGCCGGCCGGATAGCCTTCCGCATGGATGTACGACACTTCCTTGAGCTTCAGCGCGCCTTCGAGCGCGATCGGATAGTGAATGCCGCGCCCGAGGAACAGCGCGTTCTCGGTGCGCGCGAACTTCGCGGCCCAGCCCATGATCTGCGTTTCCAGCGCGAGTGCGTGACCGATGCGCTCCGGCAGTTCGTGCAGCTGCTTCAGGTGCGTCGCGACCTGCGCGGCGTCGAGCCGGCCGCGCTGCTGCGCGAGCGCGAGCGTCAGCAGGAACAGCGCGACGAGCTGGGTCGTGAACGCCTTGGTCGACGCGACGCCGAGCTCGATGCCGGCGCGTGTCAGGAAGCTGAGCGGCGCGCTGCGCGCGATCGAACTCGTCGCCACGTTGCAGATTGCCATCGACATGTCCTGGCCCATCGCGCGCGCGCGCTCGATCGCGCCGATCGTGTCGGCGGTCTCGCCGGACTGCGAAATGCCGACGACGAGCGTGCGCGGATCGGGCACGGTATCGCGATAGCGGTATTCGCTCGCGATCTCGACCTGCGCCGGGATGCCCGCGATGCCCTCGAGCCAGTATTTCGCGGTCAGGCCCGCGTAGTAGCTGGTGCCGCAGCCGAGCAGCAGCACGCTTCGGGTCTTCGACAGCAGCGCACGCGTGCTGTCGCTGCCGCCGAACAGCGCGGGCGAGACCGTGTCGATGCCGTCGATCGTGGCGGCGATCGCCTTCGGCTGTTCGAAGATCTCCTTCTGCATGAAGTGCTGGTACGGGCCGAGGGCGGCGTCGTCGTCGCGCGCCTTGACGAGGCACAGCGGACGCTGTGCCTCGCTCCCGACCGAGTCGACCACGGCGATCCGCTCCGGCGTGATCAGCGCGACGTCACCGTCTTCCAGGTAGACGAAACGGTCGGTCAGGTCGCCGAGTGCCGCGCAATCGGACGCGAGATAGTTCTGGTCCGCGCCGATGCCGATCACGAGCGGCGAGCCCGCGCGCGCGGCGACGAGCCGCTGCGGCTCGCGCGCGCTCAGCACGGCGATCGCGTACGCGCCGTGCAGCCGCTTGACCGCGCGAATCACCGCGTCGAACAGGTCGTCGCGATACATGCTGTGGATCAGGTGGGCGATCACCTCGGTGTCGGTCTCGCCGCGAAACGTATAGCCGCGCTCCCGCAGTTCGGCGCGCAGCGCATCGTGGTTTTCGATGATGCCGTTGTGCACGACCGCGATCGTGTCGCCCGACATGATCGGGTGCGCGTTCATTTCCGACGGTGCGCCGTGCGTCGCCCAGCGCGTGTGCGCGATGCACGTCTGCGCTTCGAGACCGAGCGTCAGCACGCGGTCCTGCAAGTCTGCCACGCGCCGCAACGTGCGTTCGCTGCGCAGGCAGCCGTCACGCAGCACGGCGATGCCGCACGAATCGTAGCCGCGATATTCGAGCCGGCTCAGTGCATTGACCAGTTGCGGGACCTGATTGTTCAGGCCGCTTGCTCCGACGATTCCGCACATGATTCACCTCGTCTACAGGAAGTTTTCCGGCCGGCGCGCGACGCGCGCCAGGACGATTTCAGGAGCGCCGTCGCGTCATGCGGCGTGCGTGGCGCAGTGCGCAGTGCGTTGCGGCACGGCGCGGGTGACCTACTCGCGGGGCTGCGGTCCCGCATGCGCGATCCATTCGATGCCCGAGATCGAGCCGTTCGCGTCGTGCGACGCGACGAGAATGCGCGTCGTGCGCCGCGCGCCGCGCCGGCGGGCGCCCGCGAGCGCGGTCGGCGGCACCGAGCGCATCTTCACGCTGGCCGAGCGCCGCAGCATCTTCGACACGCGCAACCGGTACGCGAGCGGATGCACGACGCGTCCCGCGATCAGCCACGTGACGATCGTGCCGGCGATCAGCGCGATGCTCGTCACGTAGAACACGATCTGCTCGATCGGCATCTCGGCCTCGTTGAACGGCAGCAGGTAGCGGTACGTGTAGATGCAGATCGATGCCCATACTCCTCCGACCAGCGCGGGCCGCACGAGGCGGAACCATGCGACGAGCACGGGCCCGACGACGACGCCGCGCTCGGCGATCATTTCGCGCGGCGCGCGCAGGGAAAGGTCAATAATCGGCGCGTTCTTCATGTTGAATGCCTCGGTCGGGACTGACCCAGACGGCGCGCTTGCCGCGGCCCCGCAGTACGACGGCGGGCAGGGCGACGACGGTGGTGATCATGCTGATCAGCCAGAACGCGACGGGGTACCAGACGGTGTCAAGGAAATACATCAGGAGTTTTTCGTCGTAACGACGATCGATCATGCTGCCGATGATCAGCTGCAGGATGCAGGTCGCGACCAGCAGCATCCCGTGCCAGTGCGGCACCACGGACACATGCCAGTCGGGCGGAAGCGGGTAGACGACGTCGACGAGCGCGAGCAGCAGGATGAACGACATCGAGTAGGCCCACGTGATGCCGATCAGGTACTCGACGAACAGCGGCCACATCATCATCTGGGTCGGCCGCGCGAGCGTGCCCGCGTACTTGATCAGCACCTGGATGCCGCCTTTCGCCCAGCGCAATCGCTGCCGGTAGAGACCCTTCAGCGTCTCGGGCATCAGGATCCAGCTGAGCGCGTGCGGCTCGTACACGACGCGCCAGTCGCGGCACTGCAGCTTCCAGCTGATGTCGATGTCCTCGGTCAGCATGTCCGAGCTCCAGTAGCCGACGTCGGCGAGCGCGGTCTTGCGGAACATCGTGATCACGCCCGACACCGTGAAGATGCGGCCGTACACTTGCTGCGTGCGCTTGATCAGGCCGACGATCGACGAGAATTCGCCGACCTGCATGCGTCCCAGCAGCGACGTGCGCGTGCGGATGCGCGGGTTGCCGGTGACCGCGCCGACGCCCGGGTCGGTCAGGAAGTGCTCGAGCATCCAGCCGATCGCGTCATGCGCGAGCAGCGCATCGCCGTCGATGCAGAGCAGGTATTCCGCGTTCGATACCGCCGCCGCGGTGGTGAGCCCGACCGCCTTGCCTTCGTTGCGCGCGTGATGGATGACGAGCAGCCGCGGGATCTCGACGGCCAGCTCGTTGAGGATGTCGCCCGTGCGGTCCCGGCTGCCGTCGTTGACCGCGATGATGTCGTAGTTCGGGTAGTCCATCGCGTTGAGGTGGCGGATCACGCTGCGTGCGTTGGCGGCCTCGTTGTAGCACGGCACGACGATCGAGATCTTCGGGATGCCGCTCGCGGCGATCGTGCGCGTCGACAGCTCGCGGCCTTCCTCGAGCAGGAAATAATGGACGACGCCGCCGATCATCCACAGATACGACATGAAGAACGGATAGTAGAAGACGAAGTCCTGCAGGCGCTGGATGATGCCGTGGGTGGTCATGGCGTCTTGGTCCCCTGTGCATGCTGCATCTGCATCAGCGCGTTGATGGAGGTCGGATCGAGGCGCGACTTCAGCGACATCACGTCGCGCATCGCGTCGAGTTCCGGCTGGCCGTTCAGGAAGTTGTCCGGGTAGTAGCCGAAATTCACGGCGCCCTCGCTGCGCAGTCGTCGCATCTGCGCAAGCAGCGTGCCGGCCGGCACCTGCTTCTGCGCGCGCCAGTCGTACGACTGCAGTTCGAACACGGTACGCTGCAGCCCGCGCTGCTTGGCGCGGACGGCCCGCACGAGCTGATCCAGCCAGCCCTCGGGATCCTTCGCCTGCTCCATGTACGGCATCGCCATCAGCGCCACGTAGTCGTAGGTGGCGAGGAAATCGTCGTAGTTCTGCGCGTACCACGCTTCCGATTCGGGCTTGAGCACCGGCAGCGCGTAGATGTTGCGCGCGGTCAGCACGTCGCCCACGTTCTGATGGGCCAGCACGATCTGTTCGAGCTGGCGGGTCAGGTCGATCAGGTAGCGCGACTTCTGGCGCGTCCAGCGTTTCAACAGGTCGGGATTTTCGCGGATCTTGCCGACGTCGGCCGGCAGCCCCCACTGCGAATAGGTGCGCAGCGCATGCCGGCCCGCATCCTCGTAGTCGTCGAGCACGGCGTCGTCGCTGAACAGGATGCCGCTGAACGACGCGTGCTTGCTGAGATCCTCGTAGATCTGCTGGATCATCAGCCGCGCCTCCGGATCGAACGGGCTCAGCCGGAACACGCGCGTGCCGTTCTCGCGGGCCGGTGCGCCGCCGAATGCGCTGACGGCCTCGAGCCCGCGCTGCTTGTCCGGCGGCGGCCGGAACGCGAGCACCGGCATCCACGCGTACACCTGCACGTTGGAGCGCGTGTTGAGCTGCCACGCGGCGCGCGAGAACAGGTCGGCGCGCATCGGCAGGTGCCGGTTCGGGAAATACACCGCTTCGGCCACGCCCGTGCCTTTCGGATCGGCATACGCCTGCAGGTACACCGATTTCGGCTGCATCCGGTAGATGCGTTCGATCAGCTTGCCGAGATTCGCTTCCTGCCGCGCGGGATCCGGATCGTAGACCTGGTCGAGATCGACCTGCACGGTGCGCTCGGGCACGTCGACGTCGCCGCGGTTGGAGGCCGGCTCGCGCATCGAGCGTTCGAACCCGCCGATGTCGACGTCGTACATCATCAGGATCCGTCTCAGCCGGTCCAGCGGCACGTCCGGCGTATTCGGGCCGGCATCGAGGCTGAACTGGATGTCCATGCCGAGCGACGTCGATATCTGGCGCACGGGCTGGTTTTCCGCGCCGTATGGCCACACCATCGAGCGAGCAACGATGCCCGTGTGTTCGCGGATCTGGCGCACGCACGTCTGCAGGTCGTCGTGCACGCGTGCGTGGAATTCGGCGTCGGTTTCATAGCGTTTCTGGTCTTGCAGGTAGAGGTGCGACGTGGTCGCCGGCAACTCGTTGCCTTGCGGATTCGCGATCGCGCCGTGATGGAGGTTGTGGGTATGGCAGCCGAGCTCGACGAGGTCCGACTGGCCGAGCTTCTTCACCTCGTCCCACGACAGGAAGTAGTCGCGCGGCACCTGGACCTTGTCGCTGATGCGGATCGGCACATTCGGCGGTGCATCGATCCACGCGGTGACGATGCCCATCACGGCCGGATACTTGAAGCGCTCGAGCAGCGGCAGCACTTTCGTGTAGTGGCTGCGAAAGCCGTCGTCGAACGTGAGCAGCACGGAACGCGGCGGCAGCGGCTTGCCGCCGTGCCGGGACGCCTCGATCTGCTTGACCGTGATGGTGTGGTAGTTGTTGGTCTGCAGCCACGAGAAGATCGCGGTCAGCGTGCCGGTATCGACCGCGAACGGATCGACCAGCGCCGACGGGGGCTTGAACGACTCCATCAGGTTGTCGCGCACGTCATGCAGGCAGATGACGCGAAACGTCTTGCCGTCGGCCGGATCGGATGGCGGCAGCAGGTCGATCATCTTGGCGTTCGTCACGCCCGGGAACAGCGAACAGGCGGTGAACGTGCCGAGGCATCCGCACATGAAGGTCCGTCTGGTTTGCATTGCGCGATCTCCTTGCTAGAACGGCAGATTGAGCGACAGGAAGCCGGTTTCGGAGCGCTCGCGCTGGCCGTCGTACGCGTGGCTGCTGACCTCGACGCCATAGCTCAGCGTGATGTCGTGCTTGAACGTCCACGCGTGCTCGAGACGCGCGCTCCACAGCGGGCTGCTGCCGAAGCCGCGCTCGTTGTACACGCCGCCCGACGCCGAGACGCGCTGCTGCAGCGACATGTCGCCCTTCTTCCACAGCGTCAGCTGGTGCATGACGGTCGCCGCGGCCGCATAGTCGCGGCGCGGACTGAAGTAGGGCGCGTCGTTGCGCGTGTTGCTGTCGGTGCCGAGATCCAGCGAGACGTTGACGAGCTGCCTGGCGGACGTGTACACACGCTGCGTGGCGGTTGCCGTGATTTCCTGGTGCAGGTTCGAATCGCTGTAGCGGCTCACGCCGTAGCTCAGCTTCACCTCGCGGCGGTCGTTCTGGCGATACACGACCGACGCGTTCGCGGAGCGGCCCCAGATATGCGCGGCATACGCCTTCCACGGCAGCGAGTTGTCGTTGCTGTCGAGGCCGGCGCTGACCGTCCAGTAGTCGTTCAGCGCGTACGCGATCGATCCGCGGCCGCCGGTTCGGCCGTCCGAGCCGAACGAGCGCGTGACTTCGCCCTGCACGGTGAGCGGCCCGTGCCGGTAGTCGCCGCCGACGCCTGTGCGCGTGCGGCTGACGCTGCCGGAATCGGTTTGCGCGTGGCCGAAGAACGTATGCGAGAAGACGCGCCAGTTGTCGCCGAACGGTTGCGAATACACATAGCTGTCCGACGTGAAGCTGTTGTCGGCCAGTGCACTGTTGCCGTGCTCGAAGCTCAGGTCGGTCGTGAACACGGGGCTGCGGTATGCCTTGTAGTCGCGCTTGAAGCTGCGCACGGCGCCGCTGTCCGGGAACGTGTTGTCGAGGGTCTGGTCGACGTTCTTCGCGGTTGCGTAGTCGTCTGCCGTCAGCGCCGCGCGGCCGAGGCCGGCGAGCATCTCGACGCTGTCCGGGTGGTCGGTCAGCGATGCGCGATACATCGCGATCGCCTGGCGGGGATGCGACTGGCCGGATACCGCGTCGGCGTGCGCGGCACGGACTTCCGCGTTGAACGGCACCTCCTTCTCGAGCTGTTCCAGCGCGGCGATCCCCTCGTCGGTGTGACCCGTGAAGATCAGGTATTGCGCGCGCAGCCGGTAGTAGCGCAGATAGTCGCTTTCTTCCGGACCGACGTTGCGCACTTCGTTGACCGGCGGCAGGGACTTGCCCATGTCGTCGAGCACCTGCTTCGCGTCCGCCGCGCGTGCCTGGTCGACATACGACCAGAACAGCCCTTCGCGAAGTTCGATCGGACGCGTGCGTGCGCCGTACTGGAAGCCGCGGGTCGCACGGTCCGTAGGCGACGCGGTCGCCTGGTTCAGCGCACGCTGGTACACGCCGTTCGCCTTGGCCGGTTCGCTCAGGTACAGGTAGGCGTCGCCAACCGCCGCCAGCGCGTCGATCGAGATCTCCGCATTGGACGGGATCGTCTCGAACGTCGCGACGGCCGGCTTCATGTCGCCGCGTGCCGCGAGGGCGACCGTGCGGTCGCCCGCGAGCGCCGTCCTGACCGGCGCATAGTCGGGCGTGGCCGGCATCCGCTTGTCGAGGTCGTCGGCCGCGCGCAGCGCGTTGTCGATCCCGTCGAAGCGGTCCGGACTCGTCATCGAGCGCGACTTGTCGCGTCCGCCGCGCACCTGCTGGCGTATCGACAGCTCTTCCAGCTGCGCGACGTCGACGGCCGAGAACGCATCGGGCCGTGCCTTCGCTTCCTCGAGCGCCTGGATCGCGCCGCCGCTCGCCGCGAGGCCGAACACGTCGTTGCGCACGGTCGCGACATCGGCGGTACGGAGATTCGGTATCTGGGCATTCGGTGTCTGGACGTCGGGGCCTTGCGATCGCTGGATCGACTCGCCGGGTAGCTGGGCGCCGGGCGTCTGCGAATTCGGTGCCTGCGAGGACGGCGGCTGAGCGCCGGGCGTCTGGGTCACCGGCGCAGGCGAGGTCGGCATGGGGGTGCCGGATGCCTGCGCGGTTTGCGTCGGTGTCGTCGCTGTCGTCGCAGCATTCGGCGATGCGGCGGCAGCGGCCGGTGCGGGCTGGGTCGGCGCGTCCGATGCATGCGCGACCGGAGCCGATGTATTCGGCGGCGCGGTGTCGGGTGCCTGGGCAAGCGGGATTGAAGCATCCGACGATTGCGCGGCTGGAGCCGATGTGTTCGGCGGCGCGGTGTCGGGTGCCTGGGCAAGCGGGATTGAAGCATCCGACGATTGCGCGGCCGGAGCCGATGTGTTCGGCGGCACGGTGTCGGGTGCCTGGGCAAGCTGGATTGAAGCGTCCGACGATTGCGCGGCTGGCGCCGATGTGTTCGGCGGCGCGGTGTCGGGTGCCTGGGCAAGCGGGATTGAAGCGTCCGACGATTGCGCGGCTGGCGCTGACATATTCGGCGACGCGATGTCGGGCGCCTGGGCAAGCTGCTGCGTCTGCGCATCCGACGATCGCGCGTCCGGCGCCGGTTCACTCGGCTGCGCCGCGTCCGGCTCCACCACGACCGTGGTCGGCATCGCCTGCGGCTGCGGGTTCGCCGCCTGCGCGATCTGCATCGATGCGTCCGATGCCTGCGCGATCGGCGTCGGCGCATGCGGGGGCAGGGCGTCCGGGCCCTGGGCGAGCCGCATCGACGCCTCCGTCGGCTGCATGCCGGGCGGCAGCGCATCCGGCGCGCCGTGGGTGCCTGCGACTTCCCTCGCGCTGCCCGGTTCCGCGTCGCCTTCGGCGGCAAGACAGGAGCCGGACGCGATGAGCAGCAACAGCAAGGGCGCGTGCAGGAGGATCCGCCGGTTGGGCGGAGCGACGGTGGTGCATTGTTGTTGACGATTGTTAGCCACGATGTCTCCTCACTCTGAAACGATCACATCGGTTGCACGCCCGACGACGCGCGTCGCCGGTCGTCGTGCTGCCGGGCAGTGAGGCCCGGCAGCGTCCGGCCGCTTCACAGGCGGTTGCGGATCGCTTGTCCAAGCAGCGCGCGCGATTCGCTGTTCTTCGGGTCGATGGCGAGGGCCCGGCTCGCGTTGTGCTCGACGCAGGTCCATTCGTCGATCCGTGCGCACCAGCGCGCCCTGGCGAGGGCGCGGGCGCCTTCCATCTCGTCGCGCGTGACGCTGGTGGTCTGCATGTGCGTCGTGTCGGCGATATCCGATTGCGGTTGCCGTGTCGGCGTGGGCTCGGGGTGTTGTCTCGTGCGTGCCAGCGCCTGCGAACGCGACGTCCGGTGCGTGTCAGCGGGGCGTGCCGCGCGAGCGCTCGCCGATGCGGCGTGTGCACCGGCCGCGAGCGTCGTGGTCGGCACATGCGCGGGGCGCGGGTGTTTCGCGGCGGGGCGGGCGGTCGGTGGTGGCGGCACGGCCGGGGCGGTCGCGGCCGATCCTGCAGGCATCGCCGACGCAAACGGCGTACCCGGTGCGGAAGGCGTCACCGGCTCGGCCTGCCCGGCCGTCGACGCCGCGCGGGAGGCGTCGGCCGTCGCGGCCACGATGGCCTGGCGATACTTCCCGACGGTGGTGCCGATCAAGCCGGCGATGTCGTGCGTCACGGTTGCATGGCTGCCCCCCACGTCTCGCTCGACGTAGGCGAAGGCGCCGAAGATCGCGGCAAATGCAACGATGCTGAGCGCCGCATTCTTTCCCGGTCCCCAGGAGGGCTTCGGCTGACGGACGGGCGCGCCGTCCGGTCGCTCTGCACGAGTCATTCGATTCTCCTGTCGATGGATTGCAGTGCATGACGCGGGTGCGCGCCCTTGGCGCGCGGATTCGACTGACGTTCACCACCGCAACTGCGTGGTGAGTGCGCCGGTTTCGACCACCGCGAACTGGGTCGCTCCCTGATAGGTCCCTTCGACCCGGTAACTTGCATCGGGCACGCTGAACAGACAGCGCGAACCCGTCGCGTTGAATTCGACGAGGACGCGTCCATGCCGTCGCAGCCGCACCTGCACGTTCGACAGCGGTTGCCCGGTGGCGCCCGATACGAACGACACACCGAGGTTGTACGGCCGGCCATCGGGGGGAAGCGGCGCCGTACCGTCGATTCGCGCGTCGCCGCAGACGTACGAAATCACGTATCGCCCGGAGCCGGTATCGGACGAGGGTGTCGGGGCCTGGTTCGGAGTTTGGGCCGCGGCATGAATGCAGAGCGCGGATACGACAATGCCGAGGAGCCGGCGACCATGCTGTTCAAACGAGGAAGACATTGCAACCTCCATCCGGAATCGCTGGCAATGCACTTATTCCGATTTGAAAATTAGCGACGCTATTTCGTTTTGCGACAACGCTATTGATACACGATGGGTTTCGAACAAACAATCATGTGTGGCCCGAATGGGACAAGCTTTAAATGTCTTATTTAAATAGGATTGGCAATAATTCGACGAAATGGATCAGCTCTGAACAAAGGCGATATTGCCGAATATGAAATTTGCTCATCGGTAGCGATGACCATTTTGCAAATTTCCGACGTAAGTGGTACCGACGTTTGTACCGAAAAGTAACGACTGATAAAAGGAAGACTTTCCTCTTTCATCGAAGCATCACGGCGAATTTCGGAGTGCAGGTCAGGAAATCGAAAGAGGGGATATGGCCTTATCGATGAAAAATGCCATTGCATGAAAAGAGAAACTTTTAATTTGTTCTGTAACAGGTTATTTCTGTCGTATGAATCGGAAATTTATTCGGGGTCGATGTTTTCGATGTAAATTAAATGCGATTCGGCTCGCAAACGTTTGCCTGTTTTTGCGGGTTTAATCGAGGTACGGAACGCATATCGAAGACGGAGCAGGAGCGGAAAATGCTCCGCGATTGCGCACGTCGAATAACCGCGCGCCGGGCGGATTGCATCCGCGCGGCGCGCTGGCGAGTCGGGTGACGAGGGGCGGTGAGGGCGCTACCGGCTGCCGCCGGCGCTGCGGCGCGCGATGCGCATGGCCGGCGCGATCGACTCCTCGGCCGCCCGCGCGCCGTCGGCCGCGGTGCGCGGCCGGTTCATGATGTAGGTCCACAGCTGCTCGGCCGCGAGCCCGCGCTTGCGCGCGGACCGGTACAGGCGAATCTCGAGTTCGGTGATCCAGTCCGCCGAGCCCGCGCGGACGAGCGAGCCCTCCGCGAGCTCCTTCGCCACGCAGCTTTCGGGCAGCCAGCCGATCCCGTGCCCGGCCACGACCATCCCCTTCAGCGCCTCGGACATGTGCGTCTCGAAGCACCGGTGCAGCGCGTACGGTTCGGCCGCGTTCAGCAGCAGCATTTCGACCACGTTCCCGAGGAACGCGCCCGACGAATACGCGAGCAGCGGCAGCGGCGCGTCCGGCGTGCCCGGCAGTTCGAATACCGGTTTGCCGCGCGCGTCGGGCGTCGATACCGGCAGGATCCGTTCGACGCCGAGCGTGACGAACGGGAAGTGGTTCGGATCGAGCACGATCGGCAGTTGCGGATGGTGATAGCCGAGCAGCAGGTCGCATTCACCTTCGACGAGCTGCTGCACGCCTTCGGGCACGTTCACCGCGTTGACGCGTGCGGTCACGTGGCCGACTTCGCCGTTCAGCTGCTTGAGCCATTCGGGGAACAGCGTGAACACGAGCGTATGCGCGACCGCGAAGCGCACCACCTGGTCGCTTGCCGCGAACTGGTCATAGCCGTTCACGAGGTTGCGTGCCGCATACATGCTGCGCAGGATGTCCGCGGCCAGCCCGCGGAACATCTGCCCGGCCGGCGTCAGCGCGATCGGGTTGATGCTGCGGTCGACCAGCTTCGCGTCCATCCACGTTTCGAGCGCGGCGATGCGCCGGCTGAACGCCGACTGCGTGAGGTGCCGATGACGCGCGGCCCGGGAAAAGCTCTTGGTATCCGCAAGGCTCAGGAAATCTTCCAGCCACTTTGCTTCCATGTTGATCTTCGCTGTTTATAGTCGGCGCCGGGAGGAGCGGCACCATTTCACTGAACCGGTTTGGTAGCGTACCGCGCCTCGCGCATGGGGGCCGATGTTTTTTTTCGATCGGTGTCAGTCGAAATATGCATGGGCGTTGTCGGCGGGATTACGGCTGCATAAGTTCGAGGTGCCGGACCCGGCTAACCGGTTAGTTCACCGCGTCGAACTGCCCGACCTGCCGCAGACGGTACTTCCCCCAGGGCCGGCCTCGTGCCGGCCCGCCTTTCCGTCATTCCGCCCGGTAACCGAAGGATGCGGCGCCATTCCCGTCCGCGGTGCAGGACGGGCCGCCGCGACGGGCCGCCGCCGCCGCCGCGCGGTTCGCTGCGATGCGGCAAGACCGGCCGAGGAGGTGGCGGGACGCGGTCGAGTGCACGGCGGCGGGAAGCCGTGCCGGTACGGGCTCGGAGCTGCTGCCGGCGGGCAGCGCGGCAACGGGCAGGCGTGCGGGCAGGGGGAGGTATTGGTGCAGTGCAGCTTGCACAGTCGTGACACGCAGGGGAACTATGTTTCACAGACGCGGCGCAGCAGCGGCCGTGCACGGGCACGGCACGCCGCTGGCGCGTCCCGCTCCGTGCGTCGCACCATCATGGTGCGGCATGCTGCGGGGGCGTGCCGGCCGCGCGACAAAAAGGGGGACCTGAGGGGTTATCGCAAGGCACGTTCCTTGCAAGGCAGTTAGTACGCCGGTCCGGCATGCGCAATGCCGGGGAAAACGATCGATGGAGAAAAAGATCGATGAAGCCATTCGATGAAATGCTGCAATCCGGCGATATGGTGAGGGCGCCCTACGCGCGCCTCAAGCAGTGGCTCGACACGCAGAACCCTGCAAGCCTCGCCCAGAAAGCCCACGACGCGGAAGGCGTGTTCCGCAGGACGGGCAT
>NZ_QTQJ01000027.1:0-98460 GCF_003853795.1 Burkholderia sp. Bp8991 | reverse complement strand
ATCGAGCAGGCCGGCGGCCAGATGATCAGCGTCGCGCAGCTGTTCTGCGAACTGCAGCGCGACTGGGCGCGCAGCGCAACCGTTCCGGCATTCATCAACCTGTTCATCGAAACCAGCGGCACCGCGGGCATCCAGTTCTCGTACGACAAGAACTGAGCCGCGACGGCGCATGCCGTTTCGTGCGGTTGCGACCGTCCGGATACCGGCGGTCGCAACCGCGACACCACCCTGCGTCGACGCATTCCCTCCGATCCGTTACGAATACGCACGCACATCGCGGCGTTCCAGGCTCGCGACTGGGATGCCGTCGACACGGTGGAGGTCTATCGCCTCGATCAGATCGCCTGAAGCCCGCCGCCGCGCCGGCAAGCACCGGCAGCGATTCGCAGATCGTGCCGTCCCCGATGGTGGCGCGATCGATTGTTCCCTGCACGGAACACTGAGGACCATCCGGCCCGGCTATCGACAGGCGACACGTTCCACTACGCTTGGACTCATACGGATTGCCAACGGCATCGGACTCGCATCAAGCTCGCGTAACCCGCCACGCCCCCGAACCGCCCGTTCGTGCCGCGTTGCAGCGCAGCCGCGCGAAGTCGTTCGCGCGGCTGCGACATGCCGGCGGCGCGTCGCGTTTCCCACGCGTTGCAGCCGTTTCGGCGCATGCCGCCGCGCGCCGCGCTTTCGTCACACGATTCGCGCGGCCGGCCGCCGCCGTCGCGTCGCCCGTCGATCGCCTCGGCATGCGTGGCAGCGCAGCAAACGGCCGCCCTTTACTCATGCCCGACGCCCCTCGGACAGCATCATGAAATCCCTGAACATAGACGATATCCAGGCCTTCCTGTTCGCCGTCGAGCGGCAAAGCATCACCGAATCCGCACGCCGGCTCGGCCTGTCGAAGTCCGTCGTCAGCAAGCGCATCAGCGACCTCGAGCGCACGCTCGGCGTGCAGCTGCTGATGCGCTCGACCCGCAACGTAACGCCGACCGAAGACGGCATGATCTTCTATCGTGCCGCGTCGGAATCGATGCGCCGGCTCGTCGACGTCGCCGAAGAAATCGCGGAACGCTCGCACGGACTGTGCGGCGAGCTGCGCATCACGTCGCCGGTGAGTCTCACTCGCCGCCTGCTCGGGCCGGCGGTCGCGGCCTTCGCCGCCGCGCATCCGCAGCTGCGCGTCACGCTCGACACCGACGATCGCACGATGAACCTCGAAGTCGAGCGCTTCGACGTCGCGATCCGCTCCGCGCGACTGCCCGACAGCGCGCTGATCGCACGCCGCGTCGCCGCATGCGAGCGCGTCGTCGTCTGCAGTCCCGACTACCTCGCCGCTCACGGCGAACCGGACTCGATCGACGCGCTGCTCGAGCACCGCTGCCTGAACTACAGCCATACGGCGCCGTCGGCCACCTGGACGTTCACGACGCCCGGCAGCCTCGGCAAGCCGCGCGCAATCAGCCCGGGCAGCGTGTTCCTGTCCAACAACGGCGAAACGCTGTGCGACGCCGCGGTGCAAGGCATCGGCATCGCGATGCTGCCGCGCTACATCGCGGACGACTGCCTGCGCGACGGCCGGCTGGTGCGCGTGCTCGCCGATGAAGCACCGCAGGACGAAGTGATCTACGCGGTCTATCCGCGCAATCCGTACGCGAGCAACAAGCTGAAGCTGTTCATCGAACACGTGCGCATCGCGCTGCTCGATCCGCCGTCGTCCGCCGGCACGGACAAGGAGCTGCATGTCGAAATGCTGTCGACGGATTCCGTCTGACGCGATGCGCGCCACCGTGTCGCCGCCGTCCCACCGGATCCGTCCTGCCGTCACGCCATGCCGCCGACCAAGCCCGCGCTGGCCAGGCCTGTCAACGCAGCGGCGTTCGCTCGCATGCTGCTCGGCGTGAGCCGCGAATACGGCCGAACCGACGGCGCGCGCCTGATCCATGTCGCGAATACCATCGTCGCCGTCGTGCTGGCGGTGGGCGTGTCGATGCGGCTGGAGCTGGCAGCGCCACGCATGGCGATGGTGACGGTCGTGATCCTGATGATGCCGGCGATCCGGCTGCTGTCCGGCGGGCCGTCGCTGACCGGACACGTCGAAAGCGTCGCGCGCGGCCTCAGCGATCGCGACAATCCGGCCGGCGCGACGCTGCTCGCCGACCTCAACCCGATCTTCACGTGGGTGCGGCTCGCGCAGCGCGTGCCGGTCCGGATCCGGCTGGACGGTATGGCGCGCGGCGCGGCACCGGATACGCGCACTTGATGCCGTGGTGCGGCCGTAGGCACGCACGCCCGTGTTCGATATCGGGCAACACCATGTTCTTGTTCGCGCGCCTTCCGGTGGCCCGGCATGCGCTTTTACACTGGGCGTTCGTCGGCGATGCGAGCGGTACGTACTGCGCACCCGCTCCGTCGACGCATCCCGAACCGGCCGCGTCGAGCGCGCGCGGCCTCGATCGACCCCGCGCCGGCCTCGCCGGCCGGCAGGAGACTGGCAATGGCATTCAGCGTAACTCACGAACTCCGGCGCCGCACCGGGCGGCCGATGCAGTGCCGTTCGTTGCCGCGCGATGCGGATCGGCGCCGCGGCGGTCGCGCCGAAAGCAATCGATCATGCTGACCGTCTCTTCCGTCGGCATCGCGCCGCGCGCATCGTCACCCGGTCGCAGCCAGGTTCACGTCACGCTGCTGGAGTGGTCGCACGAATCGCTGCTGGTCCGCTGGGTCGAAAGCGGCCGCCTGCACTACGGCGAACAGAAATGGCGCCGCGCGGTCGCACGGCGCGACGGACGGTGCGCGTATTCGGGCCGCGCCATCGTGCAGGGCGAGGCCGTGTTTCGTCCGACCGGCCGGCCGCGGCCCGCGAATCACCTCGCGATGATCGCGGCCGATGCGGTGGCGTCGCTCGATGCGTGATGCGCGTTGTGCGTTGTGCGTTGTGCGTTGTGCGTTGTGCGTTGTGCGTTGTGCGTTGTGCGTTGTGCGTTGTGCGTGGTGTGATGCGGTGCCGTGTCGTGCAACATCGATCGCGCGGAACGGTACTTGCTTCATCGGCAATTCACTGGCGCGAAGTGAGCCGCGCATCGCTGCGAGCCAAGTCGATCTTGGCTGCAACGCATCTTTCGCACTCCGGAAGCCCGTTCGCACACGCTTCACCGGATTCGTTGATCAACGGGCGACAGTGCGTCACGCGCATGCCGGCTTATCGTTCGACGCGATCGCGCGTATCGTCGACCCATGTTGTCCGATCCCGTCGACGTCATCGGCTTCGTTCGCCAACCGGCCGCTCTCGCTCATGTGAATGCGGCCGTCAAAACAGGAAATTGATCATGGAATTCGTACTGGACCACTCGCTCGACGAGGATACCGCCCGCGCGGTCGAACATGAAATCTGGCGCGTCGATCCCGACGCCAAGGTCGAGATCGATCGCGCGACGTCGCACGTGAAGGTCGAGTCGTGGCTGTTCCCCGAGGAATTCGTCGTCGCGTTCGAGGATGCGGGCTACAGCGTCAGGATCAAGACTCACTGACGCGCGCCCGGCTGGCGCCGCACGCGAGCGCGACCGTCGCGTTGCGCCGGCGACATTTTCCGCACCGGCCGGCGGCCCGCCGCTCACCCGCCGATCTTGAACCCCGGCAACTGCTGCCCGAGCCGCGCGCCCATCGCCGCGCCGAGCGCCTGCAGCGCATTGAACGGCCGGATCATCACCTCGAATTCGACGATCCGCCCGTCGACGTCGAAGCGGATCATGTCGATGCCCTTCAGCCGCTTGTCGCCGACCGTCGCACTGAATTCCAGCACGACGCTCGTGCCGTCGTCGTCGGCGAACGCGCGGTGGTATTCGAAGTTCTCGAGGATCGTGAGCACCGTGCGCAGCGCCAGCAGCAGCGCGGGCGCCGGTCCGTACGGCTTGAACGCCATCGGCGAGCGGAACACGGCGTCCGGATGGACGATCGTGTCGAGTTCGCTGAAATCCTTGCGCGCGAGCATCGCGTGCCACGTCGCGAGCGATGCCGCGACGGCGGGTTGCAGATTCGACAGGGGTTGCATGCTCAACGACTCCGGTAACGTCACACGAAAGAAACCCGCTCGAAGGCGGCGCCCGCTCGGGTCGCCGCCGCATGATGCCGCGCCGGCGCCGTCACGCGTCCGGCAGGATCACGACCTTGCCCTTCACCTGCCGGCTCGCCATGCGCGCGATTGCGTCGGCCGCGCCCGAGAGCGGCACGCGCTCGGTGATCGCGGGCCGCACCTTGCCGGCCGCGAACCATTGCGCGAGCTGGTGCATGTTCGCCGCATGCTGCGCGGGGTCGCGCCGCACCGCGTCGCCCCAGAACACGCCCAGGATGTCGCGCTCCTTGAGCAGCGCGAGGTTCAGCGCGATCTTCGGAATCTCGCCGGCCGCGAAGCCGACCACGAGGAACCGGCCGCGCCACGCGGTCGCGCGCAGCGCCGCCTCGCTGTACGCGCCGCCGACCGGATCGTAGACGACGTCCGCGCCGCGTCCGCCGGTCAGTTCGTCGACACGGCGCCGCAGGTCCTCGGTCGCATAGTCGATCGTGTCGTCGGCGCCGGCCGCGCGGCACAGCGCGAGCTTGTCCGCGCTCGACGCGGCCGCGATCACGCGTGCGCCCAGCGCCTTCGCGATCTCGATCGCGGCCAGCCCGACACCGCCGCCCGCGCCCAGCACCAGCAGTGTCTCGCCCTGCTGCAGGCGCGCGCGCTGCTGCAGCGCATGCAGCGACGTGCCGTAGGCCAGCACGAGCGCCGCGCCCTGCTCGAACGTCATCCCCGGCGGCAGCGCCGCGATCTGCTGCACGTCAGCCACGCAATGCTCCGCGAAACCGCCATGACCGGTGAACGCGACCACCTCGTCGCCGGGCCGCCAGGCGCTCACGCCGTCGCCGACCGCGTCGATCACGCCGGCGAATTCCGCGCCGGGCGAGAACGGCAGCGCCGGCTTCACCTGATAGAGCCCCTGGACGATCAGCGCATCGGGGAAGTTGAGCGACGCCGCCTTCACGCGAATCCGCACCTGGCCGGCGGCCGGTTCGGGAACCGCGACGTCCTCGATGCGCAAGCGGTCGATCGGGCCGAATGCGGTACACAACAGGGCTTTCATGCTCTCCTCTCTCCTCGCGCGACGTCGTCGCGCAGCGATACGGCATCGATACGGCAGCGGGACGCGCCCGCGCGATCGGCGCGCAGCGCACGCGCATCGGCCCGCGCCGCGTCACCATCATTCGTGCTGCGCGGCGCTCTGAACCACGCGTCGCGCATCTCGAGCGTCGTCGTATCGGCGCTCGCCAGCAGGTCGAGCTGCGCATCCACCTTCGGCAGCTCCCGGCGAAAGAAGTAACGCGCGGCGGCACGCTTGCCGGCGTGGAAATCGCGATCGCACGCGTGCGCGGCGAGCGTCACGTCGAGCCACGGCCACGCGACGACCCGATGACCAAAGGCTCCGAAACCGGATGATCGGGTCGGCGACTGCCAATGCTGGCGGGAAATTTAGCACGGTCGTTCTAAACCGACAATGGCGGGTCGCCCCGATGGTGAACCGGGGCGATGGCGGCATGCGCAGGCGAAGGTTGGTCGATGCCGGCGCGCGACGCACCGGGCGCGATGCCCGACGTGCCCGCGCCCCGCTCACGCGTGCGGCGGGGGGGCCGCGTCGTCTGCCAGCGTGCCGAGCGGCACGAAGATGTAGCCCTTGCCGCGCACCGTGCGGATGTAGCGATAGTCGCCGACCGCCTGCTCGATCAGGTTGCGCAGCCGGAAGATCAGCACGTCGAGCCCGCGCTCGGAGCGCCCGGCCACGGTCAGCCCCAGCAGCGCGAGGATCTCCGCGCGCGACAGGACGCGCAGCGGCTGCGAGATGAACAGTTCGAGCAGCGCGAATTCGCTCGCGCGCAGCCCGAGGTCGTCTCCCGCGCGGGTCGCGCGCCGCGTGACGAAATTCACCTCGATGTCGCCGAACGCATAGGTTTCGGCATTCCGCGGCCCGCGCGGCGACTCCGGCCGGTTCGGCGCGTAGCGGCGCATCGCGCTGCGCACGCGTGCGACCAGCTCCATCGGCTCGAACGGCTCCACGACATAGTCGTCCGCGCCGATCTCGAGCGCGACGACCTTGTCGACCACCTGCGCGTCGCGGCTGATCACGATCACCGGCATGTCGTAACCGGCCCGCCGCAGTGCGCCGAGCGCCATGTAGAACGTCGTGGCTGGCCGTTCGACCCGCAACACGATCAGGGTGGGCGGTGCCGCGCTCACGTGCGCGAGCAGCATCGACACATCGTCGAGCGCCGACGTATCGATCTGGCAGCCGCGCAGGAGCACGCGGATCCTGTCGCGCATGCGCGGATCGGGCTCTACGACGAGAACTTGGGTGGCCATGGAAAATCGTCCAGCACGACGGCCCGCACGGCGCATCGCGACGTCACGCCGGCCCGCCTTCCAGCCGGAACGGCCGGGTGCGGCCCGCACGAACCCGCGCGCGCACGACGCCGGCGACTACACATGCATGCAGCAATCGAGACTCGTCAGGAAATAGCTCAGGCTCTTGCGGATCGACGTCTCGACGTCCCGCACGTCGCGCGCCGCGGGCGACTGGCCGAGCAGCGTCGCGACGATGTCGAGCGCCTCCCACGGATGCCGGTCGTCGTAGTCGGCATGCAGCTTGAGCCAGCGCATCGCGCGATGCCGCACGGCCGGATCGAACTGCCGTTCGTACGGCGATGCGCACAGCAGCGCGCTCCACTCGCCCGTCACGCCCTCGATCGCATAGTTGGTCGCGGCGATGCTCGGCGCGAGCGCGTCGGTACTGCCGCTCTTCCAGCACCAGTGGCTCAGCGAGAATCCGGCCAGCGGCGCGTCGCCGCGCAGCAGCATGTCGATCGTCACGCCCGATTCCGCCGCCCAGTTGGCCCAGTGATCGACGTGGTTCTGCTCGACGCGGATATTGCGGATCAGATAGCGCCGCGCCTTCTCGTCGCCGCGCGACCGGTAGGCGGCGGTCTTCACCAGGTTCATCGCCATGTATTCCGGAAACTGGCTGACCACCGCCCAGCCGGTCACGAAGAATGCGCGCAGTTGCGACGCGCGCAGCGTCCCGCCGCTCATCGCCGCGAACACCGGATGCGCACGGACGCGCGCCTTCAGTTCGTCGGTCGCGCCGACCACGTCGCGCAGCCAGGCCGGATAGCTCGCCAGGTCCATCAGGTCGCCGGTCAGTTCAAATGGAGCACTCATGCGTTCGTTCCTCGCTTGGTTCAATGGAATCCCCCTTCCTGCCAGGGCGCGGGGCGGCTGAAGTAATAGCCCTGGCAATAGTCGACGCCCAGCGCGCGAAGCATCTCGGCCGTCGCCGTATCCTCGACGTGCTCGGCGACGGTGCGGTACTGCATCACGTGCGCGATGTCGTTGATCGCGGACGCGATGCCGCGCTTGATGCTGTCGGACGTCATGGTCGACACGAGGCCGCCGTCGATCTTCAGGTAGTCGATCGGCAACTGGCGCAGATACGAAAACGACGACATGCCGGCGCCGAAGTCGTCGAGCGCGAAGCGGCAGCCGAGGTCGCGCAGCTCGCACATGAAGCGCGACGCGACCTCCAGGTTGCGCACGGCGCTCGTCTCCGTGATCTCGAAACACAGCAGCGACGGGTCGAGCCCCGACGCCGACAGTTCGGCGATCACGAACTCCACGAAGCGCTCGTCGGTGATCGACATCGCCGACAGGTTCACGTTGTATTCGACGTAGCGGCGCTGTTCGAGCCGCGCGAGGCGCCGGATCACGGTGCGTACGACCCAGCGGTCGATCATCGTCATGTGGCCGTAGCGCTCGGCGGCCGGCAGGAACACCGGCGAGATCAGCTTGCCGTCGGCGTCCGGAATGCGCAGCAGGATCTCCGCGCGCTCCCGCGCGCCGAGCGCGGGCTGGATCGGCACGATCGGTTGCGCATACAACTGGAATGAATTCGTCTCGAGCGCCGTCTTCACGCGCCGGCTCCACTGCGTGTGATACGCCTGGCGGCTCGAATGCATGTCGCGCGAATCCGCGACATGCACGCGGTTGCGGCCGCGATCCTTCGCGACGTAGCACGCGACGTCGGCCATCTGCATCGCCTTCTCGACGCTCTCGGGCCGGCACGCGAGATCCAGCACGCCGATGCTCACGCTGAGCTTGAACGGCTCGCCTTCCCACAGGAACGTGAAGTCCTCGAGACTCGCGCGCAGGCGTTCCGCCTTGCCGCCGTCCGGCGCGCCGTCGCGGCCGGCCGGCAGCAGGATGCCGAATTCGTCGCCGCCCAGCCGGCCGAACACGTCGTCGTGGCCGAGACTGCGCGCGAACACCGCGGTCGCGTCGCGCAGCAGCGCGTCGCCGGCCGCGTGGCCGCACACGTCGTTGACTTCCTTGAAGCCGTCGAGGTCGAGCACCAGCAGCATCCCGCCGCCGCGCTGCGCCAGCGCGTCGCCCAGGCGTCGCTCGAACGCCGTGCGATTGATGAGGCCGGTCAGCGCATCGTGCGACGCCTGCCAGGTCAGCTTCTCGATCAACTGGTGTTCGCGCGTCATGTCGCGCAGGATCAGCACGTAGCCGACGCAGCGGCCCGCGGCGTTGTCCATCTTCGACAGCGACGCGCGCACCGACACCGCCGAGCCGCACACGCGGATCAGGTCGAGATCACGGGTGAACGTCGGGTCGCTGCGGTTGCCGAGCGACGCGAGCAGCTTGATCGACATGCCCGTCGAGGTGTCGATCAGGTCCAGCACGTCGTTGATCGGCTTGCCGACACACTGCCGCGACGACGTGCCGAGCAGCTGCTCGGCCGCCGGATTGACGGTCTCGATACCGCGCGTGAGGCCGATCGTGACGATCGCATCGGCGACCGAGCGCAGCGCGGCTGCCGCGAATGCCTGGCTCCGGTCCAGCTCGGTCTGCATCGACACCTGCTGGCGTTGCGCGCGGCTCGCCCACCGCACCGACAGCAGGATGATCAGCAGCGAGGCCACGATGTACGACAGGAACAGCTGGATGACGGCCGAGCGGAATTCGGCGCTCAGTTCGTCGGAAAAGCGCTTCGGCAGCGGTTCGATGTGCGCGTTGAGATCCCAGATCGCGTGGTTCAGGCTGCTCGTGCGCCGGACGTCGTCCGCATGCACCGACGCGTGCAGCGCGTTGGCGATCCTGCGCAGGTCGACCAGTTGCCGGTCCGCGTCCTCCCAGTATTGCAACGCGGCGTTCAGGCGTGCGAAGCTGCTCAGGATCGGGTAGAACCACACCACCGCCGCCGCATCGACCGGATTGATGCCCGCCTCGATCAGCGCCTGGCGCGCCACGCCGTGGTCCGGCGGCGTACTGGTCATCGCGCGGCGCGCGGCGCCGAGGAAGGTGAGGGTCCGGTCGACCGCTAGGTATTCGTCGAACAGCTTTTCGTCGCCGGTCTGCCCGTAGCGGCTCAGCAGCAGGATCTCGTCCTTCTGCGCCTTCGACCAGCTGCTTTCGCCGCCGACGTACACGCGCAACGACATGATCACGATCAGGCTGACGGCGACGAACCCGGCCAGCGCGACGACCACGACGACGATCGGCAGGATGCCGAGCGCCGGACTCCATGGCCACACGTGGAACGAGCTGCGCTGACTCTGGAGCTTCGAAATGTTTTCCATACGTGAATGACTGTTTTTCTGATTCTTGTCGATGCCGCCTGCCCGACGCGTCGCCGCACCGCCTGCGCCAGGCACCTCCCCGTTCCCTTTGCGCGCCGCGCCGCCGTGCATGCCATCGCGCCACGACGCGGTGCCGGCGACTATGTCGTCCGGACGCGGCGCGACAACTCGGCGCCGGCATCCGTACCGGCATCGGTCGCGAGAATGCGGCGTGTTTCGTCGCGCACGACCCGATGGCAATCGCAGCCCTGCCGTTCGAGACCGGCGAGATCCGTGAGCACGATGGCACCGCGATGCTGATGGATCAGGCCGAGCTCGTGAAGCTGCCGCGTGGCATCGGTGACGGTCTCGCGGCGCACGCCCAGCATCTGCCCCAGCATGCCGTGCGTGACCGGGATTTCGATGCTGCGTGCGCGCTCGTAGGCGATCAGCAGCCAGCGGCCCAGTTGCTGCCGCATCACGTGATGACGGCTGCAGAACATGACCTGCGACGCCTGGGACAACGCCAGCTGCATCCGCACGAAGACCTGCCGCCGGATCGCCGCCGACACGTCGCACGCGTCCGCGAAGCGGCGCGCATACAGCCGGTACGCGAACCCGCCGCGGTAGACGACGACGCGGCGCTGCATCGCGCTGCCGATGACGTCGTCGCACACGATGCCTTCGCGGCCGATTTCCGTCACGCCGAGTGTCGTCTTGCCGCCCGCCGTGTATTGCAGGGAAATGCCCGCCGTCACCGGAAAATAGACGGCCTCCAGATTCTCGCCGGCATCGCACAGCACCTGGCCGGTCTCGAGATTCGAAAGCATCAGATGAGGCGCCAATTCGGAACGGTTAATTCCGTCGAGCGCTGACAGGAAATGATTGGCACCAAGTGCATGCGGCAACTCGATGACGTTGTTGGCCTGATGTATCACGGCGCACCTCGTACGTTGTATCCCTGCCCCTCGGCCACCGGACCTTCCTGCTGTTTTCACCGCACCGGTTTAACGGTTTCTCCGCCTTTTCAGCGCGGTGACATTGAGCAAAAAGGTATCACGCAGCCCAACCGTACGCGACACTCCGCTTTTGTTACATGAAGTAATTTGACAGTTCGGCTCGCCATCCGAAGATACTTGCATTGTCAATAAAAAATTGGCGATTTAAATCCCACCCATATAAAACGGATTGCGCAATGAATCATTGAAAACGGCGCATGAATGTCAATGCGCGGTAATGCGATTTACACTGGAAATTAAAATCATTCCCGAATCGAAAAGAATGCGGAAAGTGTGGGTTATCCCACACTTCTCCCTCGTCAGGTGTGAGCGCCGTGACGGCGTGCACGTCCGAGACGGGTGCTAGTGCGCCGATGCCGTGGCCCGGCCCGCGTCGAGCGATGCGGCCCGCAATGCGTCCGCCGGATCCGGGAAGTCGCGTTGCCGCAATTGCGCGAGCCGCGCATCGCGCGCGTCGGGCGCAAGCGGCTGCGCGTCGAGCCGGTCGCGTTCGGCCGCGTAATCGCGATAGCGTGCCCGCCACGCATCGTCGCCCTGCTGCATCCGCTCGACGCGCGCGGCGACTTCGGCGCCGAGCTGCGCACGCAGCGCATCGGGCGTCGCGCGCTGGCCGTCGAGCCGCGCGAGCGTTGCAAGCGCATCGCGTTGGCGCGCCGCGCGCTCGCGTGCGTCGCGCTCGTCCGGCGGCAACGCCTGATCGAGTGCGGCGAGGCGTGCGCGCTTCTGCGCGTCGTCGAGCGTCGGATCGCGCGCGATCCTGATCCGGTCGAGATCGCCGCGCTGCCGCCGCAATTCCGCGTCGAAGAACGGCGCGCTCCAGTCGCCGAGCCAGCGGCGCGCGAGCGCCGCACGCCGCTCGAGTTCGCCTGCGATGCCGTCCGGATCGAGACCGGCGCCTGCCGGCAGCGCGCCCGGCAGCGTGTCGAACGCGGCGATGCACGCGCGATAGCGCGGCCACAGATCGAGCGCATCGCGGCGGGCCGGCTCGCCGATCGGCTGCGATGCGATTTCGTGCGCGACCAGCGCATCGAGCGCCGCGGGCGTCAGGTCATGCTGCGCAAGCAAAAAGTAATCGAAGAATTCCCGCACCGCATGCGCGTGCGCGAGGCGCCCGCCGGGCCCGACCGGCAGGCGCGGCGCACGCGCGCCCGCGAGCGATGCCGGCAGCGTGACATCCGACACGGCAAGCACCGGCCGCGGCACCGCCGCACCGCTCGGCGCGGCGTGGCCGGGCGGCGCGGTATCCGTGGCGGCCACGGCAGCCGTCGACGCAGCCTGACGACCGAACGCGTGCCAAACGGCGGCCGCGGCGATCGCCCCGGTCGCGCCGTACAACACCGCGCGGGACAGCATGGTCCGGACCTCCATCGCTCAGACGCCCTGCTGCTTCAGCCGGTTTGCCTGCACGCGCAGCGCGGCGACCGGGTCTTCCGCATAGGCGCCGCGAACGCCGAGCAGCTGGTTGATCGCGTCGAAGTGATTCCAGCGATAGCGCGTCGAAATCACCGTGCCGAACCGCGCACTGCAGGTCGACGTGAAACCGTCGTTCGGGCCGGCGCCGGCCAGCGCCATGACGTTGCCGGCCGTCAGGAACACGAGCGTCGACGGATCCAGCACGTTCGCCGGATCGATGACCGGAATCACGCTGGTGTCGACCGCGCCGGTCACGATGCCGAGCAGCGATACCGGCTGATACGCGGCCCCGCTCCACGAGTACAGCAGATGCACGTTGCCGCCGATCGTCTCGACCGGTGCGCCGGTGCCGCACGCGCCGGCGCCGAGCCCCGGGCTCGGGAACAGCTGGTTGAACTGCGCGGCATGGGGCGTGCTCAGCGCGTTGAGCGCCGCGATCGCATCCTGGTTCGTGTTGTGCGTGTCGCTGGTGAGGATCCCGAACAGGTTCAGCAGCGCACCGAATATCGGCGTCGACAGGCCGGTCGGGTCGAGCTTCAGCGCGCCCAGCACGAAATCGGCGAACTGCGAGCCGCGGTGCGGCGTCGCGATCGTCGTGACCGACGCGACGAGCGAGGGCGCGACCGACGCCACGTAGCGCGACGTCAGCCCGCCCTGGCTGTGGCCGATCAGGTTCACCCTGGCCGCGCCCGTGACCGCGAGCACCTGCTTGACGTAGGCCAGCAACTGTTCGCCGCGCCCGTTCGGGCCGAGGTCGCCCTGGAAACCGGACAGGTCGGCGACGTAGACGGTCGCGCCATGCCGCTGAAGATCGGCCTGGATGCCGTACCAGTACGGCAGGATGCCGAAATAGTCGTCGGTCCCGGTCAACCCGTGCACGAGGACGATCGGATAGCGGGTCGCCGCGTAGTCGTCGACGGCCGTCTGCGCGCCGGCCTGCGCCGGGCCCAGCAGGACCCACGCGAGCAGCGCGATACGGGCGATGAGCCGTGCGTACCCGAGCGATACGCGTCGCGCCGCCACGGCGTGCAGGAACGCTGCCGCGATGCCCCGCACGGCCGCATCGGCGCGACGACGCGGCGCGATGCGCTGGTCGATGTCGAAGTCATGCATTCGCGTGCTCCCATGCGGCATGCGCGGCCATGCGCCGCTGCCATGCGATGAACAGCGGCGCGCCGACGACTTCGAGCGCCGTGAAGCCGACGAACGGCGGCCACGGCAGCCCGAGCGCCGCGAGCGAAATCAGCCGCCCGATACCGCCGAGAAAGATCATCATCCACAGCGTCGCGAACAGCCGCCCCTGATGCTCGATGCGCGGGATCACCGAAAACGCCGCGAGCCCGAGCCCGAGCCAGACGCCCGCATAGAAACGCAGGTTGCCGTCCAGCGTCGCGTCGGCCGGCAGCGCGATGCCGAGCGACGCGTACAGCGGATCATGGATGCCCATCATGCCGAGCACTCCGGTGATCGTCGGAACCAGCGCAAGCACGGCGGTCGCCGCCTGAAGCGCGCGTTTGCTCATTCGAATTCTCCTTGCGTCATCGATAAAAAATGCCCAGCACCTGAACGCTCGTCGACTCCGGCATCGCGCCGAAGCGGCTCCACGACGGCCCACCCTGATGCAGCCATTGCAGCGCGACGTCGAAGCGGTCGAAACGCCGACGCAACTCGAGCCAGTATTGCCGGCCGCCGCCGAGATCGGCCTGCACGAAGCCCGACAGGTCGAGGCGACGCACGCCGACATTTCGCCACGCCGCCATCACGAACATGCCGTGACGGGTTTGCAGTTCCTGCGCGGCAATCGAGGTCTGCACCGCACGGCCCCATGCGAGCGGGTTCGCGCGCTGCAACGACCGCCATTGGGCCGCGTTTGCGCCGCCGCCGTTGCTCTGGAATTCGGCGGTCAGCGACAGGTCGACCGGCAGCGTCCACGTCGCGCCCGCCGACGAACTGGTGCGGAACGCACGATCGTCGGCCGCGCCGGTGGCACGCGCGATCAGCGAGCGCCGGTAGCCGCCCGTCCACTCGAGGTACGCGACCACCGAGTTGCCGAGCAGCACGCTCAGATTCTGGCCGAACTGCGGCGCCTGCCCGCTTTCGCCGTAGACGATCCATTGCGGCTGGATCGCCGCGGTGAGCCGCTGGCTCGCGACGAGCATCCAGCGGTCGACGCCGTTGGTGCGCTGCAGGTCGGTCGACGCGGCCGGATCGCCCGGCAGGCTGCGGCGCTCGAGCCGCGGCGACAGCAGCGCCGCGAGCGAGCCCGAGTCCCACACCTGTTGTGCGCGCAGCCCGACCGTGCCGAGCCGGTTCGTGTGCCGGCTGTCCGGATCGGGCGGCACGTCGAGACTCACCGCCCCGGCCCGGAAGAAGTCGGTCGGGTTGTAGCCGATCGCCGCGCCGAGCCGCTCGTTCACGCGCCCCGCGTCGACGACGAACGCGGGCGACGCGCGCCAGCTCGCATACGCTTCCTTCACGAGCGTCACGTCGCGCGACGACGTGCGCGACGTGCCGAGCGGATCGAAACGGTCGAAGCGCATCGAGAAATGCGCGGCGAACGACGGCGTCAGCCACTGGCCGTATTCGAACTCGATCGACAGCTGGTTGCGGCCGGCCTCGCCGCCGTCGCGATAGCGGCTCGTGCGCAGCGCGTCCTGCACGTTCAGCTTCCACGGCTTCGCGGTGTCGGCGGGCGTCGCGGCCGGCTGGTCGGCCAGCGCGAGCGCCGCGGCATCGGCCGCGTCGACGCCGGCCGTGCCATCCGCCGCACCCGCTCCACCCGCTCCACCCGCATCCGCTGCACGCACGAGCGCAGGCAGCAGCACGAACGCGAGCGCCGCGATCCGGCCTCGGCGCCGCGCCGTCATTGCGCCTGGAAGCGGGACAGGTAGTCGCGCTGCAGCCATGCATCGGGAATGTCGCGCCACGCGTAGTCGGAGAAGCGCATGACCGTGACCCAGTTGCTGTCGAGCCCGTCGACGATGACGGTCTCGGTCGGCCGCTCGACGCCCAGCTGCATCGTGTAGCGGCGATAGAACGCGGTCTTCAGCAGCCGGTCGCTTTCCGAATAGAAGCGTGCCTTCAGCGGCCGGTTGTTCGCCGCGTCGATCCAGATCTCGATGCGCCGGTACGTGAGCCCGTCGCCGTGGCCGGCGAGCGCGAGCCGGTACGCGCGACGGGTCTGCCGGTCGCCGTCGACGATGTCCTCGACGCCCTTCAGCGCGGCCGTATAGTCGTGCGCGAGATTGACCGTCACGACGTCGCCGTTGGCGGCCTGGCCGAGCAGCCGCTGGTCCGGCGAGATCCGCACGCTGGCCTGGTTCGCCGGATCGTAGAACCACAGGTCGTTGCCGTTCTTCAGCATCAGCTTGCCCGTGTCGCGCGCCGGCGCGACGAAGCGCACCAGCGTGCGGAACGCACCGCCGGGCGCGTCGGGCTTCGAATGGATCGACAGCGTATTGCCGTCGACCTGCTTGCCGGACCGGTACTCGACGAGCGTCGCGGTCAACACGAACGATTTCTCCGGCGTGCGGATCGCGTCGCTCGCGGCGAGCACCTTCTGCGGATCGGGCGCCGGCTGCGCAGGCGCGACGCCGGCCAGGAACGAAAGACTCAGACAGCATGAAACGAACAGGCGACGCACGGGCGCTCTCCCGAAAGTGAAGTGAACGAAAAACGCGGCAATCGGGCGACCTCACACGTGCCGCAGCGCATCGACGATCGACAGCCGCGCCGCATGCCGCGACGGCAGCCACGCGGACAGCCCGGCCACGCACGCGAGCCCGGCGAACGTGACGGCGATGGTTCGCCACTCGCCCCACACGCGCACCGTCAGCGCGACGGCGTCGATCCGCGCGGGCGGCGTCCAGGCCAGCCCGCTGCGATTGACGATCGCGGCAATGGCGAGCGCGACCAGCACGCCGAGCGACGCGCCGGCCACGCCGAGCAGCGCGCCCTCGCAGACGAACAGCGCCTGGATGCCGCCGCGCCGCATGCCCATCGCGCGCAGCGTGCCGATCTCGACGGTGCGCTCGATGATCGCGGTGCTCATCGTGTTGCTGATCACGAACAGCACGATCGCGCTGATCAGCACGAACACGAAACCGAAGATCACCGAGAACATCCGGTTGGTCTGGTCGTAGAACGGGTTCAGCGTCGCGAAATCGACGACGTCGAGCGCCTGCCCGTCGAAGCCGCCGTGCAGCAGCTGTTCGATGCGCGCGCGCGCCGCCGGCAGGTCGGCCGTGCGCGCGAGCTGGATCTCGATCGCGGTCGCGCGCGGCGCGGCGCCGCCGTAGACGAGCCGCTGCGCCTGCGGCAGTTGCACCGCGAGATACACGTCGTCGAGTTCCTTCACGCCCTGCTGGTCCGCCTTCACGACCGAGAAGCGGCCGACGTTCGGCGCGCCGCCCGCGCTCGCGGTCAGCACTTCGACATGGGGCGCGCCGTCGGCGGCCGGCCGCGTTCCGGCCTCGGCCTGTGCGAGCGCGAGCACGTCGGGCGGCGCGGTCGCGGCCGGGCCGTCGGCAGGCGGCTCGGCCGGGGCCGGCGGCGCATCGCGGCAATCCGGCACGCGCAGCGGGCCGCACAGGTGCAGCACGCGCGCGACGCCGAGGCCGACGATCGCCGCGTCGCCGGCGCTGCCGCGCAACGCGAATGTGCGCGGCTGCAGCGGGAACCCGTAGGCGTTCCATTGCTGCATCCGGTACTGGTCGTCCGCAATCGCGCCGAAGCCCATCACGGTGCGCGACACGCCGGCCGCGAAATTGCCGGCGATCCCGCCGAACTGCAGCGTCGGCGTGACGACCTGCAGCAGCGGCGCGAGCTGCGGGTCGTGCCGCAATCGTTCGATCAGCGCCGGGTAGCCGCGAATCCCGTACGCGGCCGGGTCGCCCGTGCCGTACAGGAAATAGCCCTGCCGCTGGATCTGCAGGTGGCCGCTGCGCTGCACGAAGTCGGTCTGCAGGCCGAGCGTGATGTCGCGGCTGAAGCCGCCGAACAACAGGATCGCGCTGACGCCGACGATCATCGCGAGCAGCGTGGTGAGCGAGCGCCGGCGGTTGCGCTGCAGGTTGCGCAGCGCGAGCATCAGCGTATGGGTCATCGGTACACCTCCTGCGTCGCCGTGTCGTCGCCGGCCCGCTCGTGGCCGACGATGCGGCCGTCGAGAATCCGGATCACGGCGTCGGCCACCTTCACCACCTCCGGATCGTGCGACGACACGATGAACGACACGTCGCGCTCGCGCTGGATCGCGCGCATCAACGCGATGATCGCGTGCCCGGTCGCGCTGTCGAGGTTCGCGGTGGGTTCGTCCGCGAGGACCATCGCGGGCTCGGCCGCGAGCGCACGCGCGATCGCGACGCGCTGGCGCTGGCCGCCCGACAGCTGGCTCGGCCGGTGCCGCGCCTTGTCGGCCAGGCCGACCGCGTCGAGCAGGTCGCGCACCCGCGCCGCGCGCCGCGCGGGTAACCAGCCCGCCATCAGCAGCGGATACTCGACGTTCTCGTACGCGGACAGCACCGGCAGCAGGTTGAAGGTCTGGAACACGTGGCCGACATGGCGCGCGCGAAAATCCGACAGCGCATCGTCCGACAGCGACGCCGTGTCGTGACCGGCGATCATCACGCGCCCGCTGTCGGGGCGGTCGATGCAGCCGATCAGGTTCAGCAGCGTCGTCTTGCCGCTGCCCGACGGGCCGCTCAGCACGGTGAAGCGGCCCGCGTCGAGCGTCGCCGACACGTCGGCGAGCCCGGTCACGCGCACGCTGTCGAGCAGGTAGGTCTTCGACAGGTGTTCGACATGCACGAGGCTCACGACGCACCTCCCGCGCGCACCGCGTGCGCCGGCGCCACCTTCGATGCGTCCGCGCCCGCGCCGCCGGGCAAGGCCGGCAACCCGCGTATCAGCCGCCGCAGCTGCAGCCGATATGCGAAATGCTCGACCTCGATCACGTGCCGCGGCGTGCGATGGAACGCGATGCCGCCGCTCCAGTCAGAGCGGCCGCGCCGGATCAGCCGGTCGATGCGCGCGGCCTTGCGCGGCGCCGCGTCGCGCGCATGCAGATAGCGGGCGAGCAGTTGCGCCTGGTAGTCCATCAACGGCCAGTTGCCGGTCGAGGTCTGGAACAGCCCGATGAAGAACAGGTCGCGATGCTGCGCGTCGAACAGGTTCAGGTACAGCGACGGCTGCGGCTTGCGCCATTGCAGGTGCGCCTGGTCGATGAACGGAAAGCTCGGCTGGTAGCCGGTCGCGTACACGATCACGTCGATCGCCTCCTCGCTGCCGTCGACGAACACGACGCGATCGCCCTTCAGTTCGCGCACGTCCGGCCGCGCGGCGAGGTCGCCATGGCCGAGGTGATAGAACAGCGTCGAATTGATGATGAAATGCGATTCGAACAGCTTGTGGTCCGGCTTGCGCAGCCCGTAGTGTTCGGGTTGCCCGGCCGTCGTCAGGCGCAGCAGCCGTTCGCCGAAAAAGCGCCGCGCCCACAGCGGCATGCGCAGCCGCAGCGGCCATTCCGCCCACTCGTCCGCTGGCATCCCGAACAGGAATTTGGGCCAGTAGTAGTACCCGCGGCGCGTGCTGTGGAAGACCGCGCGCGCACGATGCGAAGCCTCGACCGCGATGTCGCAGCCGGAATTGCCGGCGCCGACCACGAGCACGCGCTTGCCGTCGAAGATCTCCGGCGTGCGGTACTGCGACGAATGCAGCTGCAGCCCGTCGAACCGCCCCGGATAGTCGGGCAGTTGCGGATGCGACAGGTGGCCGTTGCAGACGATCACGCCGCGATAGGTCCGCACCTCGCCGCGATCCAGTTCCACGCGCCACTGCGTGCCGCCCTGCACCGGTGCGATCTCGAGCACCGAGCGGCCGAACTCGATCCGGTCGTACACGCCGAAGCGCCGCGCGTACGCGCGCAGATACGCGAGTGCCTGGTCGCCGCGTGCATAGGTCGGATAGTCGTCGGGAATCGGAAAGTCGGTGTACTCGGAAAACCGCTTCGAGCTGATCATGTGGATCGAGCGATACACCGCGCCGCTCGGGCGGCCGTAGTACCAGTTGCCGCCGACGTCGTCCTCGCGCTCGATCACGTCGAAGCCGATGCCGGCCGCGAGCAGGTTCTTCGCGGCGGTGATGCCCGCCGCGCCCGCGCCGATGATGCAGTACCGCGCGCCGTCGTTGCGCTCCGTCATGGTGAACCTCCTCTTCCCGTTCAAGTAGCCGACGCCGTCACGGCTTGCGTGTCGGTCGCGCCGGCGAGCCGCGCGTCGTACAGGTCTGCGATCGATGCGCCCGCGCGATCCGCGATCGCGAAGCGATCGTCCGGATAGCGCAGCAGCATGTCGGCGTCGCCCGCGTGCGCGGAGCCGAACACGATGCGGCCGATGCGCCATGCGTGCGGCGGCTCGCCGTCGGCGGGCCACGCGCCGAGCAGCACGCGCAGCACGTTTTCCAGGTGATTGACCGGCAGCCACAGCTGCGGACACGGCACGCACCCTGCATCACCCTGCACACCCTGTACACCCCACAGCGCGGCGGGGTCGGCGGCCTTCGCCTGAGCGATGCCGCCGCTCCATCGGGCCTCGGGCAACAAGTCGTCGCGCCAGCTCGCGCGTGCGGACCGCCGGGCCGGGCCGTCGTCCGTCTCGCGCGGCAGCGCGACGGTCGTGCCGCCGGGTGGATGACTGCGGTACACGAACGTCGCATCGAGCAGCACGCGGGCGGCAAGCGACGCGCAGCGCACCGTCACGTGCCAGCCGTCGTCCACCGTGCGGCCGCTCACGTCGGTGTCGAGCGCGAGATCGCCATGGCCGTCGAGCGCGTCGGCGAGCGCGTCGAGCGCGATCGTGATGTCGACGGCTTCCTGCAGGCAGGCCCGCTCGCCGCCGGGCGGCGCGACCCAGTCGGCCACGACGCGCGCGTGCTCGAGCAGCAGCGACGCCGGCACGGCCGCGCGGCCGTCGACGCGGAAGGCATGCGTGTACGGTGCGCCGGCCGTGCGATAGCGCGTCGAGAAGCAAGCGAACGGCCGGAAGCGTCGCGGCGCGCCCGCGTGATGCCGGCGCGTCGCGAGTTCGCCGAGGTTCGGCAAGCCTTCCACCGCGTCGAACCCGCGCAGCTGGATCGGCGTCAGTGCGCGGCCGACCGCGCCCATGTACATCGGCTCGCCGCTGTTGGATGTCGCTGGATTCGCTGGATTCGCGAGTTCCGCGAGCCAGTGGCGCACGCCTTCGTCGATTCGCATCGGCGTTACGTAGCGCCGCGTGACGGCGAGGTTCGTGATCATCCCGACGCCGTCCCAGGTCGGCCACGCGATCGTCTTCACGACGCGCTCGCCGGCGTCGCGCCGCGCCCACCAGCCGAGCCGCGCCAGCGCCTCGTTCGCGGCCGCATAGTCGGTCTCGCCTGTCATTCCGCCCCAGCGGCCGGTCAGCGAGCCGACGTTGACGAAACAGTCGACGCGCGGCCGGTTGCGCACCGCCGCGTAGAGATTGAGAAAGCCGAGCACCTTCACGCGCGCGATGCCGATGAACTCGTCGGCGCGCTTGCGCGGCAAGCGCACCGGCTGATCGATGCCCGCGTTGTGGATCACGGCGCGCAGCCGGTCGCCGAATGCGTCGCACAGCGTGCGCACGGCATCCGCGTCGGTCACGTCGCATACGCGGTAGTGCACCGGCAGGCCGAGCGCGGCCACGGCGTCGAGCGACGCCTTCAGGTCGCGCCGGCGTTCGAGCTGCCGCAGCGCATCCCGGATCGCCTTCGGCGATCGCCCGGGCGTCGCCTGGCGCAGTTGCTCGAGCCCGTAGCGCTTGAAGCCCGCGTCGTCGAGCGCGAGCCACGGCTCGTCGCCGGCGGGCAACGCATCGCGCCCGGTGACGACCACCGTGCAGCGATGGCGTTTTGCCAGCGCGCACGCGGCCAGGAAACCGATGCCGCGCGCGCCGCCCGAGAACAGCACGACGTCGTCGCGCGCCCAGTCGGGCGCCGCGTCGGCCGGCAGATCGTCGCGGGTCGCGACGAGCGTATGGCGGCGTCCGCCGCGGTGGCCGACCTCGAAGCGTCCCCAGCGGTACAGTTCGCGCGCGACCAGCTGGTCGACGCGCCCCGTTTCGTCGGGCGCGATGTCGAGCACGCGCACGTTGCAGTTCGGCAGTTCCTGCGGCAGCGTCTTCGCGAGGCCGGCCCACAGTCCGCCGAGCGGCTGCACGAGCGGGCCGTGGCCATGGCCCATCAGGCCGTCCTGCCAGGTGAGCGCCAGATAGAACAGCCGCGACGTCGATTCTTCCTGCGACCAGTCGCCGTAGCACGCCTGCAGCAGTGCGACCGTACGGCGCAGCGGCGCTTCCCATTGATCGCGCGCGTCGAGCGAGAACTGCGCTTCGATGCCGAGATCGACGATCCCGTCGAACGGCCCCGACTGCGCGGCGAACGCGCTCGCGGCGGCTGCCGGATCGACGCCGTCGGCCGGCGCGAACACGCCCGGTTTCGCACAGGCGCGCGTGAGCGTCGCCACCACGCGCTCGACCGTGCGACCGCGGCCGTTGACGATCGCGATCCGCTTGCCGCTCAGCTCGGCCGCCGGCAGGTCGGGCAGCGGCTCGATCTCGACCGGCCGCCAGGTGAAGCGGTGCGTCGGCGTGGCGTCGGTACGCTGAGGCGCGTCGTCCGCGATCGCGTCGCGTTGCAGAAAGGCCAGCACGTCCGGCGCCAGCGTAGGGCCGGCGGAATGAACGGGCGTGGGTGATGCCGCGCTCGCCGGTTGCTCGGCACCGGGTGTCGGTGTCGGTGTCGGTGTCGGTGTCGGTGTCGGTGTCGGCGTTGGCGTTGGCGTTGGCGTTGGCGTTGGCGACAGCGATGGTGACGGCAACGGCAACGACGTAGCCCCCAGCGCTTGCGTGCCCGTAAACGGACACACCGATGTCCTGACAGCCGGCGCGCTTGCATCCCCCCCCGCCTGCCCCGCGGACACCCGCTCGCGCAAGCGCGGCTTCGCGGTCAACCGGATCCCGTCGCGCGGACGCAGCGAGATCGTCGCGCCGGTGTCGAGCGAATGACCAGGCACCGCGCTCAGGTCGACATGCTGCGCCACCACCGCGATCAGCACGCGCATCTGCAGCAACGCGGTCTGATAGCCGATGCATTTGCGCATCCCGCCGCCGAACGGAAAGTACGCGTACCTGTGGCGCTCCGGCGCATGCGATCCGAAGTTCTCCGGATCGAACGCGTCGGGGTTCGCCCACAGCGCCGGATGACGATGCGTGACGTACGGCGACATGAACACCGACGAGCCGGCCGGCACGTGATAACCGCCGATCTCGTCGTCGTCGACCAGATCGCGCGTGAAGCCCCAGATCGGCGGGTACAGGCGCAGGATCTCGTCGACGGTCTGCGCGAGGTACGGCAGGCGTTCGAGATCCGCCGCATCGGGCGCGCGGCCGCCGAGCACCGCATCGAGCTCCTCGCGCAAACGGCGCAACACCTGCGGATGCTGCGCGAGCGCATAGAGCCCCCACGCCATCCCGCTGCCGGTGGTTTCGTGGCCGGCGAGAAACACGGTCATCACCTCGTCGTGCACCTCGCGCTCGGTCAGCGGCGCGCCCGTGTCCGGGTCGCGCGCGGCGAGCAGCAGCGAGATCACGTCGCTCGTGTCGCAGCGCCCCGCGCGATGCTCGGTGACGATCGCGTCCACGATCGTGTCGATCCCGCGGCGTGCGTGCGCGATCCGGCGATTGAACGGCGTCGGCATCCAGCGCGGCACGAAATCGTTCAGGTTGCCCTGCGGCATCATCGCCGCGATGCCGAAGCGCACGGCCGGCCCGACGTCGTCCGCATGCCGCGAGATGTCCGCGTTGAACAGCATCAGCCCGAGCATGCGCAGGCTCACGCGCATCATTTCCTCGACGGCGTCGAACGGCGCATGCGCCGGCCGCTTCAGCCACGCCTCGACGAGCGCGAGCGCCGCAGCGCCGACCGCGGCCGTGTGCAACTCGACCTGCTTGCGGTGAAACAGCGGCTGCACCACGCGACGGTGACGCCGCCAGAATTCGCCGTCGGTCGTCAGCAGGCCGTCGCCGAAGAACATCTTGAAGTTGTCGTAGAAGCGGCCGCGCACGTAGTTGCGGTGGTTGTCCTGCAGCACGTGCTGCACGCCGTCGGGATGCGCGAGCGCGTGCGTGAGGAACGGGCCGAGACGGTTGCGCGCGATGTCACCGTACTGCTGCTGCAGCTTCAGCAGCATCGTGACGGGATTGCGCTTGTACGCCGCGAGGTTGCCCATCACGACGCTGCCGCGCGGGCCGGGCGCGAGTCGCTTCATGCTCATGCGGACACCTGTTCGGAAGGCGCGCGCCCGGCCAGTTGCGCGTCGATCTCGCCGCGCGCGGCGAACGCGCCGGTCACGCGATGCACGTAGCCGATCACGATGCCCGTCACGTCGCGCATCTGCATCAGGATCCTGCCGTCCGGGCGCACCGCGACGAACCGGTTGCCGCTGCTCGCCGGCCCTTCCAGCGCGAACGCGCGCGGGCTCACGCGCAGCGCGATCGACGTGTGGCGGCTCGCCAGCTCGCAGTCGTTGCCGGCTTCGTAGATATCGATGCGGCCGATCGACATCGGCGCCGCGAGCGGAATGTAGTCGCCGGCGACGTGATCGAGCGCGGCCACGCGCGCGAGCCCGTCCAGCAGGATGCTCGGCACCACGAAGCGCGAGAACACCGGGTCGCCGTCCGGCACGTTCAGCCGGAAGCGCGCCTGCTTGCCCGCGTCGCTCATGCCGGTGTCGGTCGTCGACACGAACATGCCGGTCAGCCGCACCGGCGCCGCATCGAAGTGATACGGATCGGCGACGGGCGTGAACGTCGCCATTGCCGGTTCGTGCCACACCGGCGCCGGCGCGTAGGCGTCGGCCAGGCGCACGGTGATCTCGAAGTGCGGCTTGTCGCGCACGAGCACCTGCCCGCCCGGCGCCAGCACGTCGCCGGAAATCCGCACGCGCACGTGCACCGCGTCGCCGTCGCGCGACGCGATCCGCGCGTGGATGCGCTTCACGCTCGGCCGCTTCGCGTCGTACACACGCAGGAAGTGCAGGAATGCCGCGTCCGCGAAGCCGACGACCTTGAGCCCCGGCACGAGCCGCAGCGCGGCCTCGGCGGCCACTTCGGGCACGAAGGTTCCCGGCAGCGTCGGAAAGCCGTTGACGACGTGATGCTGCAGGTACGCGTCGCGCTCGAGGTCGAACACGCGCTCGAACGTCACGCTGTCGTCGGTCCGCGCGCGTTCCGCGCCGAGATAGAAATCGGGATCGCGCGACGCGGCGACGGCGGCCGGCGCGCCTTCGTCGAGGTCGAAGTAACCCGGCAGGTGCGTTTCGATCGCGCGTCGCTCGGCGTCGCCGAGATGCACGGACATCGCCGCGCGCTCGCCGAGCCCGAGTTCGCGCATGAAGTGATGCTGCCCCTCCGCGGTGCGCATGCTCGTGAACAGCCCGCTCTTCTCGAGAAACGCGCGCGTGACCGGGTTCGCGCCGAGCCCGACCGAGCGCCACAGCGTCCAGCCGATCGTGAATTCGTCGTGACCGAGCGCCGCGCGGTGATACGACGCCTGCGTGTTCAGGAAGTCGTTGCCCGACGCGTAGTCGGTTTCGCCCGCCTGCCCGGTCAGCCCGATGAACGAGCCGAAGTTGCACCACAAGCGCGGCTGCCGCGCGCCGAACGCGCGGCGCAGGTTCCAGTAGCCGCGTACCTTGATGTCGCGCACCGCGACGAAATCGTCCAGCGACTTCACGCGCACCGATGCCGAACGGTTCAGTCCGGCCGCGTTGACCAGCAGGTCGACGCGCGGCTCGCGCGCGAGAATCGTGTCGATGGCCGTCTTCACGCTGTCGGGGTCGAGCACGTCGGCGCGCAAGTAGGTCACGCGGTGCGCGCCGCAGAATGCGCGCATCGCCTCGATGTTCATGCAGGCCGTGCGCGCGTCGGCACGCCGCTCGAAGGCGCGGATGATCTCGGGCAACGACCGTTGCGGATGCAGCGCCTTCTGCTGGCGGATGTAGTCCGGACGGCTCTTCGCGAACGTTTCGTCATCCATAGCGAGCAGTTCCGCGTCGATCGCGTCCAGCGCGCTGCTGCCGATCAGGTACAGCGTCGGGCGCACCTGTGCGGCGAGCGTCTTCATCAGCTCGCCGGTGATCCCGCGCGCACCGCCGACCGCGACCACGACCGAATCCTGGCCGAGCGACAGCCGCTCGTCCGCGCGCAGTTCACCCGCGTCCGCGATCACGCGCGGCGTGCGGCGCCGTCCGGCGCCCAGCGCGACGACCGGCAGCCAGTGACGGGCGCCGCTTTCCCGCTCCGCGTCGCGCAGCGCGTCCGGCAGCGCGCGCGTATCGGTCAGCACGGCAACCGGGCGCGCTTCCGGCATCTCGATCGCCAGCGCCTTCACGAGGCCCGTGAACAGGCCGGCATCCGGATGCGGCACGTCGCCCGCGAGCGCGTCGAGCAGCAATACGATCAAGCTGCCGTCGCGCTCGAGTGCCGCATGGCAGCGCTTGATCGCGAGAAACGCCAGGTCGTGCAGCGCGAGCCGCGCGGACGCAGCCGGCGCTGCTGCGCCCGGTGCGAGCGTGCCGGCGTCGAGCGACGTGAGCACGCGCACGTGGCCGATGTCGTCGGGCAGGAAATCGAGCGCCGCCGCGTCGATCCGCTCGATCCAGTGCCAGCCCGGCCTGTGCGTGGCGAACGGCCGCGTCGACAGCACCACGCAGCCGGGGCCCGCGTCGGCGTGTGCGGCCTGTGCGGCCAGCGCGTCCGGCATGTCGGTCACGATCACGCAGCGCGGCGCGATGAACGGCGTCGACCGGCCCGCGGGCCGCCACGGCGCGTCGCGCCATTCGATCCGGTAACGCGCGACGCCGAGCGGCTCGCCGTCGGCCGCGACGCCGGTCCGGCGCAGCGGGCCGGGTATCAGGGTGCCGGGTTCAACGGGTGCGGTCGCCGCGGTTGTCGATGCGGCCGGTTCCGCGGTCGCGGCGGCCGGCGCCGTCGCATGGGCAGGCGGCACACGCAGCGCGTCGCGATGCGGCTCGTGCGGCGTGGTCCCGTGCGGGCCGGCCGGCTCACATGCAACGTGCAGCGCGTAGCGCGCGCGGTCGCCGCCGCCGTCACGCGTGAGCGTCGTACCGGCATCGCGCGCGACGATTGCGCGCAGCACGTCGATCGCCGAGTCGGCCCCCGCATACGTGACCGCGCGGCCCGTCGGATCGCACGGCGCAGCCGGTTCGACAGCAGCCCTCGCGTCGCCGCCGCCCACTACTGCGAGCACCGACAGCCCTTCGGCCTGCGCACGCCGCACCGTCGTGACGGCGAACAGCACGATGCCCTCCGCGAGCGGCAGCCCGAACGCGGGCCGCACCTCTTCCGCCGAGTTGCCGTTGATGCCGCCGACGATCGCCATGTCGAGTTCGCCGCTGCACAGGAAACGCTCGGCCGCCTCGAATGCCGCGAGCGTCGACGCGTGGCCCGCATCGACCGTCATGTTCATCCCGTGCAGGTCGTGATAGTTCGCGACGCGCGCCGGGATCACGTTCGGCATCATTCCCGGAAACGAATTCTCGGTCGTCGGCGCGACGAGTTGCTTCGTCGCCTCGCGCAAGCCGTCCAGCACGCGTTCGGTCGCCGCGCGATCGTCCGGCCGCGTCGCGTCGAGCACCGCGGCCGCGATGTCGTCGAGATAGCAGCGGCTCGCATAGAGCGCCGCATTGCGCGTGGGCCCCATGTGCCCCATCACGAGTCCGATCGTGTCCGCATGCGCGTGCCAGAACGTGCCGAGGCGTTCGCGCAGGTCGTGCGCGGCGTCGAGCGCCATCAGCTGGCAGCGATCGAGCGCGCGCAGCACCGCCGGCGGCATCTTCACGCGCGCGAAGCTCGGCAGCGGGTAGCCGGTTCCGAAGCTCGCGTCGGGCGCACGGCCTTCGCCTCGCAGCCACGCGGCGACCTGGGCGTCGCCGTCGAGGCCCGGAAACTTCGCGGACCAGCCGACGATCGCGAGCGGCTCGCGCTCGAACCGTCCGCTCGCCTCGCCGGCAGGCAGATCCGCGCGGTATTCCGACACGATCAGGTGACCGTTCGTACCGCCGAAGCCGAACCCGGACACCGCCGCGACGCGTGCCAATTCACGCCGGACCGGCCACGATACCGGCGCCACCGGAATCCGCAGGTTCGTGCCGGCGATGTCGAACTCAGGCGGCGGCTCGCTGAAGCGGTGCTGCGGCGGGATCACCTGATGGCGCAACCCGAGCAGCACCTGGATCACCGACACGACGCCGGCCGCCCACCCCGTATGCCCGACCAGCGACTTGTTCGACGTCACCTGCACCGGACGGTCGCGCCGGATCGCGTCGCGCAGGCTCTGGAATTCCGCGAGATCGCCGGCCGGCGTGCCCGTTGCATGCGCAACGACCCAGTCGACGTCGGCCGGCACCGTCGCGGTGCGCGCATACGCGCGGTCGATCGCGATGCGCTGGCCGGCCGAATTCGGCGCGTAGATCGCCTTGCCCTTGCCGTCGGACGACGAGCCGAACGATTTCAGCACGCCGAGGATGCGGTCGCCGTCCGCGCGCGCCCGCGCGACGCGCTTCAGGATCACGACGCCCGCGCCGTCCGCGAACAGCACGCCGTCGCAGTCGCGATCGAGCGGCCGCACCTCGCCGCTGCGCGACAGCCCGTGCAGCTTCGAGAACAGGACCGAGCCGCGCGGCGCGAGCGCGAAGGCGCCGCCGCACGCAACCACGTCCTGCTTGCCGAGCAGCAGCGCCTTGATCCCGAGATCGATCGAATACAGCGACGACGAACACGCGGTGTCGACCATCATGCATTGCGCGTCGTCCGGCAGCACGCCTTGCATCGCGTTCAGGCCGACCCGGTGCGGGAAGAACGACGCGAGATCGCCGGCGCCGCGCGCATAACGCGCGCTCAGCACCGCATCGATCGCGGCCACGCGCCGCTCGCGCTCGGCCGCGTCCACGCCTGCCTCGATCAGCACCGCGTTCAGGCGTTCGCGCGCGGCGGCCAGCACCATCCCCTCCTCGAGATGCTGGCTGCCGTCCGCCGTGTAGCCGACGAGGAACGCCACGCGATCGGCGTCACGCAGCGTCACGCCGTCGAGCGACTGGCACAGTGCGTGACGCAGCCACAGCGTCGTCAGCTCATGCGGCGCGGTACCCGCGTCGAGTTCGGCGCGCACCGTCGGGCACGGCTCGAACTGCTCGATGAAGACCGAGCGCGACTGATAGCTCTTGTCCTCGGCCGACGTGTCGGGCGAATAGAACGAGCGGTAATCCCAGCGATCCGGCGGCACGTTGCCGAACAGTTCGGGGCCGTCGAGCAGCGCGCGCCAGAACGCGTCCGGATCGCTCGCGCCAGGCAACGCGAGACCCATGCCGACCACGGCGATGTCGTCGCTGTCCGGCGCGTCGTCCGGTGGCGCGGCGGGACCATCGGCCCGCTGCGCGTTCACGGAGACGGGCGGCGCCGCGGCCGGCGCCGCCTCGCCCGCGCCCTCGGCACGCGCCGCGCCCGCCCATTCCGCGCGCGGCGACAACCCTTCGCTGCACAGCGACAGCCCGCCGTCCGCGACGACCACCTGCCCCGTGATCCAGCGCGCCGCATCCGACGCGAGAAACACGACGAGATCGGCGAGGTCCTCCGCGCGTGCGAGCCGCTTCAGCGGCGTCGCCGCGATGCTCGAGCGCTTCGTGTTCTCCGGGTCCGGAAACTGCGCGGCGACGTCGCCGTCGATCAGCGTCGACGACGCGCCGTTCACGCGAATGTCGCGCCCCGCGTACTCGACCGCGAGATAGCGCGTCAGCGATTCGAGCGCTGCCTTCGCGGTGCCGACGACCAGATAGTTCGCCGGCACGAGCGTCGCGCCCACCGACGACACGTTGACGATCGCGCCGCCGCCCGAGCGCGCCATCAACGCCGCGGCGCGGCGCGCGCACCAGAACGCGCCCTTCAGGTTGGTGTCGAGCGCGCGATCGAAATGCTCGGCGCCGATCTCGTCGACGCCCAGCAGCGCGCCGGACGCCGCATTGTTGACGAGCACGTCGAGCCGGCCGTAGCGCCGTTCGATCTCGTCGAACATCCGGTCGACCTGCGCCTGCTGCGCGACCGACGCACGGATCACGTCGACCGTCGCGCCGAGCGCGCGCAGTTCGTCGGCCGTCTGCTTCGACGCGTCGAGCGAGTGGAAGAAATTCAGGATCACGTGCGCGCCCTGCTCGGCGAAACGCCTGCAGATGGCCTTGCCCACGTTTTTCGCACCGCCCGTCACGAGAACGAGCTTGCCGCGCATGCTGGTAGTCGCCATGGATCACCTGCCTATCGAGAACTTGTCATTACGGGCAGGGCCCCCCCTGCCGATCAACGTTTCAGCCCACGGCCGTCAGGCGAGCGCCTTCCCCTGGTTCTCGTAGACGAAATCGACGATCTGCCCCATCGCCTTGAAATCGCCGCTGCGGAAATTGGCCGGCAGCGGCGGCAGCGCGTAGCGCGCGGTGATGCGCTGGATGATCTCGGTCTGCTTGACCGAATCGATGCCGAGCTCGGCTTCGAGCTCGATCGTTTCGGAGAACACCTCGGCCGGATACTCCATCGCTTGCGCGTAGATATCGACGAGCTCCGTGAACAGCCGCTCGCGCGGCACGTGGGCGGGCTTCGCCGGGGCGAGCGGCTCGTGCGGCGCCGACGGCGCCGGCACCGCCGTCAGGGTCGGCGCGGCCACGGCCACGGCTGCCAGGCGCGGCGCGGACGCGCCGCGCGGCTCGGCCTGCGGTGCCAATGCGGCGAGCGTCGGTGCCGCGACCGGCGCGGCGCCGGCCGGCGCCGTGCTCGCCGCATCGAACGCGTGACGCAGCTCGCCCTTGAGCCAGTCGACGATGTGCGGTCCGCGCGCATGCCAGAACGCGTCGAACCCGGAGCCGGCGTTGCCGATGCGAATATCGTCCTTCATGATGCTGTCCTCCTGGAAATAACGGGTGATGGTCGTGACGACGCTCGATTCCTCGGTCGCGTTCGACGGGCCGCCGAACGTCCTGACCGTGCCGGGCCCCGCGATGCGCACGACGATGCGCGCCAACGCGTTGAGCGCGCCGCATTCGACGTAGCGCCCGATGCCGTCCGCGCACGCCGCGCGAATCGCATCGGCGAACCGCACCGGCAGCACGAAATGCGACGCGAGCCGCGCGCCCGGATCGTCGGCGCCGCTGTAGCGGCGGCCGAGGATCGGCGAATACACCGGAATCGCGAGCGGGCCGTGCCGATACGCGGCGAGCCGCGCGGCGAACTGTTCGCGCGCGCCGGCCAGATCGGGGTGATGAAATCCATACGGAGACCTGAGCGTCTGTGCGGTCACGCCGCGTGCCGAGCATGCCGCGACGAAGCGCTCCAGCGCGTCGCGCGGGCCGGACACGACGGTCTGCGACGGATGGTTCTCGACCGCGACGCACACGTTGCGCACCGCGTGCGTGACGGCGCTCGCGTCGATCAGCTCGCGCGTCGCGTCGGCACCCGTCGAGATCGCGGCCATCGTCCCGTCGGCCGGCGCCGCCGCCTGCAACGACGCAATCCGGTCGCAGACGATCCGCGCGCCCTGCTCGATCGAATACATGCCGCCGCACACCAGCGCCGCGATCTCGCCGAAGCTGTGTCCGATCAGCACGTCGGGCGTCACGCCGTGCTCGCGCAGCACGCCGAACATCCCGACCGACGCGCCGTAAATCCCGAGCTGCAGCAAATCGGGCGCTTCGTGCAGCCAGACGTCGAGCCCGGCATCGTCACGCCACAGCGCACCCGTCAGCGGGCGGCCGAGGCGCTCGCTCGCGACCGCGTCGAGCATGTCGAGCGTCAGCCGCACGCTCGAGTGTTCGCGGCCCAGCTGCCGCAGCGCGCCCGCATAAAACGCGCCCTGTCCCGGGAACAGGAACGCGCAGCCGCGCGCTTGCGCGCCGCTCGCGTCCGGCCCGGCGCCGTTCAGCCCGCGTCGTTCCATAATCCCAACCTCCCGAGGCTCTCGGCCAGTTTCAGTCTCGCGATCCGCCACTTCGACACCGCGAGCACACGCTGCCGGCGCGCATCCGCGAGCGCCGACTGCGCGTTCAGCAATTCCGTGAACGTGCCGACGCCGGCCTTGTAGCGCCCACGTGCGATGTCGAGCGAATGCAGCGCGGTATCGAGCAGATGCCGCGAGTTGTCCAGGTTCGTCGTATCGGTCTGCAGGCTCTGGTAGCTCTTCCATACGTCGAGCGACACCTTCAGTTCGGTATTGCGCACGTCGGCTTCCTGTGCGTCCGCTTGCGCCTTCGCTTGCGCGACCCGGTAGCCCGACGCGAACCCTTCGAACAGCGGAATCGAGACCTGGATGCCGATCGAGTTGCTGTGACTGCTCCGCAACTGGAGAAACGACGCCTGCTGCTGGTAGGACGGGTTGTTGCGCGCAACGCTGCCCGTCAGCGAAATCGTCGGCAACGACTGCGCGCGCACCGCCCGCACCTCGTCGTGCGCCGCTTCGAGCTTTTCGCGCGCCGCGATCAGCTTCGGGTGATGGCGCTTCGCTTCGGCGATCAGGTCGGCGACACCGCGCGTGAAGTCGTCGCGATCGGGCGACGGTTCCGCGTCGGCGATGCGCAGCGGCGTATCGGCGTCGGCGCCCAGCGTCGTCGCGAGCGTGCCGATCGCGCTCTGCAGGTCGCCCTCCGCGCTCACGCGATCGAGCAGCGCCTTGCGGTAGGTGGTCTGCGCCTGCAATGCGTCGCCGAGCGTGCCCGCGCCGCCGTCGTGCCGCGCGCTCGCCTCGGCGAGGCTCTCCTGCGCCGCGTGCTCGACCGCCTGCGCGGCGGCGAGTGCCGCCTGCGCGTCGCGCAGCGCATAGAACGCCTGCGCCGCGTCGTAGAAGACACTCTGCAGCGCATCGTCGTGCGCCGCGTTGGCCGCGCGCAGCAGCGCGCGCGCACGGTCGAGCGTCGCGCCGCGCTTGCCGAAATCGAACAGCACCCAGCTCAGGTTGAGCATGCCGTAGCGGCTGGTGCTGCGCTGGTCCTGCGAATAGCCGCCGCTGTAGTTCGTCGTCAGGTTGTCGCGCTCGACACCCGCCGTCGCGTTGAGCGTCGGCCAGTACGCGGCCTTCGACACGCCGACCTCGGCCGCCGCCGCGCGCGCATCCGACCATGTCCGGCTCAGTTGCGGATGCGAGCAGATCGCCAGCAGGATCGCGTCCTCGAGCGCGAGCGGCCGCGCGTCGACAGGCTGTGCGCCGCACGCGGTGGCCGACGCCATCGACCCGGCCGGCGTGGCCGCGACGTCATTGCGCGTGCCGTACACGTCGAGCAGCTGCGCGCGTGCCGGCGGCGCGGACACCGCGAGCGCGACGACGGCCAGCACGGTAGCGAGGGGACGCTTCATCGCTCAGCGCCCCGCGACCGGTTCCGCCGCACCGGCGTCGTGCGTCGCCGGCTGCGGCGCGACGGGTGCAGCGGCGGACGTCCTTGCCGCCATCGCCGCGCGCATCGCGGCGGTCGACTGGTCGAGCACGACCTTGCCGCCCTGCAGCATGATGACGCGCTGCGCGGACGCGATCGTCTCCGGCCGGTGCGCGACGATCAGCCGCGTCATCGCGAGCTGCGTGACGGCCGCGTTGACCTGCATCTCACGCTGGATGTCGAGATGGCTCGTCGCTTCGTCGAGCACAAGAATGCCCGGCCGCTTGTACAGTGCACGCGCGAGCAGCACGCGCTGCTTCTGCCCGCCGGACAGCACCGTGCCCATGTCGCCGACCAGCGTGTTGTAGCCCATCGGCATCGCGGCGATGTCGTCGTGCACGGCCGCGACGCGCGCGCATTCGGCGACCCAGCGCGGGTCCGCGTCCGGATCGAAGAAACTGATGTTGTCCGCGATCGAGCCCGCGAACAACACGTCGTCCTGCAGCACCGTGCCGACCAGCGCGCGCAGCCGCTCGATGCCGAGCCGGCCGACGTCGAGCCCGCCGATCCGCACCGTGCCGCCCGTCGGTTCGTGGATGCCGAGCAGCACGCCGATCAGCGTCGTCTTGCCGCAACCCGACGGCCCGACGATCGCGACCGACTCGCCCGCCGCGATCGTCGCGCTCACGCCGTCCAGCACGAGCGGCTCGCCGTCCGCGTAGCGAAACGACAGCGCGTCGATCTCGATGCTCGCGTCGAGCGCGTCGGCCTCGCCCGGCACGTTGCGCAGGCTCGCGTCCGGCTCGCTTGCCGCGAACACGATGTCGGCCAGCCGTTCGCCCTGGAGCTGCAGCATCCTGACTTCGAAGTACTTGTCGATCAGGCTGCCGACCCGGCTGTCGAACTGGTTCTTGTACGCGTTGAACGCCATCAGCACGCCGACCGTGAACTGGCCGTCCATCACCATGCGCGCGCCGAGCCAGATGATCAGCACGTTCTCGATGCCGAACAGCAGGCCGTTGAGCTGCTGGTAGAAGATCTGCAGCTTCTGCACGTGCAGGCTCGCATTGACCTGCTCGACCAGCAGCGTGATCCAGCTCGCGCGGCGCTCCGTCTGGCGGTTGAACAGCTTGATCGTCTTCACGCCGCGCACCGTTTCGAGGAAATGGCTCTGCTGCTTGGCCGCGTGCACGATCTGGTCCTCGGTCGCACGCCGCAGCGGGCCGTACCACAGCCACCGGACGAGCGCGTACAGCGCCATCGTCGCCAGCGCGACCAGGCCCAGCACGCGGCTGTACACGAACATCATCGCGAGCGTCACGATCGTCATCAGCCCGTCGATCACCGCGCCGAGAAACGACGTGGTCAGCGTCTGCTGGATCGTGTCGATCGAACCGAAGCGCGACACGACGTCGCCGAGATGACGCCGCTCGTAGTAGCGCACCGGCAGGCTCAGCAGGTGCGTGAACACGTTCGCGCGCCACTGGATGTTCAGCGTGACGCCGACGTACATCAGCGCCCACGCGCGAATCGTGCCGGTCGCCTGCTGCATCAGCAGCAACAGGCCGAAGCCGAGCGCCAGCACCGTCAGCAGGTCGCGATCGGCGCTGACGATCACCTCGTCGATCACCCACTGCAGGAAGAACGGCTGCACCAGCATGAAGACTTCGAGCGCGATCGCGAGCGCGAGGATCTGCGCGAGCGAGCGCGACAGCCCCGACACCGGGCCGAGCAGCTCGCGCAGCTTCACCGCCGGCCGCGCCGCGCGCGGCGCGAACCCGGCGGCCGGCCACAGTTCGAGCGCGACGCCGGTGAAGGCGCGCGACACTTCGGCGAGCGGCACCTTGCGGATGCCGTGCGACGGGTCATGAATCGTAGCGGTCTTGCCGCTCACGTCCTTCAGCACCACGAAGTGGTTGAAATTCCAGTGCAGCAGGCACGGCAGGCGAAGCTGGCCGAGCTGCGCCAGGTCGAGCTTCACCGCGCGCGTGCCGAGCGCGAGGCGCTGCGCGACCTCGATCACGCGCCCGAGCCCCGCGCCCTTCAGCGAAACGGGGAATTGCCCGCGCAGCGTCGCGAGATCCACGTGATGGCCGTGATAGCCGGCCACCATCGCGAGACACGCGAGCCCGCATTCCGCGGCCTCCGTCTGCAGGATCATCGGCAGCTGGCGGCCGAGGCCGAACGAGAGTCGATCGAGTAGTGCCATGCGCGACCTCGTCAGAGTTTGCCGGTCAGGCTGTAAAGCGGCTCCAGCACCCATTCGTACAGGCGCCTGCGCTCCTGCAGGATGTCTGCCTGCAGCGTCATGCCCGCCTGCAACGGTTGCTGCGCGCCATACGCGGTGACGTGCTGCGCATCGAGCGCGACGATCACGCGATAGAAGGTCGCGTCGCGCCCCTCGCCCGGCGTCGCCGCCGGGCCGCCGTCGTTCGCGAGTTCGGCCGCCGACAGCGCCGTGCGCGCGATCGACACGACCTCGGCGCGATACTGGCCGAATTTCTGGTACGGAAATGCCTGGTAGCGGACCAGCACCGGCTCGCCGACCCGCACGAAACCGATCGCCGTGCTCGGCACGAACAGGTGCGCCTGCCAGCGCGCGCCGCCGGGCACCACGCTCGCGAGCGGCCTAGACGTATCGACCGACTGACCGACGTCGGCGATCGCCGCCGTCACGACGCCCGCTTCCGGCGCGGCGACGACGATCCGGCGCTTCGCCTCGCTTTCGATCAGGTTCTGGTCGACGTCGATCACGTTGCGGTCGATCTGAGCGAGCTGGTTCTGCTGCTTGAGGTCGAGGCCGGCCAACTGGTTGTTCGCTTCCGTCAGCGACTGCGCCGTCGACGCACGCTCGCGCAGCAGCCCGTTCAGCTTCGACTGCTGGTCGAGCAGGTCGGCTTCGCGCTGCTGCGCCTGATCCTTCGAGATGTAGTCCTGGGCCAGCAGGCCGCGATAGCGTTTCGCGCCGTCGGCCGCGATCGACGTGCGCAACCGCTGCGCCGCGAGCTGATCGTCGATCTGCGCAAGCTCGCCGCCCAGGCTCGCGATCTTCGCGCGCACCGTTGCGCGTTCGTCCTGCTGCAGGCTGCGTGTCTTGTGCATTTCCGTGAGCAGCGATGCCTTGCGTTGCCGCGCCTGCTCGATCAGCGCGGCTTGCGTCGCGCCTTGCGCCGCGCTCTGCAGGTCGGTGGACACCGTATAGAGCGTCTGCCCGCGTGCGACGTGCTGCCCTTCCTTCACGTCGCGCTCGACGACGATCCCCGGCTGCAGCGCATAGACCTTCACCAGCCCCGCATCCGGCATCACGACGCCGCTGACCGTCGTGCGACGCGTGTAGGTGCCGAACGTGAAGAACAGCAGCACGCACGCGGCCATCGCGACCGCGGCGGCCGCCAGCAGCGTCAGCGACACGGGGCGCACCAGCACGATCTCGCCCAGCGCGCCGGCGCGCTGCGCCTTTTGTGCTTCGTGCCGGAAGATAGAAGTCGGGTTCGTCAAGATACGGGATGACTGACTGTCAATTGGGTTCGACGGGATGCGTTCCGGTTGCCCGGGAAGATCGCCGCGGCACCCCGCTCCGGTGCCGCGGCGGCCCCGCGATTCACGCGATGGCGGCGCAACGCGCGCCATCGCACGGAAATCGCGTCCGGCTTACGCGTGCTGACCGCCCAGCAGGCCGAGCAGTGCGTTGCCCGTGCCTACGACAGCCGTCGTCAGCGCTTCGCCGACGTTGTAGAGCGTCTGGCCGTACAGCTCGACCACGTTGCCCAGCGTGTCGAAAATCGAGCCGCCGCCGTAGTAGCCGCCGGAAACTTGTGCGATTTCCTGCTGATTCAGTTCTTGCATTGCGTTTCTCCAGATTGAGAATGCTAGATAACCCATCTAGCGGGGCATCGAACCACGCCGCGAATCGCGACGCAGATCAATACGTTAAATATGTTAAATTTATGAACGAAACGACTCCATCTCTCGTTTATTTTTCACCGATCATTCCAGCCAGATGGCGTGCGACGTCCCATCGGGTCGAATATCGCGATGAATTCTTTCGCAACGCCCTCACGTTCGATCAGCATTCGACAAACCGGCTGTTTGTCGATATGCAATTAATCCTCGCGCCGCCCGGCATCCGGTTCGACGACTTCAACCTGCAGACGAGCAGACACCCCATGCGTGGACCTCACGGCACCATGCACGTCGCGGAACAAAAGAATGAAAACGCGAATGAATACTTGCCCGATAATCAGCAAAAATCAGATATGCAACGATTACCAGCCGCCCAAATCAACCCTCAAGAAATGATTGAGCCGCGTCAGGTTTTGCTCAATGAATTTCTTACAAAAAATGAATTCACGGGCCAATGATCCGACACTTTCCGGCCCCTCTTTGTACGATACCGCACCATCGGGCAAACCCGATGTCGGAGGGCTATTTATTCTATTTTCGGGTGGAATTCGGGACGTAAATGTCGAGATTGAATTCCCGCAGTTGATGCCGGAAAGCGATTGTCGTGGCGGCCGATCGGCCCGATGGAATCCGTCGAATTGATATGCAAACAGAGTGCATGAACGGGCCGCACGCAACGGCGGGCGCGCGGGCGAATATACGCACCGGGCCTTGCGGACGGCCCGGCGCGCAGCACGGCATCACGCCGCTTTCGGCTTCGCGAGCTGGTCCGCGACGGGCAGGCTGCGGATGCGCGTGCCCGTCGCCGCGAAGATCGCGTTGGTCAGCGCCGGTGCGACCGGCGGCAGCCCCGGCTCGCCGACGCCGCCGAGCGGCGTCGCATAGTCGTCCGGTGTCCGCGGCATCGATCAAGCAGGGATCGGTGTGGCGTCCGCGAATGCGGAACGTGTATGGCTGTCAGTATCCGTGGCCGACGCTGTGCCGCGGAAGGGCTATTCCGCGAAAACACTTTGGCATCCGGGGGACATTCGCATTTTCTGCAGAATGTGCAACGCACCGGGAGCGCACGTGTATCCCGTGACGCGACAGGAGAAACGGCAGATCTTCGCGAACGCCGTGCTCGCGGTCTGCTTCAGCAGGTACTTGCGCTGCGACGACAGCGGCGTCTCGCCCAACCAGCACGGGGCCGCCGACTCGATCCTGCCCATGTAGCCGCGAAAGTCGTCGGCCGAGCAGCCATCCTGGCGTGCTGCCCACAACCATTTCGATCCAACCTAAGACGCTTCCATCCGTGGATCGATGATGTACACCATTACGATCCATGAGCAGCCCCGCTCGCCACCTACCAGTGCGGGCGCGATGCTGCGATGGCAGAGGTAAGATGCGGCCTGACAAAGAGGACGACTATGAACCATTCAGAAGAATACGAAGCGCGTCTGCGCGCCCTTGGCGACGTTGTGACTGCCCACGCGCACGGCGAAGCACTGATCCACGCCGCTTTCATGGATTACAGTGGGATCGACGCCGACAGGCTACGCATCATTCAAGAGCACGGGCAAGTGAAGATCGGTCACATGCCGCGCATCATCAAGGCGTTTATCGAACACTTCCCATCAGATGATCCAGATGCCGACGAATCCGTGCGTAATTCGTTGACTGAATTCGACAAACTTACTCAGCAACGCAACAAGTTCGTGCATTGGCAATGGGGCACAGGTGCAGAGGGGCTGCCGTCCATCAGCAACTTCGTCAAGCAGCGGGTTGGCGGAGAATTCGCAACGCAATCCTTCAGTCTCGAAGAACTGCGCACGCTGGCGGATCGCCTGCGAAACGTTACGGCCGTGCTAGCTATCAACTTGCCGTCGTCACGCGCTTCGATCCCGAAGGACATCCGCGATGCGTTCGCTGGCTTTGCCAAGTCAACCAAATGACGTTGGCCCAGACGGACATTATCCGTCGGACAAAGGCACACGCGGGCGCACGGGGGCGCACGGGGGCGAGCGGGCGGCGTAAGTCCGCGCAGAAATCCCCGTCAATTTTGGCGCGGCAGTTTGGTGGATCGGCGGCATAATTGAGAACATTAGCATTGCGATTCCCCGTGGGGGGAGGGCCGTAGATTTCGACCGCGCCGAGCAAGGCCATTAATAGGCATACCGTGTGCCACGCTAACCAAAAACAAGACAAGGCTGTCAAATGATAATCAAACAATGCACAACGTTTCGAGCTACCGACGTAGCCAAATACGCATGGGGCCGCCTCGCCCAATTTCAAAACGTTGAGGTAGTCACTCGGGAAATAATGGGGTTACACGCGCTTCCAGAACGGCATCGAGCGAATGCGAAGAAGCAGGCAATTCAAATCCGACAATGTCTAATGCAAGCACGGGAATACTACGAGGCTGCACAAACTGTGAGCCTCGCAACGCGGCCAGTGTTGTTGTACTACTCCGTTATGTCTCTAGCGTTATGTGAAATTCTGTTCAAGCAAAATGCGGATAGCCGCCTGGAAAAACTGCGAGAGCTTCACGGTTGTCATGGCCTCCAGCTATCGATCACTGGAACCATATCCTCCGAGATGAGTCTTGAGGAATCCGCGTCCACATTGAAAGCTAAGCCACAAACTGCCCCGGATGGATCGGCCCGAGGCACATTTGAGGTTTGGCGTCGGTCTAGCCGCGAACAACCAGTCATAGGAACGCTAACTCGGATCTTTCGCAGTAATGGCACGCAAACACATGGCCCGGCAGCACTCATGGGCGGGACCGACGCCGAACCGGATCCAATTCCGCTCAGGGGGATCAACCTCCTCGAAGTACTGCAAGGCCTACCAGAAATGATAGAAATACTCGTAGCATACGGCGTCTCACCGACACTGATTCGAGCAACATGCAGTGCAGAGCTAGAGGAGAATTCGAACGAACCAGAAATAACCATTACTGCTCATCCATCACGAAGCGAAGCAATGGACGCCTTTACAAATTTGATAACATTTGGGCCACGGGGACTTCACCACGTCAATGTAATAGAGTTTCAGAACGGCTTTAGCTTGAAATTTCCACTGACGCCATACTTACCAGTTCAGCTTCCGTGGGCCATATGCACCGATGTCGACAACGCATGGTTCTCGACTCGCGCAAGCTCACTCAACGAGTATGGGTTAATCTACATCGCATTACATATTACCGGAAACTTCGCCCGATATTTTCCAGACAAATGGTTAAATCATATCGAAACAAGCTCCCCTCTCGCATTGACTATCGACAGACTAACTGAAGTCGCATTTGAACGCGCACCACTTCTTGCTGCAAGCGAGTTGACACGATGCTATCTTGTCCCCGCAAAATAGCGAATTGCAGTGATGGACTTGATGTTCAGACTCCGCTGGATCACGCTCCGAACTCGCGACCTTCAATCAAGGTAGACGCTTGATGCCGCGCAGGGGGCCAACCATAGCAACTCGGCCGGACTGGATTCACGCACTGCATTGCTGTAGTACCCACTCGTCGGTTGTAGCCGGTAGAATCCCGCCACACTCTCGCCACAGCGGGAGTGGATTTTGACCTCAACCAAGCGGCGTGAGTGAAATTGTAAGCGCTTGAATAAGCGAGGAATTCTGGCCCGCCCTACACGATTCGAACGTGTGACCTACGGCTTAGAAGGCCGTTGCTCTATCCAACTGAGCTAAGGGCGGTCGAGGGGAAAAGACACGGCGACAAAACCCGGACCGCATTTCACGCGAAAGGCTTCGAGCACCACCACCACAACCCAAAACTCGAAGCCCCGAAACGAAACGGGCCCGGCATGAAGCCGAGCCCGAAATTATACCCGATCATCGCGTCACATCACGCGCGACGCGCGACCGGCGGCACCGCGCCCCTCAAACCGGCTGCGGATGCAGCATGAACCACCCGAGGCAAAACACCCCGGCAATCACGCAATACACGCCGAACGAAGCCAGGCGCCCGCGCCCTTCGAAATAGCGCATCAGGAACCGTACGCTCAGATAAGCCGCGATCGCCGTCAGCACGCCGCCGAGCAGCGCATCGGCGAGCTGGTCGCGCGCATGGAACAGCTTCGGCAGTTCGAGCACGCCCGCGGCAAAAATGATCGGCGTGCCGAGCAGGAACGAAAACTCCGCGGCCTTCTCCGCCGTCAGCCCGGCCACGTTGCCGGCGATCATCGTCAGCCCGCTGCGCGAGAAACCCGGAATCAGCGCGCCGATCTGCGCCAGGCCCACGAAGAACGCCTGCTTGAACGTCATCTTCTCGGGCGGTTGATGCGCACGGCTGCGCTGGATCCGGTCGCCGATCCACAGCAGCACGCCGTTGATGATCAGCGCGATCGCGACGATCCGCAGGTCGTGGAACACGCGCTCGATGCGCTTCTCGAGCAGCAGGCCGACGATCCCGGTCGGGATCGTGCCGATGATCAGCGCCCACATCAGGTGCCCGTCGTCGTTCTTGCGGCCGCCGAGCTGCGCGAAGAAGCCGCTGATCAGCGCGATCCAGCGTGCACGGAAATACCACAGCAGCGCGAGCGCGGTGCCGAGGTGCAGCGCGACGAGGAACGGCAGCAACTGCGGCGCATGCTTGTCGATGTGCATGCCGAACAGCGCGGGCACGAGCAGCGTGTGGCCGAGACTGCTGACGGGGAAGAGTTCGGTAACGCCCTGCAGGACGCTCAGGAATACCAGAAACCAGAGACTCACGCGTCGGTCCTTTTGGTGATGATCAGTCGGGAAGAAGAGCGGACGACGCAACGCGCGTCCGAAAAAAACGCGCCCCGATTATGCCCAGCCAAGATTACCGCGCCAAGGCATTTGGCAGCTTATTGCGGCAATGCACACAAACGCTTGCAATTTGTAAGCACGCAGAAAGCAAAAAGCCCGCCATTTGCATGGCGGGCCTTGCGATTCCGGCAGAAATTGCCGTCAGCGGCCGAGCTGATAGAAAAACAATACCGTGCTGCCGGTGAACATGCCGAACAGTGCGATTCCCATTGCCATTGCCAGATCCATGGCCCCCTCCACGAAGTGTCATGACCCGGCAACATCACCGGTTTAGAGGCATTATCCAGACCGTCGGCAGGTTGAAAAACTCGCAATTTCCCCGAGAAGGGTTTTCCCCGACCGCCTCGCAACCCGATAATGGAGCGCGCCATCGCGCACCCCGCCCACCCGTTCATACCGATTCGCCATGCCGATCTTCCAGCAGCACGACATTCATGAACTCCACGCCGGCCCGTCGCTCGTCCGGGTCGCCCCGCAATTCGGCGGCCGCCTGCTGTCGTGGCACGTCGACGGCGAGCCGGTCATCTTCTGGCCGGACGCGGCCGACTGGAGCAACCTCGCGCGCGTGCGCGGCGGCAATCCGCTGCTGTTTCCGTTCCTCGGCCGCCATCGCGTCGACGGTGAACTGGGCCGCTGGCGCGATGCCGCCGGCGTGGTCCGCGACCTGCCGATGCACGGCTTCGCGCGCGACCTGCCGTTCGCGGCACGGCCGTCGGCCGACGGCGCCGCGCTGTCGATGACGCTCGACGCGAACGACGCGCTGCGCGACAGCTATCCGTTCGATTTCCGGTTCGAGACGACCTACCGGCTCGCCGATGCGCACACGCTCGACGTCGCACTCACCACGACCAATCGCGGCGACACGCCGCTGCCCTACTACGCGGGCCATCATTTCTATTTCGCGCTGCCGCACGGCGAACGTGCAGAAACCACGCTCGAGCTGCCGCCGACGCGCCGCTGCATGCAGCGCGCCGACGGCTCGATCAGCCCGCTCGAGCCCGGCGCAGCGTCGTACAACCTCGGCGATCCGGACATCCTCGACCGCTTCCACTGTCTCGACGGCGCGCCGTCCGCGCCGGTACGCATCGTGATGCCGGGCCGCCGCCGCACGATCGAGATCGCGCTCGACGTACCGGGCTCGATCCCGTGGTACGCAGTCACGACCTGGACGGAAAAACCGGAATCGGACTTCTACTGCGTCGAGCCTTGGCTCGGCCTGCCAGACGCGATCCACAACGGCCTCGGGCTGCGCACGCTCGCGCCGGGCGCGACGGAAACGGCCACGCTGCGGATTCGCGTGCTGCCGCTCGCCGGCTGACACCGGCCGCGCCGAACCGGTGCGCGCCGGCCGCGCCCGCGGCCCGAAACTGCGGTGCGCGGGTCGAACCCGTTAAAATCGGACGTTTTGTATCGCCTGCCGCGTCGCGCGCGGCAGGGTTTTGCGAGGTTCAATGATCGGAACAACAACGAAGCGGCTCTTCGCGGCCGCCTGCGCCGCGCTGCTCGTCGCGTGCGGCTCCGCTCCCGTCGGCCCGGGTTACTACCGCGTCGAGCGCGGCGACACGCTCTACAAGATCGCGCGCGAGAATCGCACGTCGACGGCCAACATCGTGCGCTGGAACCAGATCACGAACCCCGACGCGATCGAAGTCGGCCAGGTGCTGCGGGTCGCGCCGCCGCCCGGCACGACGACGGCGTCGACCACCGGCACCGGCAGCGCGGGCCGCAGCCGCCCCGCGCCTTCCGCGCCGGTCGAATCGGCGGTCAAGCCGGCCACCAGCATCGCACTGATCTGGCCGGCCGCCGGCAACGTGGTGCGCAGCTTCGACGGCTCGAAATCCAAGGGCATCGATATCGCGAACGCTGCGGGCACGCCGGTGCTGGCCGCCGCGCCGGGCACCGTCGTCTATGCGGGCAACGGATTGCGCGGCTACGGCAACCTGATCATCCTCAAGCACAACGCCGATTACCTGACGGCCTACGCGCACAACCGCGCGCTGCTCGTGAAGGAAGGCCAGCCGGTCACGCAGGGGCAGACGATCGCGGAGATGGGCAACAGCGACAGCGATCGCACCGCGCTGCACTTCGAGCTGCGCTACGGTGGCCGCTCGATCGATCCGGCACGCTACCTGCCGGCGCGCTGAGCGCGCCAGCGTCGACGGCAGACGACGGACGACACGCGATGCCGGCACGCATCGCATGTCGTCGCGAGGGAGAACGGGAAGGTTGTGTCAGCGCTTGCGCAGACGGCCGGTGAACCGGCCGGACAGCGGATCGACACGGCTGGCGAACGCCACCAGCGCCCCGATTCCGAAGAGGCTGAACCCCGCAGCTATCAGAAGCAAATCCATGGTCATATCACTGTTTTGTCGTGATCTTATGCGTCATGACGGAATCGTGCACTGAGCCGCACCCGTTGCACGAGTCCGCACATTCCCTATCTATCAGACGCCATTGTGGTTTCGGTCGCGTGAAATGCCGATGTAATCTATCGACCGATGCCGACGATCGACGCCAAGGAGACTCGCATGCTGCCCGCCGCCGACCGCTACGACGACCTGCTCGCCCGCTTCCGGTGGGACGTTCCGGCCCGTTACAACATCGGCGTGGACGTCTGCGACAAGTGGGCCGACGGCAGCGGACGGCTCGCGCTGATCCACGAAACGGCGCAAGGCGACGTGTCGCGCCTCACGTTCGACGACCTGAAGAATGCTTCTAACCGTTTCGCGAACAGCCTCGCGCGGGCAGGTTTGCAACGCGGCGACCGGATCGCGATCTTCCTCGCACAGGGTCCGGAAACAGCGATCGCGCATCTCGCCGCGTACAAGCTCGGCGCGATCGCGGTGCCGCTGTTCACGCTGTTCGGCGCCGACGCACTCGAATACCGGCTCGCGAACAGCGAAGCCGCCGCGCTCGTCACCGACGCAGCCGGTTACGCGAAGATCGCGTCGCTGCGCGCGCAACTGCCGATGCTGCGCACGTGCTACTGCATCGGCGACGATGCACCCGACGCCCCCGGCGTGCAGCGCTTCGACGCCGCGCTCGCCGCCGAATCGCCGGACTTCGTGCCGGCGGACACCGCGGCCGACGATCCGGCGGTGATCATCTACACGTCCGGGACGACCGGCAAGCCGAAAGGCGCGCTCCATGCGCATCGCGTGCTGCTGGGCCATCTGCCGGGCGTCGAGATGTCGCAGCAATGCTTCCCGCGCGACGCACGCCTGTTCTGGACGCCCGCCGACTGGGCATGGATCGGCGGGCTGCTCGACGTGCTGCTGCCGTCATGGCATCACGGCGTGCCCGTGCTGGCGCGCCGCTTCGAGAAGTTCGACGGCGAAGCCGCGTTCGCGCTGATGGCGCGGCACGGCGTGACCCACGCGTTCCTGCCGCCCACCGCGCTGAAGCTGATGCGCGCGGTGCCGGCGCCGCGCGAGCGCCACGCGCTGGCGCTGAAATCGGTCGCGAGCGGTGGAGAATCCCTCGGCGCCGGGCTGACGGCCTGGGGGCGCGACGCGCTCGGCGTGACGATCAACGAGTTCTACGGACAGACCGAATGCAACATGGTGCTGTCGTCGTGCGCGGCGCTGTTCGATGCGCAGCCCGGTGCGATCGGCAAGGCCGTGCCCGGCCACGTGGTCGCGATCGTCGACGAGCACGGCATGCCGCTGCCGCCCGGCGTCGAGGGGCGCATCGCGGTGCGCCGCCCCGACCCGGTGATGTTTATCGAATACTGGCGCAATCCCGCCGCCACGCGCGACAAGTTCGCGGGCGACTACCTGCTCACCGGCGACACCGGCACGATCGACGCCGACGGCTTCGTGCGCTTCGTCGGCCGCGACGACGACGTGATCACGAGCGCCGGCTACCGGATCGGCCCGGGGCCGATCGAGGACTGCCTGCTCACGCATCCGGCGGTACGCATGGCGGCCGTCGTCGGCGTGCCCGACCCGACGCGCACCGAGATCGTCAAGGCGTTCGTCGTGCTGAACCCCGGCCACGTCTGCGACGATGCGCTCGTGCAGGCGCTGCAGGCGCACGTGCGCACGCGCCTGGCCGCGCACGAGTACCCGCGCGCGATCGCGTTCGTCGACGGCCTGCCGATGACGCCGACCGGCAAGATCGTGCGGCGCGCGTTGCGCGACGCTTGATACGGTCGTGGCCGTACCGGGCGGCCGGCCGCGCGCCCGGATGGTTTATAGTGGCGCCACGCAGTCTTTCCAGCACACAACCGATGTCCTCCGACCAACACGAATCCGCCGCGGGCGCGTCGCACAGCCCGCTTTACGCCAAACTCCTCGGCGAAACCGCCAAGATCGACTGGTGCGATCTCGAGCGCTTCTTCGCACAGGGCAAGCTGCTATCGGTTGCACGCGATCTCGATCTCGTGAGCGTCGCGGAAGCGATCGCCGGCGACGACGCGCAACAGGTCACGCGCTGGCTGTCGTCCGGCCTCGTCGCACGCATGCCGGCGGAAACCGCCGCCGACTTCGCGGCGCGCAATCCGGAGCTGTGGGCGGTCGTCGTGTCGCCGTGGGTCTGCGTGCAGGAACGCGCCTGACGCGTTCGCCATGTCCGAATCCGCATTACCGCACGGGGCCGGCACCGGGTCGGCCGCCGTCTCGCACCGGCGCGTCCTTGCGCTCGCCTTCCCGATCGTCCTCGCGAACCTGACCCAGCCGATCCTCGGCGCGGTCGACACGGCCGTCGCCGGCCACCTCGACGGCGCCCAGTATCTCGGCGGCGTCGCACTCGGCGGGCTGTTCTTCAATTTCGTGTTCTGGGGCTTCGGCTTCCTGCGCATGGGCACGACCGGCCTCGTCGCGCAGGCGCACGGCGCCGGCGACGCCGCCGGCATCCGGCTGAACGTGCTGCGCGCGCTGATCGTCGCGTTCGCGCTCGGCACCGCCGTGCTCGCGCTGCAGGTGCCGCTGCTGTCGTTCGCGCTGACCGCGCTGGGCGGCAGCGAGGCCGTGCGCACGACGGCGCTGGCCTATGGCCACGCACGGATCTGGAGCGCGCCGTTCGCGCTCGCCAACTACGTCGTGCTCGGCTACCTGCTCGGCGTGCAACGCGTACGGCTCGCGCTCGTCGCGCAGGTCTTCATCAACGCGGTGAATATCGGGGCCGTGCTGCTCTACGTGTACGGCTTCGGCTGGGGCATCGCCGGAATCGGTGCGGCGACCGCGACCGCCGACGCATGCGGCTTCGCGCTCGGCGCCTGGATGCTGTGGCGGCTGCGGCCGCGCGGCCTCGCGCCACTGGCCGCGCGGGCGCTCGCGGACCGTACGGCACTCAAGCGGCTGATCGCGCTCAATCGCGACATCTTCCTGCGCACGCTGTGCCTGCTCGGCGCGTTCGGCTGGTTCGCGCATCTCGGCGCCAGACAGGGCGACGCGACGCTCGCGGCCAACGCACTGCTACTGAATTTCCAGACCTTCATGGCCTATGGACTCGACGGTTTCGCGCATGCGGCCGAGGCGCTCGTCGGCGCCGCCGCCGGCGCGCGCGACCGCGCCGCCTTCCGGCAGGCCGTGCGCGTCACGCTGCTGTGGTCCGCGCTCGGCGCGCTGCTGTTCGCGCTCGTCTACTGGGTCGCGGGCGGCTGGATCGTCGCGCGGCTGACCGACCAGGCCGAAATCCGCGCGGTCGCGCTGCGCTACCTGCCCTGGGCGGCAGTCTCGCCGATCGTGTCCGTGTGGGGATTCCTGCTCGACGGCGTGTTCATCGGCGCGACGCAGACGCAATCGCTGATGCGTGCGATGGTCGCGTCGTTCGCGATCTTCATCGCCGCGACGCTGGCGGCCGTCGGCCCGTTCGGCAATCACGGGCTGTGGTTCGCGCTGCTGCTGTTCATGGTCGCGCGCGGCGCGACGCTCGCGCGCTACCTGCCGGCGCTGACGCGGCGAATCGGCGCCGACGCAGCCGCGGCCGGCACCTGACGGCCGCGAAGGCCTGCCGCCATCGTCACTGCACGGCTGCGGGTGCCGACGGCGCCGGCTCGCCGAGCATCGACGGCGGCGTCATGTCGGTCGGCACACCGTGGTAATCGGCCGGATCTTGTGGCGGGTGGCCGCGACGGGCCTGGCGGGGATCGCTGGCACAGCCGGCAAGAATGGACGCGGCCAGCACGGCCAGCATGAAACGGGTCATCGGGAAGGCTCCGTAAAACGGCGCGCCCATCGCGCGCCAGGACCGCGCCGAGTCTAGCGGAATTCCGGGTTAGGGATCGTCCCGCGCGTGTCCTAATATGAATCCATGGCGCTGTGCCGTTGAAAGGAGGCAGCCATGTCGTCTGAAGAGATTGCCGGCCTGATCGGCCTGTTCATCGGCCTGATGGTGCTCGTCGCCCTGTCCTATTTCGAGTCGCGCGAATACAAGCGCAACCATGGCGGCGAAGGGATGATCCATCACTGGATGGCCGAACACCATCTGCTCGACTGGCGGCGCAAGCACTAGGCAAGCCCGCCGTGTCGTCCGGGCCGCCGCGCGCGGGGCCCGCTCCGAACGTGCACCCACCCGCACGGTGGTCGGCGCATATCGCTCGAATTAACAGGGTCTGATAAGACAACATCCTCGGAATGGTCGAACGCCATCGCGCGACAACCTGCCGCGCGACGGCGTTCGCTTGCGCGCGCCTGGAGCAGCGCGCCGCGATCGGGATGGCTCAGCCCAGGAAGTGCCGGGCGTAGCGGGCGTTGATGTCCGACAGCCGGAACAGCGTGAGGAAGTCCGCGCAGTTGAAATCGGGATCCCACGCCGGCGCGCCGCAAATCTTCGCGCCGAGACGCAGATAGCCCTTGATCAGCGGCGGCGGCGCGACGACGGTGCCCGTCTGCAGTTCGTCGACCGGCAGCGCCGTATGCGGGAACGCACGGTATTCCGGCGCCGTCAGCGCGTTCGCCGGCAGCGACTGATACAGGTTCGCCGCGTAATGGCCGCCGTCGGCCATCGATACGCTCGCGCAGCCGAGCATCGTCTCGTAGCCGTTTTGCATCATGTATGCGCCGAGACCGCCCCACAGCGCCATGATGACGGCGCCGCTGCGGTAGTCGCTGTGCACGCACGAGCGGCCGACCTCGACCATCTTGCCGCGCAGGTGCGTGAGGCGCGACAGGTCGAATTCGCCCTCGGCATACAGGCGGCCGACCCGAGCGGCCTCGTGCGGCGGCAGCACGCGGTACGTACCGACCACCTTCAGCGTGTCGAGATCGCGCACCAGCAGATGGTCGCAGTAGGCATCGAACGGATCGACGTCGAGACCGGACGGACCGCTGACCTGCGCGCCCATCTCTTCGGCGAACACGGTGTAGCGCAGGCGTTGGGCCTCGCGCAGTTCGTCTTCCGTGCGCGCCCAGGCGGCACGCAGACGGTACTCGGATGTGACGGTTTCAGCAGCGCGCGGCAGGTGGCGCCGCGTCGTGTCGAGGGGAAGCGAGGCAAAAGGGAGCGTAGGCGTCGGCAGTTCTCGCATTAGGCTTTCCTGATCGTAAGGAATAGGACGACATGCCAGCCAATGTAGTAACCGGTCGTTACCGTTCTGTGGCACGACCGTGTCCTTTCAATGACGTGTCGCCGAATTGACTTTAGCAGAAAGCTTGCGAAACCGTATGATCAAAGCCCGCAAACCCCTTCAGGCCAGCTCCGGCGTCAGTACCGCGCGCAGTACGGCCTGATGGTTGCCGTCGCGCGTGCGGCTCGTGAGCCACACGATGCCGCCCTTCTTGATGCTCCAGCTGTCGTCGTTGCCGGCCATCAATTGCGCCGCGACGCTGCCGAGCGTCGGCTGGTGTCCGACGATCACGACCGTCGGCGCGATGCCGTCCGGCCAGCCGGCGGCGGCCAGCACGTCGTCGACGCTACCGCCCGGCGCGAGCGCATCGACGGTCCGGTACTGGTCGGTCAGCGCCTCGACCGTCTGCACGGTGCGCGCCGCCGGGCTCGCGAGGATCACGCTGTTCGACTCGAGCCGGCTGCGCAGCCATTTGGCCATGGCCTGCGCTTCCTTGCGCCCGCGGGCCGTCAACTGGCGTGCGAGGTCGTTTGCCGCGTAGTCTTCGGCTTCGGCGTGGCGCCACAGGATCAGGTTCATCATGATGTCTCCTTCCATGCTTCGACGAATGGTTCGGCCGACCACCCGCGGGCCGGACGATCACACTTCGAATTGTCGCCAATCGTGAGCGGTTCGTGATGATGTGCGCCGTATGCAAAACGTGATTGACCCGGCCACCCATTAGACGATAGAATCTTTGGCTCGTCGGAGCGTAGCGCAGCCTGGTAGCGCATCTGATTTGGGATCAGAGGGTCGAAGGTTCGAATCCTTTCGCTCCGACCACGATACACGATAAGGGTTGCAAGCCATCGCGCTTGCAGCCCTTTTTCGTTTGCTCCGCCGTGCGCCTTCTCAACCGCTGCCGCCCCATGCAGAGCCCGCGCACGAATCTTGCGGGAACACGCGATAATGTCCGCGACCCAACCCGCAACCGCGCATGAAAAACCAAGTTTTCAAGACCGCCCTGCTCGGCGCGCTGCTCGCAATCGGCGCATTCGGCACCCTCGGCGCGTCCGGCGCCGCGTCGGCCAAGTCGCTCGACGACGCGCTCGACTGCCATTCGAACGGCCACAAGTTCGTCGCGCCGCTGCTCGCGGCCGGCGACATCCAGTCAGAGCCGATGCACGTCGAAGCGAATTCGGTGAACGCGTTCCGCACGAACCATCCGCTGACCGCCTACGGCTTCGGCGTCTACGTCGTGCTCGGCTACCAGGCGAACGATCCGATCTTCCAGCCGGGCGACGGCACGCCGATCGGCAAATGGGCGTACGGCGTCGTGGTACGCGGCACGAAGAGTGCAGTCGAACAGGCCGTTCGCAATGCCGGCAGCGACGCCACCGTCAAGCAGGCGTTCCCGTTCCTGACCGCGATCGTATGCTCCGACTGAGCACGCCGCGAGGCAAGCGGCGCGAGGGCTCCGCGCCCTCGGTAGCGTCTCGTTACGCGCCCGTATAAACCACGCGATACGGAATCCCGACCTTCTCCCACTCGGCCGCTTCCTGGCTGAGGCTGTAGTCGGTCAACGGGTTCTGCTCGACCCATGCGCTCGGCAGGCGCACTTCATACCCGCCCTTCTTCATCTGCGACACGGAAATGTCCGGCAGCCCGGCATCGGTCCGGCGCCGGCACAGCAGCGCGGCGAGCCGCAGGCAAAACAGCAGCGGCCATTCGACGTCGCGCGCCTGCGACAGCTTGCCGAGCTTGCCCGCATGCCCGAGCACAAGCGCGGCAAGGCGCGCCTGGTCGGTGCGCGAGAAGCCCGGCATGTCGGCGTTGCTGGCGATATACGCGGAATGCTTGTGATACGAGCTGTGCGAGATCGACAGGCCGATCTCGTGCAGCGCGGCGGCCCAGCCGAGGAACATCCGGCCTTCCTCGCGCGCTTCTTCGTCGTCGGACGCCTCGAGCTCGTCGTAGAACCGCACCGCCAGTGCGGCGATCCGCTCGGCCTGCGCGCGATCGACGCCGTAGCGGCGCGTGAAACCCTCGACGGTCACCGCACGCATGTCCTCGTGCTGGGCCCGGCCGAGCAGGTCGTACAGCACGCCGAGACGCAGCGCGCCGTCGGTGGTGTCGACGTAGTCGACACCCAGTTCCTCGAATACCGCGAGCATGATCGCGAGGCCGCCGGCAAGCACCGGCACGCGATCGGGCTTCAGCGCGATCAGCTTCAGCCGGTTCACGTTCTCGGCCTTGATCAGCGCGCGCTTCAGGCGTTCGAGCCCGCCGCGCGAAATGCCGTGCGTGATGCCGGCGTCGTTGAAGCCGTTCGCCTCGACGAGCTCCGCGAGCGCACGCGCGGTGCCCGACGAACCGATCGCCTGGTCCCATCCGGCCTTCTTGTACTCGCTGGAAATGATCTGGATCTCGCGCTTGGCCGCGAGTTCGGCCTGCCGCATCGTGTATTCGTCGACGTTGCCGGCCGGGAAGAACGCCCGGCTATGGCTCACGCAGCCGATGTAGAGGCTCTCCATCACGAGCGGCGTGTAGTGCGAGCCGATGATGAATTCGGTCGAGCCGCCGCCGATGTCGACGACGAGCCGCTTGCCCGCGCTCGCCGGCACCGAATGCGCGGCACCCGCATAGATCAGGCGCGCCTCTTCGCGACCCGCGATCACTTCTATCGGAAAACCGAGCGCCGCTTCGGCTTCGCCGAGGAATTCGCCCGCGTTCTTCGCGACGCGCAGCGTGTTGGTCGCCACCGCGCGCACATGATCGGGATGGAAATCGCGCAGGCGCTCGCCGAACCGCTTGAGCGCCTCCCAGCCACGTTCCTGCGACGCGCGATCGAGCATCTTGTCGCTCGACAGCCCCGCGGCCAGTCGAACCGGCTCGCGCAGCGCATCGACGGGATAGATCTGGCTGCCCGCCGGCGTTTCCTCGACGCGCCCGACGATCAGCCGGAAGCTGTTCGAGCCGAGATCCACGGCAGCCAGCAAGTGGGGGGATGTAACCATCAGAAGGGGGCTCCGTGCGCGTTCGCCCGCGGCAGCCGCTCCGGCCTCGCTGGACGATCAATCAAAGGCGATATTTTAAGCGTGGAACGCTTGCCATTGCCACGCTTCACGGGCATGTACTCGGGTAGAAAGTATATGGCCGAAACATTTATGAGACGAATCGGTTCAAGCGTAGAATTTCCCGATATAAATACATTATTGTCATCAGCACGTCATCGTACCGTGAGAGTTTCCGAGCGTCCTTTCGAATCATCGCCCGAATCACCCCCTACTCTGCCGATGTCCGTCCGCTATCCGCTTCTCAATCGTGAACTCGGCATCCTCGGCTTCAACGAGCGCGTGCTGGCCCAGGCAGCCGACCCGCACATTCCGTTGCTCGAGCGACTGCGCTTCATCTGCATCACCAGCAGCAACCTCGACGAGTTCTTCGAAGTCCGGATGGCCGGCCTCCAGGAACAGATCCGCGACAACCCGGGCGCCCTGACGCCCGACGGCATGTCGCTGCAGCACGCTTACGATCTCGTCGTCGAGCGCGCGCAGCGGCTCGTGCACCGCCAGTACACGATGCTGCACGAAACCGTGCTCCCCGCGCTCGAACAAGAAGGCATCTACTTCCACGCGAGCGACTCGTGGAACGACGAGCAGCTCGAATGGGCGCGTCGCTACTTCCTCGACGAACTGCTGCCGGTGCTGACGCCGATCGGCCTCGATCCCGCGCATCCGTTCCCGCGCGTGCTGAACAAGAGCCTGAACTTCGTCGTCGAGCTCGAAGGCCGCGACGCGTTCGGCCGCCAGGCGGTGATGGGCATCGTGCAGGCGCCGCGCGCGCTGCCGCGCGTCGTGCGCATGCCGCAGGCGCTGTCGGGCTTCGAGCACGGCTTCGTGCTGCTCAGCTCGTTCATGCAACGCTTCGTCGGCGAACTGTTCCCGCAACTGGTCGTGAAGAGCTGCAACCAGTTCCGCATCACGCGCAACAGCGAGCTGTTCGTCGACGAGGACGAAATCACCAACCTGCGCGTCGCGCTGCAGGGCGAACTGCCCGCGCGCCACCTCGGCAATGCGGTACGGCTCGAAGTGTCGGCCGATACGCCCACGCATATCGTGCGACGCCTGCTCGAGGAAAGCCTGCTCGGCGAGAAGGACTGCTACCGCGTGTCCGGCTCCGTGAACCTCGTGCGGCTGATGCAGATCCCCGATCTCGTCGATCGACCCGACCTGAAGTTCGCGCCGTTCACCGCATCGATCCCGCCCGCGATCGCGAACGCGCCGACGATGTTCGACGCGATCGACGACGGCGACATCCTGCTGCATCACCCGTACGAGAGCTTCCAGCCGGTGCTCGAACTGCTGCAGCAGGCCGCGAAGGACCCGAGCGTCGTCGCGATCAAGCAGACGATCTATCGCACCGGCACCGATTCGCCGCTGATGGACGCGCTGATGGAAGCCGCGCGCAACGGCAAGGAAGTGACCGTCGTCGTCGAGCTGCTCGCGCGCTTCGACGAGGAAACCAACATCAACTGGGCGTCGCAGCTCGAAGCCGTCGGCGCGCACGTCGTGTACGGCGTGGTCGGCCACAAGTGCCACGCGAAGATGATGCTGATCGTGCGGCGCGTCGTGCAGAACGGCAAGGCGTCGCTGCGCCGCTACGTGCACCTCGGCACCGGCAACTATCACCCGCGCACCGCCCGCCTCTACACCGACTTCGGGCTGATGACGGCCGACCAGAAGATCTGCGAGGACGTCCATCACGTGTTCCAGCAGCTGACCGGGATCGGCGGCGAGCTCACGCTGCACGAGCTGTGGCAGTCGCCGTTCACGCTGCATCCGCGCATCATCGAATCGATCCGCGCGGAGATCGACAATGCACGCGCCGGCAAGCGCGCGCGCGTGGTCGCGAAGATGAACGCGCTGCTGGAGCCGTCGGTGATCGCCGCGCTGTACGAAGCGTCGCAGGCCGGCGTGAAGGTCGACCTGATCGTGCGCGGCGTGTGCGCGCTGAAGCCCGGCGTGCCGGGGCTGTCGGACAACATCACCGTGCGCTCGATCGTCGGGCGCTTCCTCGAACACCACCGCATCTACTATTTCCACGCGGGCGGCGCCGAGGACGTGTATCTGTCGAGCGCCGACTGGATGGACCGCAACCTGTTCCGCCGCGTCGAAGTCGCGTTCCCGATCCGCGAGCGCAAGCTGAAGCGCCGCGTGATCGCCGAAGGGCTGTCGGTCTGTCTCGGCGACAACCAGTCGGCCTGGCAGATGCTCAGCGACGGCCACTACCGCCGGCGGCGCGCGGGCAAGACGATCCGCAATGCGCAACTCGGGCTGCTCGCGAAGTTCTGTTCGTAGACATACGGCGCGCGGTTTCGCGTGCCGCGTAACAAGCAAAAAAGCACAGTCCGAGGGCTGTGCTTTTTTCATTCCGCCGGGGTGCCGACGTGAGGCACCGCTTCGCGTGACGCGCTCACGCCTCGAACGCGGCCGGCCGGATCGCGATGATCCGCGAGCCCGGGAAGCGCGCGGTGAACGTGCTGCCGCGCCCTTCCTCGCTCTGCACGTACAGGTGCGAGTCGTGCCGCTGCAGCACGTGCTTGACGATCGCGAGGCCGAGCCCCGTGCCGCCCGTATCGCGCGAGCGGCTGCGGTCGACACGGTAGAAGCGTTCGGTCAGCCGCGGCAGGTCGGCGGCCGGAATGCCGAAGCCGCTGTCGGTGACGGAGAACACGCCCTGCGCGCCCTCGCGCCGCCACGACACGAAAATCTTGCCGCCGTCCGGCGTATAGCGGATCGCGTTGGTCACGAGATTCGCGAACGCACTGAACACTTCGGTCTGCGCGCCCGTCACGCCGAGCGTCTCGTCGATCGCGAACGCGATCTCGTGATGCCCGTTCGACAGCGTCTGCGCATCTTCCTTCAGATGGTCGAACACGGCACGCATGTCGATCGCGTGATCCATCGGCGGCTTGCTTTCGCCCTCGAGCTTCGCGAGCACCAGCAGGTCGGTGACGATGTGCCGCATCCGCGACGCCTGCTGCTCCATCATCTCGAGATAGCGCGCGCGATCTTCCTCGTTCAGCGGCAGTTCGCGCATCGTCTCGAGGAAGCCCGACAGCACGGTGAGCGGCGTCTTCAGTTCGTGCGACACGTTCGCGACGAAGTCGCGCCGCATCGCGTCGGTCCGCTCGAGCTCCGTGATGTCCTGCGTGAGCAGCAGCTTGCGGTTCTCGCCGTACGGGAACACCTGCACTTCCAGCACGTTCTGCCGCGAGTCGCCCATCCCGCGCATCACGAGCGTCTCGTCGTAATGCTGCGCGTTCAGGTAACGGACGAACTCCGGATGACGCACCAGGTTCGTGATGTGCTGGCGCAGGTCGCGCTTCGCATCGAGGCCGAAGTGCACCTCGGCGATCGCGTTGCACCACTCGATCTGGTCATGGTCGTCGAGCATCGCGACGCCGTTCGGCGACGCCTGGATCGCCTGGATGAAGCGCGAATGCTGCTGCTCGACCTGGCGCACCTGCGCATGCCACTGCTTCGCGAGCTTGTGCAGCCGGTAGTAGATTTCGCCCCAGATGCCCGGTGCGCTCGGCACCTCGCCGTAGACGGGCGCATCGAGCAGACGCCACAGGCGTTGCGTATGGAAGGTGCTGAAGAAGCCCTGCGCGACCAGCATCACGACCGCGAACCCGAGGGCCGCGGTCGGGCCGGCGAATACGCCGACCAATACGCTGATCAGCACGAGCAGCACGAGCGACACCAGAAAGCGCGCCCAGATGATGTTCATGATTCAGCGTCCGAAAGAATGAACGGCATGCCGCGGCACACGGCATGCCCGGATACGTTACGCGTGCTTGGCGAGCCGGTAGCCGCTGCCGCGCACGGTCTCGATCATCGCATCGCAGCCGGCCGGTTTCAAGGCCGCGCGCAATCGTTTGATATGGACGTCGACGGTGCGTTCCTCGACGAACACATGATCGCCCCAGACCTGGTCGAGCAGTTGCGTGCGGCTGTGCACGCGCTCCGGATGCGTCATGAAGAAATGCAGCAGGCGGAATTCGGTCGGGCCGAGATCGAGCTTGATCTCGCTGCCGTCGCCGTGCGCGGCGACCCGATGCGTGGCCGGATCGAGGCGCAGCCCGTTGATCGACACGACGTCCTCGGTCAGCTGCGGCGCGCGGCGGCGCAGCACGGCCTTGATGCGCGCCATCAGCTCCTTCGGCGAGAACGGCTTCGTCACGTAGTCGTCCGCGCCGATCTCGAGGCCGAGCACCTTGTCCTGCTCGTCGCCGCGCGCGGTCAGCATGATGATCGGGATGTGCTTGGTCCGTTCGTTGTTGCGCAGGTCGCGCGCGAACGCGATGCCGGACTTGCCCGGCAGCATCCAGTCGAGCAGCACGAGATCGGGCAGCACGTCGCTGATCAGGTTCTGCGCCTGCTCCGCGTTGTACGCGCGGATCGGGCAGTGACCGGCATGCTGGAGATTCACCGAGATCAGTTCGGAAATCGCTGGCTCATCTTCGACGACGAGAATGTTGCTGGGCATCGGCACCTCTGTTCTTCCTATACGGAGTCGATTAACTGTTGGCTTCGCGATCGAGCGTGTCGCGCGGCTGGTGCCGCACGTCGGTGCCCTTCACGATGTAGATGATGAATTCGGCGATGTTCTTCGCGTGGTCGCCGATCCGTTCGATCGCCTTCGCGATGAACAGATACTCGAGGCCGACCGAGATCGTGCGCGGATCTTCCTGCATGTACGACACGAGCTTGCGCACGAACGCGCGGAATTCGAGGTCGATTTCCTTGTCGTCCTTGACGATCTGCGCGGCCGCCACCGTATCGAGGCGCGCGAACGCGTCGAGCGCGCGGCGCAGGATCGTCACGGCCATCTCGCCCGACACCTTGATCTCGGCGATGTTCACCGCACGCGCGGCCGGTTCTTCGATCAGGCGGCGCACGCGCTTCGCGATCTTCTCGGCCTCGTCGCCGGCGCGCTCGAGGTTCGTAATCGTTTTCGAAATCGACATCAGAAGACGCAGGTCGCGCGCGGCCGGCTGCCTCCGCGCGATGATGTTGCCGCACTCCTGGTCGATGTCGACTTCCATCGCGTTCAGCGTTTCCTCGGCCGCGATCACCTTCTCGGCCGCATCGCGGTCGAATTCGTTCAGCGCATGCATCGCGCCGACGATCTGCGACTCGACGAGCCCGCCCATTTCCAGCACTTTCGACGACACGGCATTCAGGTCCGCGTCGAACTGGCTCGACAGATGTTTATCCGACATGGTTGTGGTTCTCCGTCATCAGCCGAAACGGCCGGTGATGTAGTCTTCCGTTTCCTTGCGCACCGGCTTGATGAAGATCTTTTCGGTTTCGCCGAATTCGATCAACTCGCCCAGGTACATGTAGGCCGTGAAGTCCGAGCAGCGCGCGGCCTGCTGCATGTTGTGCGTGACGATCACGACCGTGTAGTCGCTCTTCAGCTCCGCGATCAGTTCCTCGATGCGGCCCGTCGAGATCGGGTCGAGCGCCGAGCACGGCTCGTCGAGCAGCAGCACTTCCGGACGGATCGCGATGCCGCGCGCGATGCACAGACGCTGCTGCTGGCCGCCCGACAGACCGTAGCCGCTCTGGTTCAGCTTGTCCTTCACTTCGTTCCACAGCGCGGCCTTCGTCAGCGCCCACTCGACACGATCGTCCATCTCCGAGCGCGTGAGCTTTTCGAACATCTTCACGCCGAACGCGATGTTGTCGTAGATCGACATCGGGAACGGGGTCGGCTTCTGGAACACCATGCCGATCCGCGCACGCAACAGCGAGATGTCGCGCTTGGTGGTCAGCAGGTTCTCGCCGTCCATCAGGATTTCGCCTTCGGCGCGCTGCTCCGGATAGAGCGCGAACATCTTGTTGAACGTGCGCAAGAGCGTCGACTTGCCGCAGCCCGACGGGCCGATGAACGCCGTCACCTTCCCTTCGGGAATGCGCAGGTTGATGTTCTTCAGCGCGTGGAACTTGTTGTAGAAGAAGTTGAGGTTGTTGACCTCGATCTTCGCGTTCAGCGGCGCCAGCGGACGGCCATGCGACGCATCGTGCGTGCCGGCGGGCGCAGCGGTGCGCTCGACGGGATTCAGGTGGCTTTCTGCCATATTCATCGGATTGCTCCGCCGTTACTTTTTCGAGAAGATCGAGCGCGCCAGGATGTTGAGTCCGAGCACCCCGAGCGTGATCAGGAACACGCCCGCCCATGCGAGCGACTGCCATTCGGCGAACGGGCTCATCGCGAACTTGTAGATCGTGACGGGCAGGTTGGCCATCGGCTGGCTCATGTCGACCGAGAAGAACTGGTTCGACAAGGCCGTGAACAGCAGCGGCGCCGTTTCGCCGGCGATCCGCGCGACCGCGAGCAGCACGCCCGTCACGATCCCGCCGACCGACGCGCGCAGCGTGATCTTCAGCACCATGCGCCACTTCGGCGTGCCGAGCGCGACGGCTGCCTCACGCAGCGCGTTCGGCACGAGCTTCAGCATGTTCTCGGTCGTGCGGATCACGATCGGGATCTGCAGCAGCGCGAGCGCGATCACGCCGGCCCAGCCCGAGAAGCGCCCCGACTTCGCGACGACGATCGCGTACACGAACAGGCCGATCACGATCGACGGCGCCGACAGCAGGATGTCGTTGATGAAGCGGATCGTGCTCGCCAGCAGGTTCTTCTGGCCGTATTCGGCGAGATAGACGCCCGCGAGGATGCCGATCGGCGTGCCGACCAGCGTGCCGAAACCGCACAGCAGCAGGCTGCCGACGATCGCGTTCGCCAGGCCGCCGCCTTCGGTGTTCGGTGCCGGCGTCGATTCGGTGAACAGCTGCAGCGACAGGCCGCCGACACCGAGATGCACCGTCGTGTAGAGAATCCACACGAGCCACAGCAGGCCGAATGCCATCGCGGCGAGCGACGCGGTCAGCGCGATCGCGTTGGTCACCTTGCGCTTGCGCTGCAGGCGGTTGCGCATCGCGTCGAGCGCGGCGCCGTTCGGCCCCGGGAAATTCATGATGGGCTCGCTCATTTCTTGCCCTCTCCCTTCTCGAGACGAAGCAGCAGCAGTTTGGAGATGGACAGCACGATGAACGTGATCACGAACAGGATCAGGCCCAGTTCCATCAGGGCGGACGTATGCAGGCCCGGTTGCGCTTCCGCGAATTCGTTCGCGAGCGCCGACGTGATGCTGTTGCCCGGCGCGAACAGCGACACGCTGTCGAGCAGGTTCGTGTTGCCGATCACGAAGGTCACGGCCATCGTTTCGCCGAGCGCGCGGCCGAGGCCGAGCATCACGCCGCCGATCACGCCGGTCTTCGTATAGGGCAGCACGACCTTCCACATCACTTCCCACGTCGTGCAGCCGATCCCGTACGCCGATTCCTTCAGCAGCACGGGCGTGACTTCGAACACGTCGCGCATCACCGATGCGATGTACGGGATGATCATGATCGCGAGGATCACGCCGGCCGCGAGAATGCCGATGCCGATCGGCGCGCCGGCCGTCAGCGGACCGAGCACCCACACGTCCTTGAAGAGACGGCCGATCGGTTTCTGGAAGTATTCGGCGAAGATCGGCGCGAACACGAGCAGGCCCCACATGCCGTACACGATCGACGGAATCGCGGCGAGCAGTTCGATCGCGATGCCGAGCGGGCGGCGCAGCCACACGGGCGACAGTTCGGTGAGGAACAGCGCGATGCCGAAGCTGACCGGCACCGCGATGACGAGTGCAATCAACGACGTCACGATCGTGCCGTAGATCGGCACGACTGCGCCGTAGACATCCGAGTTCGGATCCCACTCGGATTGCCACAGGAAGCCGAGGCCGAACTTCTGGATGGTCGGCAGCGACGCAATGATGAGGGAAACGATGATCCCGCCCAGCAGCAGCAGGGTCACGATCGCGGCGAGCCGTGCGAGGCCGCCGAACAGAACGTCTCCGAGACGGCTCGGCGCGCGTTGCTGCGCGGCATCGGACCGGGAGGACGTGTACGAAATATCAGACATGGGCGCCTGTTCTGGATCGCCGGGCGCCGTAACGCCCGGCCTTACCGCACACACTGCCCGGCCGGCACGACCGGGCAGCGAACCGCTGGATGGCTTACTCTGCGGCGACCGGCTTGCCCGATGCGTCCGTCACCTTCGTCTTCCACTGCTTGCGGATTTCCGTCTCGACCGATGCCGGCAGCGAGATGTAGTCGAGGCTGTCGGCAGCCTTCTCGCCGTTCTTGAACGCCCAGCTGAAGAACTTCAGCGTTTCGGCGCCCTGCTCCGGCTTGTCCTGCTTCGCGTGCAGCAGCACGAACGTCGCGCCGACGACCGGCCATGCTTCCTTGCCCGGCTGGTTCGTCAGGATCTGGTAGAACGACTTCGACCAGTTCGCGCCTGCAGCAGCGGCCTTGAACGTTTCGGTCTTCGGCTCGACCACCGTGCCCGTCGAGTTCTTCAGGGCCGTGTAGATCATGTTGTTCTTCTTCGCGTACGCCCACTCGACGTAGCCGATCGCGCCCGGCAGGCGCTGCACGAACGCCGCGACGCCGTCGTTGCCCTTGCCGCCCGTACCCGTCGGCCAGTTGACCGTCGTGCCTTCGCCGATCTTCGACTTCCATTCGTCGTTGACCTTCGACAGGTAGTTCGTCCAGATGAAGCTCGTGCCCGAGCCGTCAGCGCGGCGAACGACCGCGATGTCCGTATCCGGCAGCTTGACCTTCGGGTTCAGCGCGGCGATCGCCGGGTCGTTCCACTTCTTGATCTTGCCGAGATAGATGTCGCCGAGCACCGGGCCCGACAGCGTCAGTTCGCCGGCCTTCACGCCCGGCACGTTGATCACCGGCACCACGCCGCCGACCACCGTCGGGAACTGGAACAGGCCTTCCTTCGCGAGCTCTTCATCCTTCAGCGGCGCGTCCGAACCGGCAAAATCGACCGTCTTCGCGACGATCTGCTTCAGGCCGCCCGACGAGCCGATACCCTGGTAGTTCACCTTCGCGCCGCCGGACTGCTGGTAGTCCGCAGCCCATTTCGTATAGATCGGCATCGCGAATGTGCTGCCTGCGCCCGTGATGTCGGCAGCTTGCGCGGCGACTGCGAAAAGCGCGCCAGCCAGGCCGGCAATCGCGGTTTGCATCAATTTCATGAGACCTCCAGTGTGTGAGCGGATGACTACGGCACCGCGAAGGTTAGGGGCTCCTCATGACGATAATGTGACAATCGATGAAACTGGCGTGACAGTAACATGACTGGTTGAAAGGGTGTAGCGGGCCCGGTTCGGGCAGCCGCACAAGCGCGGCGTGGCGGGATTAGCGGCAAGAATTGCCGGTCGGGAAGAGGCAGATCCGCGCCCGCCGATGCGGGTTGCGAGCGGATCGTATCGCAGCGCGCGCGGGCCGGAAAGCCCCTTGCCGCGGCTGTCCCGATTCAGGGACGGAGGATTTATTTGATCAGACGAAATCCGCGTCGAAAGCGGCCTCTATTTAATAGCGCAAACCTTTGCGTCTGACGAATTGCGGCGCCCGCAGGCGCCGCATGTCGAATCACCGGGGCGGCGGCGCGCACACGGCCGGACCGTCGCGCGCCGTCGCCGAGCCGGTTCAGGCCGTCGCCGCTCGCACCGCGTCGGCGATCGCTTCCGCGTGACGCGTCGCGTCGGCCGCATGCCGGGCCTCGACCATCACGCGCAGCACGGGCTCGGTGCCCGACGCGCGGATCAGCACGCGGCCGTGACCGGCCAGCGCGCCTTCGGCCGCGTCGATCGCCGCGCGAATCGATGCGTTGCCCTTCCAGTCGGCACCCGGTTTCATCCGCACGTTGATCAGCTTCTGCGGGAACAGCGTGACGCCGTCGAGCATCTGCGCAAGCGTGCGGCCGCTGCGCTTGAGCGCGGCCAGCACGAGCAGCGCCGACACGATGCCGTCGCCGGTCGAATGGCGGTCGAGCGACAGGATGTGGCCCGAGCCTTCCGCGCCGAGCTGCCAGCCGCGCTCGCGCAACTGTTCGAGCACATAGCGGTCGCCGACCGCCGCGCGCACGAACTCGACGCCCTCACGCTGCAGCGCGACTTCGACCGCGAGGTTCGTCATCAGCGTGCCGACTGCGCCGTCGACCTTGCCGACGGTCGCGATGCGGTCCTTCACGAGCACGTAGAGCAGCTCGTCGCCGTTGTACAGCCGGCCGGTCGAATCGACGACCTGCAGGCGGTCCGCATCGCCGTCGAGCGCGATGCCGAGGTCCGCATGGTTCGCCCGCACCGCGCGCATCAGCGCGTCGGGCGCCGTCGCGCCGACCCCGTCGTTGATGTTGAAGCCGTTCGGCGCGACGCCGACCGGGATCACGTCCGCGCCGAGCTCGTGGAACACGTGCGGCGCGATCTGGTACGCGGCGCCGTGCGCGCAATCGATCACGAGCTTCAGCCCGCGCAGATCGTAGGCGGCCGGGAACGTGCTCTTGCAGAACTCGATGTAGCGGCCGGCCGCATCGTCGAGGCGGCGCGCCTTGCCGAGCCGGTCCGACGATGCGCATTCGAGCGGCTTGTCGAGCCATGCCTCGATTTCGGCTTCCGTTTCGTCGGGCAGCTTGTTGCCGTCGGCGGAGAAGAACTTGATCCCGTTGTCCTGGTACGGGTTGTGCGATGCGCTGATCACGACGCCGGCCGACAGGCGCAGCGCGCGCGTGAGATACGCGACGCCCGGCGTCGGCATCGGGCCGGCCAGCATCACGTCGACGCCGGCCGCCGAGAAGCCGGCCTCGAGCGCGGCCTCGAGCATGTAGCCCGACACGCGCGTGTCCTTGCCGATCAGTACCGTCGGCCGTGCACCGGCCGCGACGTCGGCCGCACCGGCCAGTACCTTGCCGGCTGCATAGCCGAGACGCAACACGAAATCAGGCGTGATGGGCGCCTCGCCCACCGTGCCGCGAATGCCGTCCGTGCCGAAATATCGACGTCCCATGGCGAACCTTCCTCCTTCGTCTTTCTGATTTCTGACTTATCGTTGCCGCGCGGCTTCGCGCACGGCGTTCCAGACCTTCAACGCATCGACCGTCGCCGCGACGTCGTGCACGCGCACGATCGCAGCTCCACGCTCGAGCGCGCACAACGCGGCCGCCACGCTCGCCGCGACGCGTTCCATCGGCGGCTTGCCGCCGATCACCGCGCCGAGCATCGACTTGCGCGACATGCCCGCGAGAATCGGATACGCGCGCCCGTCGGGCCGCGCCGGCGCCGTGTCCGGCAACGCGGCCAGCAGCGCGTAGTTGTCGTCGACCACCGCCTTGCCGAACCCGAAGCCCGGATCGACGCAGATCCGTTCCGGCGCGACACCCGCGTCGCGCAGCGCCTGCGCGCGCGCGGCGAGAAAATCGCGCACGTCGCTCACGACGTCGCCGTAATCGGGCTCGCCGACCTGCATCGTCTGCGGCTCGCCGAGCATGTGCATCGCGCACAGCCCGCTGTTACCCTTGCGCACCGCATCGATCGCGCCCGGCTGACGGAAACCCCAGATGTCGTTGATCAGGTCCGCGCCGGCAGCGAGCGCCGCGCGCATCACGGCCGGCTTGTAGGTGTCGATCGACAGCGGCACGTTCAGCGGCCGCAACGCTTCGACCAGCGGGATCACGCGCGCGAGTTCCTCGTCGAGCGGCACGGGCGGCGCGCCGGGGCGCGTCGACTCGCCACCGATGTCGATCAGGTCGACGCCTTCGGCGATCATCCGCTCGGCCTGGCGCAGCGCATCGTCGCGCGCGAGGAAGCGGCCGCCGTCGGAGAACGAATCGGGGGTGGCGTTCAGAATGCCCATCACGAGCGGGCGCTCGAACGTCAGGGAGAAACGGCCGCACTGCAGCGGCGCGGGAATGGATGCTGAAACAGCGGAATCGGGCACGGGCGGGAGGCGTTGATGAATGCAAAACGGGCCGGTGTGAAGCCACACCAGCCCGTGAACGGTGCTACGGCGAAGGTCAGGCCGGCGAAGCAGGCGCCGGCGCGTTGCCGGGCTTCACTTCGGCGGTGGTGCCGCCGCCCGACGAATCGCCGCCGACAGCCGGCGAACTCTTCGGCGAGCGCGGCGGACGCCCTTCCATGATGTCGTTGATCTGATCGGCGTCGATCGTTTCCCACTCCATCAGCGCGGCCGTCATTGCCTCCACCTTGTCGCGGTTCTCTTCAAGCAGGCGGCGTGCAAGGCCGTACTGTTCGTCGAGCACGCGGCGGATTTCGCCGTCGACCTTCTGCTGCGTCGCTTCCGAGATCGTGCGCGTGAAGCCTCGGCCGAACGGGCCGTTGTCGCTCTCGTCGTCGACGTAGACCATCGGCCCGAGCGCGTCGGTCATGCCGAAACGGGCCACCATCGCGCGTGCCGTCTGCGTGGCCTTGTTGAAGTCGTCCGACGCGCCGGTGCTGATCAGGTTCAGGAACAGCTCCTCGGCCACGCGGCCGCCGAACAGGATCGCCAGGCGGTCGAGCAGGTAATCCTTCGAATACGTCTCGTTGTCGTGCTCCGGCAGCTGCCACGTGACGCCCAGCGCGCGACCGCGCGGGATGATCGTGACCTTGTGTACCGGATCGGCCTTCGGCAGCAGCTTCGCGATCACCGCGTGGCCCGACTCGTGGTAAGCCGTGGCGCGCTTCGCTTCCTCGCGAATCACCGCCGACTTGCGCTCCGGACCCATGAAGATCTTGTCCTTCGCGTCCTCGAAATCCTGCATCTCGACGATGCGCTTGCCGCGGCGGGCGGCGAACAGCGCCGCTTCGTTCACGAGGTTCGCGAGATCGGCGCCCGAGAAGCCCGGCGTGCCGCGCGCGATGACCGCTGCGTCGACGTCGTTCGCGATCGGCACCTTGCGCAGGTGCACGCGCATGATCTGCTCGCGGCCGCGGATGTCCGGCAGGCCGACATAGACCTGGCGGTCGAAACGACCCGGACGCAGCAGCGCCTTGTCGAGCACGTCGGAACGGTTGGTCGCGGCGATCACGATCACGCCCGAGTTCGCTTCGAAGCCGTCCATCTCGACCAGCATCTGGTTCAGCGTCTGCTCGCGCTCGTCGTTGCCGCCGCCCATGCCGGCGCCGCGATGACGGCCGACCGCGTCGATTTCGTCGATGAACACGATGCACGGCGCGTGCTTCTTCGCCTGCTCGAACATATCGCGCACACGGGCCGCGCCGACGCCGACGAACATTTCGACGAAGTCGGAACCCGAGATGCTGAAGAACGGCACCTTCGCTTCACCGGCGATCGCGCGGGCCAGCAGCGTCTTGCCGGTACCCGGAGGGCCGACGAGCAGCACGCCGCGCGGAATGCGACCGCCCAGCTTCTGGAATTTCTGCGGGTCGCGCAGGAAGTCGACGAGCTCGGACACTTCCTCCTTCGCTTCGTCGCAGCCCGCGACGTCGGAGAAGTTCACCGCGTTGTTGTTCTCGTCGATCAGCCGCGCGCGCGATTTCCCGAACGAGAATGCGCCGCCTTTGCCGCCTCCCTGCATCTGCCTCATCATGTAGAACCAGAACACGATGATCAGGATCGTCGGCCCGAGGTAGTACAGCGCGGACATCAGCGCGTTCGGCTCGTCGTCGGCCTTGCCGCTGACCTGCACGCCGTACTTCATCAGATCGCCGACCATCCAGATGTCGCCGGGCGACACGATCTGGTATTTCTGGCCATCAGCCGGAGTGACGGTGAGGTTGCGCCCCTGAACGATGACGTTCTTGACCTTGCCGTTCTTGGCGTCGTCCATGAACTGCGAATAGGACACACCTTCCTGGACGCGGGGCTTGTCGAACTGCTTGAACACCGTAAACAGCACCAGTGCGATCACCAGCCACACTGCTGCCTTCGAAAACATATTGTTGTTCAAAGCACCACTCCTTCACTCGTAGACGAGCGCCTACATTTTCCTTGCGGCGCTCCTCGGTCATTCTAATCCAGTCCGACCACCCCTGCCATAAGGATTGACAACCGCCGCGATAGCGCTTCGCTTGTCTGGCAAGGGCCGGAGCCCGTTTGCGGCACGCCGCTGCGCGTCAGCGCGGATGCTTCAGATGCCGACCCAAAATGAACGTTTCGGACGATTTGTCGCGGGACGCCTTCGGCTTGCGCGGCGCGACAGTCTTAAACTGCTGTTTGAACTTTTCGACGATCTGGCTGTAGCCGCTGCCGTGAAAGCACTTCACGAGCAGCGCACCGTCCGGCTTCAGATGATTCTGCGCGAATTCGAGCGCCAGATCGCACAGATGCTCGATGCGCGCCGCGTCCGCCGAGGCCACGCCGGAGAGGTTGGGGGCCATGTCGGAAATAACAAGGTCCACCGAGCGACCTTCGAGCACTTCTTCGAGCCGGTGGAGGACGTCGTCCTCGCGGAAATCGCCCTGCAGGAAGTGGACGTCGGCGATCGGCTCCATCGGCAGGATGTCGAGCGCCACGATCGTGCCGTCGATGCCGCCTTCGCGCTCCGCGTCGCGCTTCTTGCCCTGCGCGAGCTTGTTGCGGGCATACTGGCTCCAGCTGCCCGGCGTCGCGCCGAGGTCGACGATCACCTGGCCCGGACGGATCAGCTTGTCCTGCTCGTCGATTTCCTTCAGCTTGTACGCGGCGCGCGCGCGATAGCCCTCCCGCTGCGCCATTTTGACGTACGGGTCGTTGATGTGGTCGTGCAGCCAGTGCTGGTTAAAGCGGTTTTTTGCCATTCGAGAGAGAGATTGCTGCTATTTGCTTCGTGAAGCCGTGCTTTTGGCGGATAATACGCGTCTTCTTCGCGCGGCTGCGGCCCCTTCCGGGCCCAAGCCGCGATTTTACGTGGTTTCGGCGCGCGGCTGATGCGGTAACTTCCCGCGATTCGCTTCTGACGCAGCGCGCCCCTATTTAGATTTCGACATTTCCATGCCCGCCCTTTCGCTTTCCCCCGCCGAGCGCTCCGCGCTGCGCTCCCAGGCCCATGCGCTCAAGCCCGTCGTGCTGATCGGCGCCGAAGGGCTCACCGACGCCGTGCTGAAGGAAATCAAGGTGCACCTCGCTGCGCACCAGTTGATCAAGATCCGTGTGTTCGGTGACGAGCGCGACGAGCGCGTCGCCATTTACGACGAGATCTGCGACCGCCTGAACGCGGCGCCGATCCAGCACATCGGCAAGCTGCTGGTGATCTGGAAGCCCGAGGCTGCCGTGACGGCCCCGGCCCGCGGCCGTCGTGCCGGCGCGCTGCCGAGCGCGGCCGAAGCCGTCGACGACAAGAAAGGCCGTGCACCGCGCACCGTCAAGGTCGTCAAGGTGTCGCCGAACGCGAGCCCGGTGCGCCGTCCGCGGCCGGTGAAGGTCACGGTGCGCGGCAACGAGCGCGTGACGGCAGGCGGCACGGTGAAGCGCGCGAAAAAGCGTCAGGCCAGCACGAAGCGGCCGCACCAGGGCAAGTAATCCCGCCGCGCGGCACGGGGCACCCCGTGCCGCGTTGCCCGCGCGGCGCTCAGGCCATTCAGGCGTCTTGCGCCGGCAGACGCCAGATCAGCATCAGCCCCAGCACGCTCTCGACGAGATAGAACAGGCTCGAGACGCCGTGCAGCATCCCGAAGCGGCTCGCATACGGCGAGTTCGCGATATCGGTGCCCGCCTCCATCGCGGCCACCCGCAGCGCGTTCATGAACGGCTGCAACGCAAAATACCCGACCAGCACGCACGCGACCATCGCCGCGACGATCCAGCGCACGCGACGATAATCGCCGCTGCCGCGCCGCACCTGCTGGTTCGACAGCGCGAGCAGCAGCACGCCGCATACGACACCGAGGATCGCCTCGATGCGGAACAGCTGGGCGGCGACCGAGCCGGCCGTCATCCGCTCCAGCGTCCGGAACAGCACGGGCGCGACCGCATACCCGATCGTCAGCAGGCTGCCTACCCACACGGCCGACAGCAGGCGGAACACGCGATGCGGCATCACGTCGCCCCGCTTCAGATATAGCTGACCGAGATGATTTCGTACTCGCGCACGCCGCTCGGCGCCTGCACGGCCGCGACGTCGCCTTCGGACTTGCCGATCAGCGCGCGCGCGATCGGCGAGCTGACCGAGATCAGGCCGTGATCGATATCGGCTTCGTCGTCGCCGACGATCTGGTACTTGACGGTGTCGCCGGACTCGAGATCCTCGAGTTCGACCGTCGATGCGAAGACCACGCGGCCTTCGGCGTCGAGCACGGTGGGATCGATGACCTGCGCGGCCGACAGCTTCGATTCGATTTCCGCGATGCGACCCTCGATGAAGCCCTGTTTTTCTTTCGCAGCGTCGTATTCGGCGTTTTCGGACAGATCGCCCTGTGCGCGAGCCTCCGCGATCGCGTTGATCACGGCCGGCCGCTCGACGGACTTGAGGCGCTGCAATTCATCGCGCAGTTGCTCTGCGCCACGCTTTGTCAACGGAATGGTGCTCATAAACGGCTCAATCGCTAAAAACGGCTATAAAAAAAATCACCGCGATTAAACGTATTTCCGGTGAACCGGAAACACCGCTTAATCGCGGCACGTGTTGCTTCGACAGGTAACTGACTGCTTAGTTTAGGCGAGCGTGAAGACCTTGTAAATCATAGACTTCCAGATCCTTCAGGTAGCGCAGGCCTTCGACGGCCGCGCGCGCGCCGGACATCGTCGTGTAGTACGTGACCTTGTGCGCCTGTGCGCTCATGCGGATCGAACGCGAATCGGCGATCGCCTGGCGCGTCTCGTCGACCGTCGTGAACACGAGTGCGATCTCGCCGTTCTTGATCATGTCGACGATGTGCGGACGGCCGTCCTTCACCTTGTTCACGACCTTCACCGGCACGCCGGCCGCTTCGATCGCGGCAGCCGTGCCCTTGGTCGCGACGATCGGGTAGCCGAGGTCGTGCAGCATGCGCGCGACTTCGACCGCCTTCGGCTTGTCGGCATCCATCACGGTGAGCAGCACCGTGCCCGACTCCGGCAGGCGCGAACCGGCCGCGAGCTGCGACTTGAACAGCGCTTCGCCGAAGGTCTGGCCGACGCCCATCACTTCGCCGGTCGAACGCATTTCAGGCCCGAGGACCGGATCGACGGTCGGGAACTTGACGAACGGGAACACCGCTTCCTTCACGCTGAAGTACGGCGGCTCGACTTCCTTCGTCACGCCCTGCTGCGCGAGCTTCTGGCCGACCATCGCGCGCGCCGCGATCTTCGCGAGCGGCAGGCTGGTCGCCTTCGACACGTACGGCACCGTGCGCGACGCGCGCGGGTTCACTTCGAGCACGTAGATGATGTCCTGCTTCGAACCGTCCGCCTGCGGCACCTGCTGGATCGCGAACTGCACGTTCATCAGGCCGACCACGTTCAGCGCCTTCGCCATCGCACCCGTCTGGCGCTTCAGCTCGGCCACGGTTTCCTTCGACAGCGAGTACGGCGGCAGCGAGCATGCCGAGTCGCCCGAGTGGACGCCCGCCTGCTCGATGTGCTCCATCACGCCGCCGATGAACACCGATTCGCCGTCGCAGATGCAGTCGACGTCGCATTCGATCGCGTCGTTCAGGAAGCGGTCGAGCAGCACCGGCGAATCGTTCGACACCTTCACGGCCTCGCGCATGTAGCGCTCGAGGTCGCGCGGCTCGTGGACGATTTCCATCGCGCGGCCGCCCAGCACGTACGACGGACGCACGACGAGCGGGTAGCCGATTTCGGCCGCCAGCGCGAGCGCTTCGTCTTCGGCGCGCGCGGTGCGGTTCGGCGGCTGGCGCAGGCCGAGGTCCTGCAGCAGCTTCTGGAAGCGTTCGCGGTCTTCGGCCGCGTCGATCATGTCCGGCGACGTGCCGACGATCGGCACGCCGTGCGCCTCGAGGTCGAGCGCGAGCTTCAGCGGCGTCTGACCGCCGTACTGGACGATCACGCCGACCGGCTTTTCCTTGTCGACGATCTCGAGCACGTCTTCCAGCGTCAGCGGCTCGAAGTACAGGCGGTCGGACGTGTCGTAGTCGGTCGACACCGTTTCCGGGTTGCAGTTGACCATGATCGTTTCGTAGCCGTCCTCGCGCATCGCGAGGGCCGCGTGCACGCAGCAGTAGTCGAACTCGATGCCCTGGCCGATCCGGTTCGGGCCGCCGCCCAGCACCATGATCTTCTTGTTGGTGGTCGGCTGCGCCTCGCACTCTTCCTCATAGGTCGAGTACATGTAGGCCGTCTTGGTCGCGAACTCGGCCGCGCAGGTGTCGACGCGCTTGTAGACCGGGCGCACGTTCAGTTCGATGCGGCGGCGACGGACGTCTTCCGGCGTCGCGCCGAGCAGCTTCGCGAGGCGGCGGTCGGAGAAGCCGCTCTGCTTCAGGAAGCGCAACTCGTCGAACGTCAGCGACGCGAGCGTGCGGCCCGCGAGCGCCTTTTCCTTCAGGATGATCTGCTCGATCTGCTCGAGGAACCACGGGTCGATCGCGGTTTCCGCGAAGATTTCCTCGGCCGTCATGCCGATGCGGAACGCATCGCCGACGTACCAGATGCGGTCCGGGCCCGGCTCGTGGATCTCGATCGCGATCTCGTCGCGGTCGGTCGACTTCTCGTCGAGACCGTCGACGCCGACTTCGAGGCCGCGCAGCGCCTTCTGGAACGATTCCTGGAACGTGCGGCCGATCGCCATCACTTCACCGACCGACTTCATCTGCGTGGTCAGGCGCGAATCGGCTTCGCGGAACTTCTCGAACGCGAAACGCGGGATCTTCGTGACGACGTAGTCGATCGTCGGCTCGAACGACGCCGGCGTCTGGCCGCCGGTGATTTCGTTCTTCAGCTCGTCGAGCGTGTAGCCGACCGCCAGCTTCGCCGCGACCTTCGCGATCGGGAAGCCGGTTGCCTTCGACGCGAGCGCCGACGAACGCGACACGCGCGGGTTCATCTCGATGACGACCATGCGGCCGTCCTTCGGGTTGATCGAGAACTGCACGTTCGAGCCGCCCGTGTCGACGCCGATCTCGCGCAGCACCGCGAGCGATGCGTTACGCAGGATCTGGTATTCCTTGTCGGTGAGCGTCTGCGCCGGCGCGACCGTGATCGAGTCGCCGGTGTGCACGCCCATCGGGTCGAGGTTCTCGATCGAGCACACGATGATGCAGTTGTCGGCGCGGTCGCGCACGACTTCCATCTCGTATTCCTTCCAGCCGAGCAGCGATTCCTCGATCAGCAGTTCGCGCGTCGGCGACAGGTCGAGGCCGCGCTTGCAGATCTCTTCGAATTCTTCGCGGTTGTATGCGATGCCGCCGCCCGAGCCGCCGAGCGTGAACGACGGACGGATCACGACCGGGTAGCCGCTGCCGCCGGTGCCGGCCATGATCTCGGCGTGCACCTGGGTCGCTTCTTCCATCGAGTGCGCGATGCCCGACTTCGCGGAACCGAGACCGATCTTGGTCATCGCTTCCTTGAATTTCTGGCGGTCTTCCGCCTTGTCGATCGCTTCCGGCGACGCGCCGATCAGCTCGACGCCGAACTTCTCGAGCACGCCGTGGTGGTGCAGGTCGAGCGCGCAGTTCAGCGCGGTCTGGCCGCCCATCGTCGGCAGGATCGCGTCCGGGCGCTCCTTCTCGATGATGCGTGCGACCACTTCCCACGTGATCGGCTCGATGTACGTAACGTCGGCCGTGTTCGGGTCGGTCATGATCGTCGCCGGGTTGCTGTTCACGAGGACGACCTTGTAGCCCTCTTCACGCAGCGCCTTGCAAGCCTGCGCGCCCGAATAGTCGAACTCGCAAGCCTGGCCGATGATGATCGGGCCGGCGCCGATGATGAGGATGCTTTTGATGTCTGTGCGTTTTGGCATGGCTTGTGAATTCAGTAAGTAATCTTTGTCGTGGCGTTGTCGTCGGTCGGCAGGCCGCGCTCAGCTCATGGTGGCGAGCGCGAGCTTCACCGAGAAACCGATGAACAGGCCGCCCACGCTGCTCGCCGCGCCCGCCGCGAGCCTGCGGCGGCGGCGGAAATGCTCGGCGAGCCGTGCGCCCGCGAAGATCAGCGTGCTCAGGTACAGGAAGCTCGCGCATTGCGCGATCGCCCCGAGCACGACGAACGACAGCGCGGGATGCGGGAATGCCGGGTCGACGAACTGGATGAAGAACGAGATGAAGAACAGGATCGCCTTCGGATTCAGGAGGCTCACGATCAGCGCCTTGCGGAACGGCCGCTCGCCGTCGACCGCCTGCGGTGCGTCAGCCGGGGCATCGCTGCGCGCGCGCAGCTTCTGCCACGCGCTGCGCAGCATGCCTGAGCCGATGTAGAGCAGATACGCGGCGCCGCCGTACTTGACGACGGAGAACAGCAGCGGGTTCGCCTTCAGGAGCGACGCGACGCCCGCGGCGGACAGCACCATCAGCACCGTATCGCCGACGAACACGCCGCAAGCCGCGCGATAGCCGGCCTTCACGCCGCGCTGCGCCGCGAGCGACAGCACGTACATCGAGTTCGGCCCCGGCAGCAGGATGATGAAGATCACGCCGAACACGTAGGTCCAGATATCCGTGATGCCGAGTGCGTGGCCGAACATGATGCGGATCTCCCGTTCTTCGGTTGCTTCAGTTGCGTCAGGCGTTGCGCTGCTTCGCCGCGTCCATCAGTGCGGTGAAACGGTCGAACAGATAGCCGATGTCGTGCGGGCCGGGCGACGCTTCCGGGTGGCCCTGGAAGCAGAATGCCGGCTTGTCGGTCAGCTCGAAGCCCTGCAGCGTGCCGTCGAACAGCGACACGTGCGTCACGCGCGCGTTGGCCGGCAGCGAATCCGCGTCGACCGCGAAGCCGTGGTTCTGCGACGTGATCACCACGCGACCGTCGCCGAGATCCTTCACCGGGTGGTTCGCGCCGTGGTGGCCCGTCTTCATCTTGAGCGTCTTCGCGCCGACCGCGAGGCCCATGATCTGGTGGCCGAGGCAGATGCCGAAGGTCGGCACGCCACGCTCGATGAACTGCTTCGTGGCCGCGATCGCGTAGTCGCACGGTTCCGGATCGCCGGGGCCGTTCGACAGGAAGATGCCGTCCGGATTCAGCGCGAGCGCATCCTCCGCGCTCGCTTGTGCCGGCAGCACCGTCACGTGGCAACCGCGCTCCGCGAGCATGCGCAGGATGTTGTACTTGACGCCGAAGTCATACGCGACGACGCGGTACTTCGGCGCTTCCTGCATGCCGTAGCCGCTGCCGAGGCGCCATTCGGTCTGCTTCCACTCGAACGGCTTGGTGGTCGATACGACCTTCGCGAGATCCATGCCCGCGAGGCCCGCGAACGAGCGCGCGAGCTCGATCGCCTTCGCCTCGTCGTCCGAGCCGGCCAGGATGCAGCCGCTCTGCGCGCCCTTGTCGCGCAGGATCCGGGTCAGCTTGCGGGTATCGATGCCGGCGATCGCGACGACGCCTTCGTCGCGCAGGTAATCGCCGAGCGTGCGGTCCATGCGGAAGTTCGATGCGAGCGTCGGCAGATCACGGATGATCAGGCCGGCGGCATGGACTTTCGTGGCTTCGACGTCTTCGGCGTTGACGCCGACGTTGCCGATATGCGGGTAGGTGAGCGTGACGATCTGACGCGCGTAGCTCGGATCGGTCAGGATTTCCTGATAGCCGGTAATCGCGGTGTTGAACACGACTTCACCGATCGTGTGGCCTTCGGCCCCGATCGAATAACCACGAAAGACCGTGCCGTCGGCGAGTGCAAGCAAGGCGGGAGAAAAAGACGGCAACACGGGAGGCTCCTTGGGGAACACCCTGCTGCCGACCTGTTTACCCTGCCGCGCGAGCGCCGCGCTGCGTAGGCGCGCGGAATCGCTAGCTGGACGCGACCTGCGTTGTCGAGACGCGAACCCGGCGCGTGGCGCACGAGGCTTCGCGGCATCGCCCGACAGGCGGCGTGCGGCGGATGAACGGGATGAGTGAGGTAGGCGCTAGGGTGCGAGGTTGATCAGCACAAACTTTCAAATTATAGCCCGAAAATGGCCTTATCTTCAATCGATATGGCCGTCCGATCGTGCATGCGGCGCGCGTGACGGCGCGCAGTCGCGCACGACACTCGTTGCTGCGGCCCCGTTTCCGCAGCCGCCCTACCCGTCAGCGTACCGCCGGATCAACGTGCTTGCCAGCGCTGCGCGCGGGCCACACGCACCAGACCGCGCTCGCGAGCTGCAGCGCGAGCAGTACGCTCCATGCGGTGACGTGCGCGGCGGCCGGGTAATGGCCGTCGACGGCCGGCCAGTGCGACAGCACCGCGCCGATGCCGATCTGGAACGCAAAGATCAGCACGAAGATCACGAGCGTCAGCGTCGTATTCGCGCGGCCGATCAGATGCGCCGGAAAGTGACCGGCCAGCACCGCGTAGGTCAGGATCCCGACGCCGCCGAACATCCCGTAGGCCGCCCACAGCACGGCCGGCGGCAGCGGCACGCGCGCGACGATCGCGCCCTGCGTGGCGACGAACAGCGCCATGCCGATGCCGCAAAATGCCTGGACGGACACCCCGCGGCGCTCGAGCACGCGCGCCGCCGCGCCGAAGCCGACGCAGCCCGCCATCATCGCGAAGCCGAGCACCGACACGAGCCGCGCGGCGTGCTGCGCATCGAACCCCGCGACGTCGCGCAGGTACGGGCCGACCCACAGCGACTGCATCGCATAGAACACGCCCTGCGTGACGATCGAGAACGACGAAATCTTCCAGAACGCACGGCTGCCCAGGATGTGCCACGTGCCCTTGAACTGGCTGACGATCCCGCCCTGCTGACGCGGCCGCTCGGCTTCCGGCGCACCGAGGCCGATCGCGGCCGCGACGACGATCGTCAGCACCGCGAGGCCGCCGCAGATCACGCGCCAGCTCGTCACGCCGAGCAGCCAAGTCAGCGGCGAGCCGACCGCGACACCACCCAGGCCGCCGACCGCCATCACGAGACCGTTGACGAGCGGAAGCCGGCCGACCGGAAAATGCTGCGCGAGCGCCTTGAACGCCGCGCCGAGACACACCGATACGCCGACGCCGATCAGGAGCCGGCCGACCATCATCGTGCCGAGATCGTGCGCGATACCGAACACGGCGGCGCCGGCGGCCGCGAACAGCAGCATCCCGGCCGCCACGCGGCGCGGGCCGAAATGGTCGAGCAGCACGCCGGCCGGAATCTGCGCGCCGGCGAAGCCGAGGAAATAGAGACTGGTGAGCAGCCCGAGATCGGCGGCCGACAGCCCGAGCTCGTGCGTGACGAACGGCGCGAAGCCGAGATTGACGCCGCGGAACACGTACGACACGAAATATCCGATCGCAAACAGCGCGAGCACCCTCACCTGCACCGACGACATCGCTTCTCCTTGTGACTGCGCGCAGCGGCGGCCGCGCTGCCGCGCACAAACGAAAACGCCGTCACCTCGGTGACGGCGTTGCTACGCGTTTCGTCGGATGATAACGCAATCGCGCGGCCCGGTCGGGCCGCCGCACCGCGATCGCGGCCGCGTTACTTCTTGCCCTTGTGCGCAGCGGCCTTCGGTGCAGCCTTCGCGGGCGCGGCCTTGGCCGCACGGGCCGCCGGCTTCGCGGCACCGTGCTTCGCGCCGCGCGACTTGCCGCCGACGGACAGGCTCGCGCGCTCGATATGCGCGCCGGCGGTCGACGTCGCGATCCGCTCCGGCCCCGGCTCGGCCGGCACCGCGCGGCCGACCGGCACGTGCAGCACGAGCGCCTGGCCCGGCATCGCGAGATCGCGATGCGTGCGGTTCCATGCCTTCAGCTGCGCGACCGACACGCCGTAGCGGCCGGCGATCGCCGCCATCGACTGCTTGCGGCGCACGCGGATCAGCATCTTGCGCGTGTCGGGCACGTCGGGCTCCATCGCGAGCACGCCGTTTTCCGCGACGTCCGCGCTGATGTCCTCGTCGTCGTCATCGCCGCGCGGCACGACGATCGTCGAGCCCGGCTTCAGGCGCATGCCGGCCGGAATCTTGTTGACCGACATCAGCGTGTCGGCGTCCACGCCGATCTTCTCGGCGATCGCGGCAGGGCGCGCGCGCTCGCTCACCGTATAGGTGGTCCACGTCGACAACTGGCCGTTGTAGGCCTTCAGGTTCTTCTCGAACGCCGCCGCGTTGTCGAACGGCAGCAGGATCTGCGGCTCGGTCGCGCCGAGGATCACCGGCTTCGCGAACGACGGGTTCAGCGAGCGGAACTCGTCGAGCGACAGATTCGCGAGCTTCGCGGCCACCGCCACGTCGATGTCGCGCGCCGTCGTGACCGTCACGAAATACGGGTGGTTGGGGATCTCCGGCAGCGTCAGGCCGAACTGCTGCGGATTCGCGATGATGTTCTTCACCGCCTGCAGCTTCGGCACGTAGTTGCGCGTCTCGTTCGGCATCCGCAGGCTCTGGTAGTCGGTCGGCAGGCCGGCCGCCTGGTTGCGCGCGATCGCGCGCTGCACGTTGCCTTCGCCCCAGTTGTACGCGGCCAGTGCGAGATACCAGTCGCCGAACATGTCATGCAGGCGCGACAGGTAGTCGAGCGCGGCGCTCGTCGACGCGAGCACGTCGCGACGCTCGTCCTGCCACATGTTGCGCTTCAGGTTGTACGTGCGGCCCGTGCCCGGCATGAACTGCCACATGCCGGCCGCCTTCGCGACCGACAGCGCCTGCGGGTTGAACGCGGATTCGATGAACGGCAGCAGCGCGAGCTCGGTCGGCATGTGGCGCGCCTCGAGCTCCTCGACGATGTGATAGAGGTACTTCTGCGAGCGCTCGGTCATGCGCTGCACGTAATCGGGACGTTGCGTGTACCAGGTCGTCTGCATGTCGACGAGGTCGCTCTGCAGGTCGGGCATCTGGAAGCCGCGGCGAATGCGGCCCCAGAGATCGGAGTCCGCACTGGTCAGGTCGCCGACGGATTGCTTGTCGACGTCGACAGTTTCTTTGGCGGTGGCTGATTTACGGAGGTAGTTGGACGTCGCCTGCGAATCGGCGGCGTTGTTGGCGACAGGGGCCTGGCTCGCGCAAGCGGCGAGCAGCAGGACCACCATCGCACTCAATATAAGTCGCATGAAAATCTCGGCTTCCGACGGCTGGAAATTGCTGGCGATACTACGGAAGTGCGTGCTTCACGTCAATAAAAACACCGAAAACTCAGCGAAATCCTACATTTGCAGCAATTTTTACAGACGCTACCTGAGGTTTGGAGTCCTCCCGAAATCGTCATCGGAACCGGTTTTTCCACTCGCGCATCAGCGTGAATGCCGCCAGTCGATCCGGCACCGTTTCGTGCAGCTCGGCCTCGAGCGTCGCATGGATGGCCGCGCTGTCCGACCGCATGAACGGGTTGACGGCACGTTCGTGCGCGATCGTCGTGGGCAGCGTCGGCACGCCGCGCGCGCGCAGCGCCTGCGCATCGTCGCGCCAGGCGGAGAGCGCCGTATTGCCCGGTTCGCACGCGAGCGCGAAGCGGATGTTCGACAGCGTGTATTCGTGTGCGCAATGCACGCGCGTGTCGCCGGGCAGCGCCGCGAGCGCGTCGAGCGACGCGAGCATCTGCGCGGGCGTGCCCTCGAACAGCCGGCCGCAACCGCATGAGAACAGTGTATCTCCGCAGAACACGTGAGGCGTGGCCGCGCCCTGCCCGGCCGCCTGGAAATAGGCGATGTGGCCGCGCGTATGACCCGGCACGTCGAGCACGTCGAACGCAAGCGCCGGTGCGCCGAGCGTCACGCGATCGCCGCCCGCGAGCGGGCGCGTGACCACGTCGATCGATTCTTCCGCCGGGCCATAAACGACCAGCGGCACATCGTCCGGTTGGCCATCGCGCAGCGCCGCGACACCGCCGACGTGGTCGGCGTGATGGTGCGTGAGTAAAATAGCGGTCAAGCGCCAGCCGCGTTCGGCAAGAACACGGCGTACCGGCGCGGCTTCACCCGGATCGACGGCGATCGCATCGCGGCCGTCCGAGACGAGCCAGATATAGTTGTCTTCGAATGCCGGCACCGGCACATATTCCAGCTCGTTCATGGGCACGCAATCATCGTTATGTCCGATCGTCAAATTATAGACTGGCCCGCCTGGACCGACTCGCCACCCGGCCGCTACGTGCTGGACTGGGAGCAGGCGCAGCTCGACCGGATCGTGTCCGACGTCTTCGGGTTTCACGCGCTGCAGCTCGGCCTGCCGCAGCTCGACGCGCTGCGCGAGAACCGCATGCCGTATCGCGGCCTCGTGCTCGATCCGGCGAGCGGCGCGAGCACGCCCTACCAGTATCCGTGGGCGCGCGAGGCGCATGCGCCCGAGCATGCGCCGGCCGACCGCAGCACGACCTGGTGCGACCTGCTCGACCTGCCGTTCGAGTCGCAAAGCGTCGACCTGATCGTGATGCCGCATACGCTCGAATTCACGTCCGACCCGCACCGCCTGCTGCGCGAGGCCGAACGCGTGCTGATGCCGGAAGGCCAGCTCGTGATCACCGGCTTCAATTCGCTGAGCCTGTGGGGCATGCGGCAGTCGTTCGGGCGCATGGCCAACCGCCCGTTCGTGCCGGCCGCACGCGACCAGATCGCGTTCATCCGGCTCAAGGACTGGATCAAGCTGCTCGGCTTCGATCTCGAGCGCGGCCGCTTCGGCTGCTACCGGCCGCCGCTCGTCACCGACAAATGGCTTGCCCGCTACGGCTTCATGGAAGCCGCCGGCGACCGCTGGTGGCCGATCTTCGGCGCCGTCTACATGGTCACCGCCGTCAAGCGCGTGCGCGGCATGCGTCTCGTCGGCCCGATCAAGATGAAGAAGCCCGTGCTCGCGCCGGGCCTGACGCCGGCGGCCACCCCGACCACCCATCAAGAACACTCATGACCACCGACACCATCGACATCTATACCGACGGCGCCTGCAAGGGCAACCCCGGCCCCGGCGGCTGGGGCGCACTGCTGCGCTACGGCGACCGCGAAAAGGAGCTGTTCGGCGGCGAGCCGAACACGACCAACAACCGCATGGAGCTGATGGGCGTGATCGCCGCGCTCGAGGCGCTGAAGCGGCCGTGCCGCGTGATCGTCCATACCGACTCGCAGTACGTGCAGAAAGGCATCAGCGAGTGGATCCACGGCTGGAAGAAGAAGGGCTGGGTCACCGCGGCGAAAACCCCGGTGAAGAACGCCGACCTGTGGAAGCGGCTCGACGCGCTCGTCGCGCAGCACGAGGTCGAGTGGCGCTGGGTGAAGGGCCATGCGGGCCATCCCGAAAACGAACGCGCGGACGCGCTCGCGAACCGCGGCGTCGCATCGCTCGCGGCCTGAATCGCAGCCTGAACGCAGGCCGCCCTACCGTCTTTCCCGATTTATCCGACATGCGCCAGATCATTCTCGATACCGAAACCACCGGCCTGAACCCCCGCACGGGCGACCGCCTGATCGAAATCGGCTGCGTCGAGCTGCTGAACCGGCGGCTCACCGGCAACAACCTGCACATCTACGTGAACCCCGAGCGCGACAGCGATCCGGGCGCGCTGGCCGTGCACGGCCTCACGACCGAATTCCTGAGCGACAAGCCGAAGTTCGCGGAAGTCGTCGACCAGATCCGCGACTTCGTGAAGGACGCCGAGCTGATCATCCATAACGCGCCGTTCGACCTCGGGTTCCTCGACGCAGAATTCGCGCGGCTCGACCTGCCGCCGTTCACCGAGCATTGCGGCGGCGTGATCGACACGCTCGTGCAGGCCAAGCAGATGTTCCCGGGCAAGCGCAATTCGCTCGACGCGCTGTGCGACCGGTTCGGCATCAGCAACGCGCACCGCACGCTGCACGGCGCACTGCTCGACTCGGAACTGCTCGCCGAAGTCTATCTCGCGATGACGCGCGGCCAGGACAGCCTCGTGATCGACATGCTCGACGACACAGGCGCCGACGGCGGCGCGGCGAACGGCCAGCGCGTGGCGCTCGCGTCGCTCGACCTGCCGGTGCTCGCGGCGAGCGACGACGAACTGGCCGCTCACCAGGCCCAGCTCGACGAACTCGACAAGTCGGTCAAGGGCGCCTGCGTATGGCGCAAGTCCGCCGACGCGGACGCCGCCGAAGCCGCCTGACGCGGCGCCTCACGCGCCGAAGCCGTGCCTGCAGCCGCGCTCAAGCGCGCGGCTGCAGTGCGATGACGGCCATCCCGCCGAGCGCGAGCATCGCACCCGCCACATCCCAGCGGGTCAGCGCGATGCCGTCGACCGCCCGCAGCCAGATCAGCGCCACCGCGATATACACGCCGCCGTACGCCGCATACGTGCGCCCCGCCGCGCTCGGGTGCAGCGTCAGCAGCCACGCGAACAACGCGAGCGACAGCGCGGCCGGCACCAGCAGCCAGACAGGCCTTCCCCCTTTCAGCACGAGCCACGGCAGGTAGCAGCCGACGATCTCGGCCAGTGCAGTGACGGCGAACAACGCCGCAATCCTGATCAGTTCGGTCATCCGGTTCCTCGAAAATTCGGCCCCCATCCGGTGGGCCGCGCGACCCCGCCGCGCGCCGCCGATCATACCGGAGCCGACCCCGCCGGAACCGCCACCAGACGGGGGATTCCGGGCAATTTGCACGATCGTCTGTCATCGTGCTATCATGTCGCCTGTTTCAACATTCAATCTCTGTCTATTCGATTTCGCAAGAAGTCCGTCCGCGCATTGCGGGCCGGTGCTTCGACCGAAATTGCATCCACAGGAAAGCCCGCCCGACAGGCCCGCTTTTCTCGTTTCGTTGCCCCTCCGGGGCGCTTGCCGGAACGCCGGACTCCGTCCGCGCCGGCATCTGCCGCTCGCATCACGCGGCCCATTCTTCATGAGCGCACCGTCGCGACGGCCCATCGGGCCCGCGTCGAAGCAGTCCCTTACGGCCCTTTACCGCCTCATGTGCAGTAAGCGCTTAAATGGCCTGCCCCGACGCGCCGCACACGACATCGCGCTCGCCGGCAAACCGTGTCGGACGGCCCGCCCGTTCCGGCGCAGTCAAAGGAGTGCATGACCTTGACCGCAACACACGTCAGCCCGACCGCTGCTTCTTCCTCCACGTCGTCCGGCGAGGCTCCGCTCGCCGCGGACGACATTACCGTCGTCGACCAGAGCCTGCTCAAGCGCGCCGTCAGCGCGATGGCCATCGGCAATGCGATGGAATGGTTCGACTTCGGCGTCTACAGCTATATCGCCGTCACGCTCGGCAAGGTGTTCTTCCCGTCCAGCAGTCCTTCCGCGCAGCTGCTCGCGACCTTCGGCACGTTCGCGGCCGCGTTCCTCGTGCGCCCGCTCGGCGGCATGGTGTTCGGCCCGCTCGGCGACCGCATCGGCCGCCAGCGCGTACTCGCCGCCACCATGATCATGATGGCCGTCGGCACCTTCGCGATCGGCCTGATCCCCAGCTACGCGTCGATCGGCATCATGGCGCCCGTGCTGCTGCTCGTCGCCCGCCTCGTGCAGGGCTTCTCGACCGGCGGCGAATATGGCGGCGCCGCCACCTTCATCGCCGAGTTCTCGACCGACAAGCGCCGCGGCTTCATGGGCAGCTTCCTCGAGTTCGGCACGCTGATCGGCTATGTGATGGGCGCCGGCGTCGTCGCGCTGCTCACCGCGTCGCTGTCGCAGGAAGCGCTGCTGTCGTGGGGCTGGCGCGTGCCGTTCCTGATCGCGGGCCCGCTCGGCCTGATCGGCCTGTACATCCGGATGAAGCTCGAGGAAACGCCGGCGTTCAAGCGCCAGGCCGAGGAGCGCGAAGCGCAGGACAAGGCCGTGCCGAAAGCGCGCTTCCGCGAGACGCTGATGCGCAACTGGCGCGCGCTGCTGCTCTGCGTCGGCCTCGTGCTGATCTTCAACGTGACCGACTACATGGTGCTGTCGTACCTGCCGAGCTTCATGTCGTCGACGCTGCACTTCGACGAGTCGCACAGCCTCGTGCTGGTGCTGATCGTGATGGTGCTGATGATGCCGCTGACGCTCGCCGCCGGCCGCCTGTCGGACAAGGTCGGCCGCAAGCCCGTGATGCTGGCCGGCTGCGTCGGCCTCCTCGCGCTGTCGATCCCGTCGATGATGCTGATTCATGCGGGCACCACCGCGTCGGTGTTCGGCGGCCTGCTGATCCTCGGCGTGCTGCTGTCGTGCTTCACCGGCGTGATGCCGTCGGCGCTGCCGGCGCTGTTCCCGACCGAGATCCGCTACGGCGCGCTCGCGATCGGCTTCAACGTATCGGTGTCGCTGTTCGGCGGCACGACGCCGCTCGTCACCGCGTGGCTCGTCGACGTGACCCACAACCTGATGATGCCCGCGTACTACATGATGGGCGCGGCCGTGATCGGCATCGTGTCGGTCGTCGCACTCGCCGAAACCGCACGCCAGCCGCTCAAGGGCTCGCCGCCGGCCGTCGCGTCGCGCCGCGAGGCACACCAGCTGGCGCGCCAGCTGCGCGAGGAAGACGACGCGGAAATCTACGGCGTCGTGTCGCCCGCGCGCGCCTGAGCGTCGCCCGCTCGCCCATGAAAAAGCCCCGGCCGAAGCCGGGGCTCGATCGAACCCGATCCGCCCGACCGGCTTACGCCGGCCGGGCGTTTTTTCATCCGACGATGCGACGCGGGTTCATGCGTGCGCTTCGCAGTGGCGGCAGAAGATCAGCGCACGCGAACGCGACACGGCTGCCTGGGCGCCGCGCGCGGCGACGATCAGGCCGACCTGGCCGAGATTGAAGTCGCGCTCGACCATCAGCTGCGTCAGCGCGGCAAGCGGCAACACGACGGACGGGTGGTACAGACTCGATTCGATCAGCGCTCTCATCATCGGCTCCATCAGGCAATGCATATTCGATGGAGTGGATTCTAGGGACGGCCCGCATCCGGATAAACAGCGCGATTGCGAAGTCACTTGTCAGCGGCGGAGAACAATCGGCACGTCCTTGCCGGACGGGGCCGGGCGGGCAGCGCACGAGCGCGCGGGCGCATAAGACGCAGCGGCGCGACGTGGTTTTCAGCACGTCGCGCCGAACAATAACGCGCGGTCGGACGCACCGCGGACTGCGGTTGGGTCGATACGCGCCGAATGCCGGCCCGGTTCCGACGCGGCGGGGCCGGACGCGCCGCCCTCGCCCGCCGTCGTTCCGGTGCCGCCGCGATCGACGCCGGATTCAGGCGAGCGGCGTCTCGAGAAACGCCGGCAGCGCTTCCGCACGCGCCGAATGCGCGGCCAGCGCCGGATACCGGGCCGGATCGATCCGCGCGAGCGCCGGGTAATCGGCCGCCATGAATTGCGTGAAGCGCCAGGCGACGGCGACGGTCACGTCGGACTGCAGCAGCCGCGCGCCGCCGAACCAGCCGTTCGCGGCCGCGACGAGCGGCTCGAGTTCGCCGTACGCGGCCTCGAGCTGGCTCAGCACGCGCTCGAGCCAGGGCGCGTGCTGCTTGTCGGTCGGCCGCAAAGCGTGCTCGTACACCACCTGCACCGTCTTCTCGGCCGCCGCCAGCGCGAGGCCGACCGGCACCAGCGTGCGCAGCCGCGCGTCGGCGGCGTCCGGCAACAGGCGCCGCTCCGGCGCGACGCGATGGTCGAGGTAGTCGACGATCAGCGACGAATCGAGCAGCGTCGCACCGTCGTCGGTCACGAGCGTCGGCGCCTTCACGACCGGGCTGAACGACCGGAACCGGTCGAACTGACGAAACACCGAGACCGACTCGTGTTCGAACGGCAGGTCGAGCAGCTTCGCCGATATGGCGACACGGCGCACGAACGGGGAATCCAGCATGCCGATCAGCTTCATCGCAAACGCTCCGCTTGAGGGAATGGGACCGACGACTGTAGCAGCGCCGTGCGCCGGTGCCTAGCGCGATGCCGCCGAAATGCGCGGCGAAATCCGCGTCGTCCGGTCACGTTTCCGACACCCGCTGCGCGCCCGGAGTGACCATAATGCAGATTCATCCCCCTTCCGCCTCGAGGTTCGCCATGTGGTACGACGTCGTCGAGCAGCAGCGGGAATGGATGCGCGCCTGGCGCGACGCGACGCGCCACGCGTTCGACGTATGGCCCGCCGCGACGCTGCCGCACGCCGTGTCGTCGTGCTACGACGACCTGTTCGAACCGCTCCTCGGGCCGGCCGCCGGGCCGCCGCGCTTCGAGATCCGGCGGCCGGCCGTCGACGAGCGGATCGTCGCGCGCACGCCGTTCTGTCAGTTGCGGCGCTTCGCACGCGACGATGCGCGGCGCGCGGTGCTGCTGTGCGCGCCGCTAGCGGGGCACGCGGCCGTGATGATGCGGGAGACCGTCGAGGCGCTGCTCGCGGACGGCGACGTCTGCGTGACCGACTGGGTCAATGCGCGCGACGTCCCGCTCGCGGCGGGCCGCTTCGGGCTCGACGAGTACGTGGCGACGCTCGACGGCTTCGTCGACGCGCTCGCCCGCGACGACCGGCCGCTGCATGTCGTCGCCGTATGCCAGGCCACCGTTCCCGCACTCGGCGCACTCGCGCTGCGCGCCGCGCGCGGCCACGCACCGCCCGCGAGCGTCACGCTGATCGGCGGGCCGCTCGACGCACGCATCAACCCGACCACGCTCGGCACCACGGCCGCGTCCCGTTCGCTCACGTGGTGCCGCCGCCACCTGATCGACATCGTGCCGCCCCGCTTCCCCGGCCGTGGCCGGCACGTGTTCCCGACCTATCTTCAGCAGGGCGAGATCGCGCTGCTGTATCCGCAACGCTTCCTGACGCTGATCGAGGACTACGCGCGCGCCGCGTCGCACTTCGACCTGACGGCGCTGGCGGACGCGCGGCGCGCGCTGCGCGAATACACGGCGCTGCTCGACATGCCGGCCGAATACTTCCTGGACACCGTCGATATCGTGTTCCAGCGGATGTGCCTCGCGAACGGCACGTGGCAAGTCGGCGGCCAGCGCGTGGAGCCGGCCGCGCTGCGCGGCGTCGCGCTGCTGACGGTCGAAGGCGGTTGCGACGCCGTCACCGGCGCCGGCCAGACGCATGCGGCACTCGACATGTGCCGCGGCCTCAAGGCCGGCGAGCGCCAGCGTCTCGATATCGACGACTGCGATCACTACGGGCTGTTCACGGGCACGCGCTGGCACGGCAACGTCCATCCGGCGCTGCAGCGCGTGTTCGCGCAGGCGGAAACCGTTCGTCCGATATCGCGCCGGCGCCGGGTCAGGCGGACGTGAGGTCGTCGTCCGGTCCGCGGGCAGCATCGAGGAGCGCGCGCACCTCGTCGTCGCCGGTCTGGTCGAAACGCGCGTAGAACTGGCTGATCCCGAAGAAGCGCAGCGGCTGCGACACCGTCACGAACGCATCGGCCAGATCGTCGAACGCATGCTGGGCGCCGGCCGGCGCGACGGGTGCGGCGACCACGATGCGCGCGGGATGGCGCTTGCGCAGCGCCTGCAGTGCGACGCGCATCGACGCGCCGGTCGCGATGCCGTCGTCGACGACGATCGCGATGCGCCCGTCGACCGGCAGCGGCGGCCGCGCGCCGCGATACAGCGTGTCGCGGCGCTGCAGTTCGGCGGTCTCGCGCACGATCACGTCGGCCAACTGGGAATCGGACACGCCCATCGCGCGGATCGCCGCGTGCTGCAGGTGGATCGCCCCGCCGGTCGCGATCGCGCCGATCGCGAATTCGGGATCGGAGGGCATGCCGAGCTTGCGCACGACCAGCACGTCGAGCGGCGCGCGCAGCGCCTGCGCGATCGGGAATGCAACCGGTACGCCGCCGCGCGGCAGCGCGAGCACGACGACGTCGCGACGCCCCGCATAGTCGTGCAGCGCGAGCGCAAGCTGACGACCCGCGTCGGCGCGATCGGCAAAACACTCGGTCAAGATCGGCTCCCTGCCGTTGGGCCGGATGCGCGACCTGCGCGCCGGCACCTGTTCAACGAGCATGGTTCATCGGACACGCCGATGCAAGCGGGGTCATACCGGCGTGCGCGGCAGGCGGATCGCGGCACTGACAAGGATGGATGGCGTTCGCCCGGGGCGGGCTGCCGTCACGCGCTCAGAGCCCGCCGGCCTGCCGATACAGCCGCCAGAACGACTGCGCGTACGACTGCGCGAGTTCCGGCGCGCGCTGGAACACGTTGACCGTTTCCGCGTGCGCGGCCGCGTCGTCGGACAGCGTCGTCAGCGCGACGCTGTCGTCGACGATCACGAAACGCGGTGCGGGGTCGCCGTGCCGCGAATCGATCGCGACGTCGATGCCGGCCGATTTCAGATAGCCCGCGCCGCTGTACTTGCCCGCGCGCGACGAGCGCACCAGCACGACCCGCACGTCGATCCCGCGCGAACGCGCCGCGCGCAGCGCCGCCGCGACCGCGGGCGGCACGTACGCGTAGCCGGCCAGCAGCACGCGACGCTGCGCCTGACCGATCAGGTCGACGGTCGCGTCGGCCGCCGCATTGTCATACGAAAAGTACCTGCCGACCGCGGCGGCGTCGGACGGAATCGGGCTGGCGTGGGCGGTCGCCGCGCAGCAAAGCGCGGTGACGAGGAAGGCGGCTGGTCTCATGGCGGGCGCCATTGTAGCGACGCCAATTCGCATGACAAGCGCCTGCTGCAGCGCTGCTGCGCCGGCGCAACACCCGGCGCGGAACGACCGGTCGGCAGGCGGATTTCGAAGCGGATTTCGAAGCGGAATTCGAAGCGGAATTCGAAGCGGACTTGAAGCGGTTCCGGCGCGTGATCCGGCCGCTTGCACGCCGCCGGTCAGCCGGCCGCGACGCGCGCGAGCCAGCTCGCGATACCGTCGACGGAACGGAAATCCGCGACGCTGCGGGCCGGCAGCGCCGGATACGCGGTGCCCGCCATCTCGGCCAGTGCGCGGCCCGGGCCGAGTTCGAGAAACGCGGTCGCGCCGGCCTCGACGCACGCGGCCAGGCAGGCCGCCCACTCGACCGGCTCCGCGATCTGGCGCGCGAGCTTGTCGAGCCCGGCGTCGACATCGAGCACCGACGCGCCGTCGATCCCCGAAAACAGTCGCGTGCCGGGCGGCGGCCGGCGCACGTTGACAGCGGCCAGCGATGCGCGAAACGCGGGCACCGCCGCCGCGAGCCGGTGCGTGTGCGACGCGATCCGCACGCACACGGGCGCGACACGCAGCGCACCGTCGCGTGCGGCGGCGTCGGCCACCGCGGCGACGTCGGCCTGCCGCCCGGCCAGCACGTAAGCATCGCCCGGATTGGCGATCGCGATCGCCGCATCGCGGCCGTCGCAGAGTTGCGCGAGCCGCGCACGCGTGAGCCCGCGCACGAATGCCATCCGTTCATCGCCGCCGCTCGCGGCATCCATGGCGCGCGCGCGCGCCTCGGCCAGCGCCAGCGCGTCGTGCGGATCGATCATCCCCGCGACGCTCCACGATGCGACTTCGCCGACGCTGTACCCCGCGACGCAACGACGCCGCGGCCACATCGCCTCGAGCAACATCGTCGCCGCAAGCGCCTGCACCGTGCAGAGGATCTGCGCAGCGCGGTTCTCGCGCAGCGCATCCGGTTCGGCGTGCCGCACCCAGTCGCGCGGATCGTCGCCGAGGAGCCGGCCGGCGTGCGCGAACAGCGCATCGGCTTGCGGCACCGCGCCGGTCAGCTCGAACATGTCCGCACGCTGCGCACCTTGCCCCGAACAGAGGATCGCCAGCGTCATCGTCCCTCCTCGTCCGTCTCGAGCGCATCGACGAACACGCTCATCGCCAGCAGGTCGGCCGCGCCGCCCGGGCTCAGCCGGCGCGCGACGAACGCGCGGTGCGCGGCGGCCGCTCGCAGTCGCCAGTCGCGGGCGCGGATGCCGCCGCGGGCAACGAATGCGCGTGCCGTGGCGCGCGCGAAATCGAGGCCGGCCTGCCCGCCGCGGTGCAGCAGGTTGGTATCGTCGAGCGCGGCGATCAGCGCGAAGCAGGCGTCGACGCGCGCGGCCTCCGGATCGTCCGGCATGCAGCGCCGCGCGCGGCGCAGGGCCGGCAGCCCGACGTCGTACACGGTCGTGAACCCGTCGGCCGCCTCGCGACGCGCGCCGCCGACGCCGTAGCGGCGGCTCGCGCGCTCGCCGTGACTGTCGGGCAGCCGCGGGCCGCCGAGGATCTCGGTGCCCCAGCGCCGCGCGACGAACGCGCCGAGCGTCAGCGTGCGTGCCGCGGCGCCCGGCACCGTGCGGCGGCCGGCGGCCGCGCACAGCAGCCCGAGCCCGAAGATCGCGCCGCGATGCGTGTTGACGCCGCCGGTCGCGGCAAGCATCGCGTGTTCCGCGCGCAGCCCGATCTTGCGCAGCACGGCCATGTCGGCGTCACGCGCACCGGCTTCGGCGAGCTCCGCGAAGTACGGCCGCAGCACGGCAGCGCTGCGCACGAACATCATGGCATCCATGTCCGCGTGACTGCCGGCGTCGACGTGACTGACTAGGCCCGGCTTCGGATAGGTGTCGATTTCCAGCACGAGGCTGTGCTCGGCGAGTTCGGCGATGCGCTCGGCATCGGACGGCACCGGCGCGCGGCAGGCGGCCCACGCACTCATCGCGTGCCTCCGGTGAATGCGTCGGCAGGCATCAATTCGACGGCGATTGCAGTCTTGACCGCGACTTCAGGCAGCCGCGCATGCAGCTCGCGCCAGTTCACGCCGGCGCCGTCGTCGCGCAGCAGTTCGCCGTCGATGCGCATCGGCGCGCGTGCGTCGAGTGTCGCCAGGCCGTCGAGCAGCGCGGCGAGCGATGCGGCGTCCGGCAGCGGAAACACGAGGTCGAGATCGGACGACGCGCTCAGGTAGCGCTCGCCCGTCAGCGCCTGCCATGCGAGGCTGCCGAATACGCGGCCCTGCACGCCGCAGCGGGCGCCGAGCGCAGCCAGGTCGCGCAGCGTCGCGTGCCATGCGTCGGGCGCGACAGCGAGCACATCAGAGAGCGTGGGCAGCCGACCGACCGACGCGAGCGCGTCGGCGGCGACGTTCATTGCAATGCGCCGCTTGCCCGCCGAAGGCGGCAGCGGCAAGCCGAGCGGGATGCGCCCCGCATCGGCCTCGTCGGGCGACGCGCGGCGCACGATCAGCGGCCAGCCGTGCGCGGCCCACGCCTGCACGAGCGGATCGGCCGCCAGCGCGGGATCGCGCGCGCAGGCCGCGCCCCACCCGGCCGCCGTCAGCGTGACGAGCGTGTGGCGGCGCAGCGGCGTGTCAGCGTGCGGCACGCGCGAGTGCCTCGACACGCCGCGCGACGTCGGCCGCGACCGGCCGGCCGCGCGCCGCACGCACGTCGTTGCGATCGGCCGGCTTGCCGAGCCATTCGGCGACCTGCGCGTCGAGCGCGCGGGCCGGGTCGAGCACGGCGTCGACGGCGCCCATCTTCACGAGGTTGTCGAGCCCCGGCGCGAACACCGGCGTCGAGCACGCCATCTCCTTCAGCACGTCGATCGGCAGCTTCGTCACGCGCGACATCGACGGCAGGTCCATCACTTCCGGCTCCGCGCCCGGCACCGCGAGCAGCGTGCGCGTCGCGAGCGCGGTCGCGATGAACGCGCCCGCAGCCGTATGGCCGTACAGCAGGCCGATCGTCCGGTGCCCGGCGAGCTCCGCGTGCATCAGGCATTTCGCGAGATGCGACAAGCCTTCGTTCAGGCCGAGCAGTTCGTCGCGCTTGCTCATCCGCTGGCTGTCGCTGTCGACGAGCACGAGAATCGGCGTGTCGCCGCCGCGCCCGATCGTGTCGAGCACGTGCGACGCGAGCGTCACCGCTTCGTCGATGCCGAACGGCAGACGATCGGCGACGCCGATCACGTCGACGCGCGTGCCGGTCAGATCAGCGTGGCCCGCCAGCAAGCCGCCGGTCCGCGGGATCGCGTGGCCGTTCGGGAACAGCGAGGTCAGTACTTCATCGAGCGTCATGCTGCGCCTCCTGCAGTTGATCGGCGAGCTTCGCGAATTCATCGTCGGGCATGCCGGGAATCGCTTCCGGCTCGCTCGCGCCGAGCGCGCGCCACACGTCGAGCGCGTCCTTGCATGCGCCGAACCGTTCGACGCGCGCTTCGAGACGCGCCTGCTCCGCGCGCAGCATCGGCGCGTCGAAGTTCGGCGCACGGCCAATCAGGTCGAGCGCGGCCGCGCGAAACGCGTCGGGCGTATCGGCCACGTAGCGGTCCGCGCCGCCGATCAGACGGCGATGCTTGCCGCCCATCGTGCGCCAGATCAGCGCACGGTCCTTCGCATCGAATTCCTCGACGCCGCGATTGGTCTCGATCACCTCGGGCCCCGACACGCTGATGCGCCCCTGCTCGGACACCGCGAGCGCCGAACAGCACGCGGCGAGCAGGCCGCCGCCGCCGTAGCAGCCCGCGCGCCCGCCGATCAGCCCGATCACCGGCACGCCGGCCGCGCGTGCCTCGACGAGCGCACGCATGATCTCGGCGATCGCCAGTTCGCCCGCATTCGCTTCCTGCAGCCGCACGCCACCCGTATCGAACAGGATCAGCACCGGCGTGCCGAGGTCGCGCGCCGCACGCAGCAGCCCCGTGAGCTTCGCGCCGTGTACCTCGCCGAACGCGCCGCCCATGAAGCGGCCCTCCTGCGCGGCGACCAACACCGGCTTGCCGTCGAGCCGGCCGCGGCCGACCACCATGCCGTCGTCGAACTGCTGCGGCAGGTCGAACAGCGGCAAGTGCGGGCTCGTCACACGATCGCCCGGTCCGAGAAATTCGGTGAAGCTGCCCGCGTCGAGCAGCCCGTCGACGCGCTGGCGCGCCGACGCTTCGTACCAGCTCGCGCGGTTCGCGACGAATGCGGGTGCGTCGTGGATCGCGTCGGTCATCATGCGCCTCCCTCGATCGCTCGCACGGCCTGCGCGAGCCGCAGCGACACCATGTCGGGCCGCGCGCCGCCGTCGTTGATCGACAGCTTCAGGCCGCCCGGCGCGCGCCGTTCGACGAAGTCCGACACGACGGCCTGCCACACCGCGCCGAAACCGACCGCCGCGGTGCGGATGTCGATCTCGCATTCGTTGCCCGGCAGCACGCGCTCGACGAGCACCTCGAGATTGCCGGACGCGACCACGCCGACGAGCGCCGTGGCCAGTTCGCCCTGCGCGCGTTCGCGCGCGGTGAAGCGATAGTTCAACTGTTCCATGCCATCTTCCTCACCAGTTGCGGAACCGGGCCGGCGGCGCATACAGGCCGCCCGACCAGTGCACGAGATCCTTGATTGAGCGTGCGGCAAGCCAGCGGCGGTCGGCGTCGAGCGGATCGATGCCGAGATCCTCCGGGCGGCGGATCACGCCGCGCTCGCGCAGCCGCTCGACCAGCCTGCGATCGCGGCCGCGGCCGACTCCCGTATAGCCGGCCACGCCGCGGATCGCGTGCTCGCGTTCGTCCTTGTCGCGGCACATCAGCAGGTTCGCGATCCCTTCCTCGGTGACGATGTGCGTGACGTCGTCGCCGTAGACCATGATCGGCGCGAGGTCGAGCTGCAGCTTGTCGGCGAGCTTCAGCGCGTCGAGCTTCTCGACGAACATCGGCACGTTCTTGTCGCCGAACGTCTCGCCGATCTGCACGACCAGCTTGCGGCCGCGCCTGAGCGCCGCCGGCGTGTCGGGGTCGGCTTCCGCGCCGGCCTTCAGCCACGGCTCGCTCGGATGGCGCCGGCCGCGCGCGTCGCTGCCCATGTTCGGCGCACCGCCGAACCCGGCGATCCGCTCGGCCGTGACCGTCGACGAATGGCCGGACAGGTCGATCTGCAGCGTCGAGCCGATGAACATGTCGCATGCGTAGAGGCCGGCGGTCTGGCAGAACGCGCGGTTCGAGCGCAGCGACCCGTCGGGGCCCGTGAACCATACGTCGGAGCGCGCGCGGATGTAGTCGTCCATCCCGACTTCGGAGCCGAAGCAGTGAATCTGCTCGACCCAGCCCGATTCGATCGCGGGAATCAGCGTCGGGTGCGGATTGAGCGCCCAGTGCGTGCAGACCTTGCCCTTCAGCCCGAGCTTCGCGCCGTAGGTCGGCAGCAGCAGCTCGATCGCGGCCGTGTTGAAGCCGATCCCGTGGTTCAGGCGCTTGATCCCGTACGGTTCGTAGATGCCCTTGATCGCGAGCATCGCGGTCAGGATCTGGGTCTCGGTGATCGCGGCCGGGTCGCGCGTGAACAGCGGCTCGACGTAGAACGGCCGGCCGGCCTCGACGACGAAATGCACGCGGTCGCCCGGAATGTCGACGCGCGGCACCTTGTCGACGATGCGGTCGACCTGCGCGATCACGATGCCGTCCTTGAACGCGGTGGCCTCGACGACGGTCGGCGTGTCTTCCGTGTTCGGGCCGGTGTACAGGTTGCCGTCGGCATCGGCGCTGACCGCCGCGATCAGCGCGACCTGCGGCGTGAGATCGATGAAGTAGCGGGCGAACAGTTCAAGATAGGTGTGCACCGCGCCGAGCGCGATCTTGCCGCCGAACAGCAGCTTCGCGATGCGCTGCGACTGCGGGCCCGAATACGCGAAGTCGAGCCGCTTCGCGATGCCGCGCTCGAACACGTCGAGATGCTCGGGCAGCACGACGCCCGACTGCACCATGTGAAGGTCGTGGATCTTCGCGCTGTCGACGTCGGCGAGCGCGGTGGCGAGCAGGTCGGCCTGCTTCTGGTTGTCGCCTTCGAGGCAAACGCGGTCGCCGGGCCGCAGCACCGCTTCGAGCAACGCGACGGTGTCGCGCGCATCGACCCGCTTGCCGCGCGCCCCGGAGGAAGTGGCCTTGGGCCACGCGAAAGCCGCGCCGGCCGCGAGGCGTGCATCGCGCGCCTGCCGCGCGTGATTCCATCCCGTCATGAACAGTTCTCCCGCTTCGATGGTTCAGCGGCATTCTAAGCCTGGCGCCGCCGCCGATTGATGATGTTGACGAATGCGACTCAGAGGACGCCGCGATGGATGCGGCCCCGCCGCGGCCCGCGCGCGCCGGCGCTTGCGCACCGGTCGCCCGGATCGCACGCTTGGGCGGCTATGCGCCGACCAGCGCGCGCGTCGTGAAGAACAGCACCGACGGCCCGAGCAGGCAGCCGACGCCGGTATGGAACGTCGCGACCAGCGCGCCGTACGGCACGAGCCGGCGATCCGTCGCCGCGAGGCCCGCGCTCACGCCGCTCACGGTGCCGGCGAGGCCGCCGAAGATCATCGCGGAGCGCGGCGTCTTCAGGCCCATGAAGTTCGCCGCGACCGGCGTGCCGACCATCACGATGATCGCCTTCACGAGGCCTGTCGCGATGCTGAGCGCGATCACGTCGGAGCTCGCGCCGATCGCGGCGCCCGTGACGGGCCCGACGATGTAGGTGACCGCGCCCGCGCCGATGGTCGTCATGCTGACCGCATCGGTATAGCCGAACGCGCGCGCGATGCACGCGCCGACGATGAACGGCAGCACGGTGCCGAGCAGCAGCGACACGACGCCGACGAGGCCGGCCTTGCGCGCCTCGGTCGGCTGCACTTCGAACGCGGTCGCGACGATCGCGAAATCGCGCAGCATCGCGCCGCCCATCAGGCCGACGCCGGCGAACAGCTTGACGTCGGCCAGCCCCTTCTCGCCGCCGGTGAACGCGCCGCCGACGTACGCAAGCACGAGGCCGATCACGATCGCGATCGCGGAGCCGTGCACGCGGCCGAAGGTGAGCTTGCGCGACGCGAGCGACGACAGCCACATGATCAGGCCGACCAGCGCGAACGACGCGACGAGCCCGTTGTGGGCGACGGTTTTTTCGAGCATCTGCAGCATGGCGGCCTCCGTTACTGTTCTTCGAATTGGGGAATGCCCGCGAAGGCCGTGTCGTCGCGCCCGGTGCGCACGAGTACCGCGATGCAGCATGCGCAGATCGCGACCGCGCCGATGGCGGCGAGCAGCGCGACCGGCCCGCCCTTCAGCGCGGCGACGACGTTCTGGTTCGCGGCCATCGCGACGACGACCGGGATGTACATCGCGCCCCAGAAACCGACGCCGGCCTCGGTCTCCTTCGGCAGCCAGCCGCGCCGGTGCAGCCACAGGCGCAGGCAGATCAGCAGCAGCATCGCGATGCCGACGCCGCCGACGTTGGTCTTCACGCCGATCGCTGCGCCCAGCAGGTCGCCGAGGAACAGTCCGGCCAGATGGCAGAACGCCAGCAGCGCGGTTCCGTAGATGATCATGAGTCGTCTCCAGTCTCTTCGTGACGGGTGCCTGACGCGTGCGGGAGTCGGGCCCGCATGCCGGTTCCGGGCGCGGACTGGGTGTCTCCTGCGGCGGGGCGCCGCGGCCCGGCGGCTCGTCGTGCGAGCGCGTTCTCAGGCGGTCGATGGGATGATGCGGTTTCGGGCCGGACGCCGGATGGCTTAGACTGACCGATGGAGCCGGCGGCGCGACACGGGCTACGCGTCCGGTGCGCCCCGTTTGCATGGGCCGCACCAGCGCGTGATCCGATACTAGCGCCGCACCATCCGGCCATTTATGAAGTTGTCGAAACCGATTCAGTGGATTTAGCAATGCGTCCATTACCGCCCGAGCTGCTGCGCAGCTTCGTCGCCGTCGCCCAGTCCGGCAGTTTCACCGCCGCGTCCGAACGCGTGAGCCTGTCGCAGTCGACCGTCAGCCAGCACATTCGCCGCCTCGAGGAGCTGCTCGACCGGCCGCTGTTCGAGCGCGACACGCGCAACGTGCACCTGTCGCAGCACGGCGATGCACTGTTCCGCTACGCGGTGCGCATCCTCGAGCTGATGGACGAGGCCGTCACGTCGGTGTGTGGCCCGCCGCTGTCGGGCAAGGTGCGGCTCGCGATGTCGGAGGATTTCGCGTCCGCGCACCTGACGGCCGCGCTCGCGAGCTTCGTGCAGCGCAATCCGGAAGTCGAGCTGGCGATCTCGACCGGGCTGTCGGGCGACCTGTTCGATGCGCTCGACGAAGGCCGTCACGACCTCGTGTTCGCGAAACGCGTCGCGGGCAGCCGGCGCGGCCGCGTGATCCGCAGCGAACCGCTGTACTGGTGCACCGGCCCCGATTCGCGGATCACCGGCCACGAGGCCGTGCTGCCGCTCGCGATGCATCCGGAGCCGAGCGTATCGCGCCGCCGCGTGCTCGAGTCGCTCGAGGCGGTCGGCCGCCCTTACCGGATCGCCGTCGTGAGCAGCAGCATCGCGGTGCTGCGCGCGGCCGCGAGCGCGGGGCTCGGCGTCAGCGCGTTCGCCGGCTACGTGATTCCGGCCGGGCTCGCGCGGCTCGACGCGGGGCTCCCCGAACTCGGCGAACTCGAATACGTGATCGACCGGCCGGCGGCCGCGTCGCGCTCGACGCTCGCGCTCGAAGCGACGCTGATCGCGGCGGCGGCCGAGCTGTAAGGCTGGCTGCCGCCTTCACGCCAACGCCGCCGCGGTGTTCGCGCGCAACTGACCATCTTGCCCGGAACACGTCAGCGTCCGCGCAGTCCCCGCTCGCGACAATGGGCCGCATCGGAACGCACGGCAGTGTGCCGCGCGTCCGCTGTCCCGTCCCCTTGATCGGAGCACACCATGAACGTCGTGCGAATCGCCGTCGCGGCCGCCGCAGCCGCGCTGCTGTCCCCCGCCTTTGCGCAAACCGATGCCGCCGCCCCCGCGCAGGGCCTCACGCGCGCGGAAGTCGTCGCCCAGCTGAAGCAGGCCTACCTCGACGGCGAATTGCCGACCAACGACGGTAACTATCCGCCGGATACCGCGACGCGCGCGCGCAATCGCGAACTGGTGCAGGCCGCGCTGCCCGCGTGGCTCGCGCAGACGCCGCAGCCGGCACCGCAAACGGCCGTGCAGCAATAGCCTTCCCGGCGCGACCGGAACGCCGCGCGGCGACGCGCTCAGGGCAGGAAGCTGCGGCGCCGCGCGTCGATCAGCTCGACGAGCAGCCGGTCGCGCTCGGCCGCCAGTTCCTGCATCGAACGCTCGCCCTGGATCGCGCGCAGTTCGTCGTTCAGCTTGCGATCGACGGCCGGATCGAACGACGGCGTGCCGAGGTCGTCCCACCACGTCGTGATCGGCCCCGACAGGTGTTCGAGGAAGTGTGCGATCCCGCCCGCGCCACCGCCGAGGTGATAGGTCAGGCACTGCCCCATCAAGCCCCAGCGCAGGCCCGGCCCCCACGCGACCGCCTTGTCCGCATCGGCGACACTCACCACGCCTTCGCCGACGAGGTGATACACCTCGCGAAACAGCGCGGCCGCGAGCCGGTTCGCGACGTGGCCGGTCATCTCCTTGTTGAGCACGATCGTCTGCTTGCCGAGTGCGTCGTAGAACGCCTTCACGCGCGCGATCACGCTCGGGTCGGTCGCGCTGCCGCCGACCAGCTCGACGAGCGGAATCAGGTGCGGCGGGTTGAACGGATGCGCGATCAGGCAGCGTTCCGGATGCCTGTCGCACGCGGTCTGGATCTCGGACATCTTCAGGCCCGACGAGCTCGACGCGATCGGCACGCGCGCGGGCAGCACGTCGTCCATCTGCCGGTACAGCGCGCGCTTCAGGTCGAGCCGCTCGGGGCCGTTTTCCTGCACGAAATCGACGCCGTCGAGCGCGCGCACGAGATCGGCGTCGAACGACAGCCGCGCGGAAAGTTCGGCGGCCCGCTCGCCGAGGAAGGCCGCGAGCGCGTCGCGCAGCCGCGCGTCGGCCTGTGGTGCGGGATCGGTCGCGACGACGTCGAAGCCCTTCGACAGATAGAAAGCCGCCCAGCTCGCGCCGATCACGCCGGCCCCGACGATCGCGATGCGTTGAATCTCCATGTCCGTTCCGTCTCCGTGGTCTGTGGATAGCGCGACGATTGTCGCATCGATCCCCGTCACGACGCGTTGATGCCGATTGCACTTTCCCTCTTGAAAACGACCGCGGCGGCCTCTAATTACCCGTTGCCAGGCAGTGCCCGTCACGCGCACTGCCCCCGTTTCGACTCAGCGGAAAACCGTGCGTCGCACTCGCCATCGGCGTCGCGCCATCGTGTCTTTCGCGTCTCATGTTCCGGAGGATCCTCATGAGCGGTATTCATTTCGGTCACGACCTGTTCGACGAATTCGCCCGGGTACAGCGGCAGATGGCGAGCCTGTTCGGCGAGCCCCCGACCGGCATCCGCGCGGTGCGTCCGAGCGCGTTCCCCGCGCTGAACGTCGGCGCGACCGACGACGCGATCGAGATCGTCGCGTTCGCTCCCGGGATGGCCGCGGCCGACTTCGACGTCTCGATCGACAAGGACCTGCTGACGATCAGCGGCGAGCGCAAACCCGCACCGCACGACGCCGGCGACGACGTACGCACCTACGCGCAGGAGCGCTTTCACGGCGCGTTCCGCCGCGTGGTCGAGCTGCCGCAGAACGCGGACGCCGACAACGTCAGCGCCCGCTATGAGAACGGCTGCCTGCTGATTCGCGTCGGCCGGCGCGAGGCCTCGAAGCCGCGCGCGATCACCGTTCAGTAACCTTCAGGAGAACGATATGAATACGAGCCAGAGCCAGACCCTGACCGAACGCCAGACCGGTGCCGCGCAGGCAGCCGCCGCCGAAGCCGCGCGCCGGCCCGCGATCACGCCGGCCGTCGATATCGTCGAAGACAGGCAGCGCGTCACGCTGCGTGCCGACCTGCCCGGCGTGCCGCGCGAAAACCTCGACGTGAAGGTGCACGACAACACGCTGACGATCGAAGCCGACACACGCATCGACACGCCGGCCGACCTGCGCGTGCGTCACGCCGAAGTCCGCGCGCCGCGCTACGTGCGCACGTTCGTGCTGAGCCCCGACCTCGACACGTCGCGGATCGATGCGAGCCTGCGCGACGGCGTGCTCACGCTGACGATTCCGCGCCGCGAGGAAACGCGCCCGCGCCGCATCGACGTGACGGCCGGCAACGCGTAACGTCGGCGCGTGTTCGTCACGCGACGCGCATGACGAATGACGAATGACGAAGCCCCGCCGGGCATGACGCGCGGCGGGGCTTTTTTTCGATGTGCCGAGCAGTACACGCTCGCCGTCGCGTTCAATCGAAATCGAACAGGTCGAACACCGACTTCTTGCGACGCCGGCCGTCGTGCCGGTAACGGTCGTCGGGCACGCGGCCGTCGCGCCCCCAGCCGTCGTCACGCCCGCGCGGCGCCTGCGCATCGTGCCGCACCGGCACCTCGTTGCGGCGCGCCGGCCCGTCGCCGGTTTCGCGCGCGATCAGCTTGTCGAGTTCGCCGCGATCGAGCCACACGCCGCGGCACGTCGGACAGTAGTCGATCTCGATCGATTGCCGCTCGGCCATCAGCAGGTCGGGCGTCTTGCAGACCGGACATTTCATCGCGTTTCTCCTTTCGTCGGACATTCCGAATCGCGGGCGGGCCACGTCCCGCCCGCTTGGCTCAATGACCTTCGCGCCGCGCCACGCGCTTCGCCTTCGCACGCCGCGCCAGCATGTTCATGCCCTCGACGAACGCCGAGAACGCCATGGCCGCGTAGATATAGCCCTTCGGCACGTGCGACCCGAAGCCTTCCGCGATCAGCGTCATGCCGATCACGACGAGGAACGACAGCGCGAGCATCACGATGGTCGGGTTGCGGTCGATGAAACGTGCGAGCGGCTGGGCGGCGAACAGCATCACGGACACCGCGACGATCACCGCGACGAACATGATCGGGACGTGCTCGGTCATGCCGATCGCGGTCACGATGCTGTCGATCGAGAACACGATGTCGAGCATCACGATCTGGCCGATCGCGGCCCACATCGTCAGGCCGGCCGCGCCGCCGGACGCGCCCGCGCCGTCGCCGTCATGCGACACGTGGTGATGGATCTCGGTGG
>NZ_QTQJ01000026.1:0-105072 GCF_003853795.1 Burkholderia sp. Bp8991 | reverse complement strand
AACGCGCGGCTCGCGCTGCAAGCGGCCGACCGCGGCTACGTGATGGATTCCGGCACGGTCACGATGGAAGGCGACGCCAAGCAGATGCTCGACGATCCGAAGGTGCGGGCTGCGTATCTGGGTGAGTAAATGAGCGGGCCCGGCGCGGCGGCGGATGCCGGCGTGCCGCGCAAGGGCTTTCGAAAGGCTGTCACGGGATACCGTGACAGCCTTTTTTTCGTGCGGCGCGCCCGGCGGCGAACTGCGCACGCGGATGCGACTCCATGCATTCGACCGTGACGCCGACCATGCGGTGCGGGACACGGTAGCACGAACGCCGTCCGCTACCTGCCGTCCACCAACCGTCACGCAGGCTGCGTAGCATGGTCGGTTCATCGGGACACGGAGAGCACCCATGAGTCTGGATTACGGTTTCGTGAAGGCGAAGGTGACGTCGGTGGCGCAGCTGAAAGGCTCGCCACACGGCAGCGAGATCCAGTATCACATCCACCTGACGCTCGCATTGCCGTCCGGCGACTGGGACGTCGCGATCAACGTCGGCACCAACGACGCGGACGACCTGCTGAACTACAAGCTCGTCTACGATTTCCATCATCCGGTCACGGCGACGCTCGCGGCCGCGGCCGAAGGCTATACGGATCTCACCGGGCAAACCGCGCTGCCGGCGCTCGACTATCTGCGCAGCGACATCCTGAACGAGACGGGCGCATGGCGTGCCAGCGCGGTGATGGACGGCACCGAGAACGCGGAGCCGATCCCGTCGCTGCTGCGACTCGTCAATGCCGCGCAGTCGCAGGGGCTCGACGTCGTCGTGTTCGGCCGCACGTATAGGGAGGGCAACGGCATCCACGACACGCACATGAACCAGGGTTCGACAGGCTCGAACTACCTGCATCGCGCGGGCAACGACCACAACGATCACAACGACGTGTGGCAGGACGGCGCGTTGATCGTGCGCGTGAGCGAGTCGCAGTGGGCCGCGTATTTCGCGGCGTTCGAGCAGCAGGCCGTGCCGACCGACGCGCTCGGCAATCCGCTGTCGGACGCGGGGCCGATCACGCGCTGAACGTGGCGGCTACCGGCGGCGTCACGCGGCCGGCAGCGTCTTGCCGAACGAGATGCGTTCCTCGACGCGATAGCCGAGCGCCGCATAGAAGCGGCATGCATCGTCGTTGCCGGGCAGCACCTGCAGGTTGATCTTCAGGCAGCCGCGCGCGGCGAGCGCGCGTTCCGCATGCGCGATCAGCGCGCGGCCGATGCCGAGCCGCCGCGCGTCGTTCGACACGCCGAACGAGTAGAGCCAGCCGCGATGTCCGTCGAACCCCGCCATCAGCGTGCCGACGACCCGCGTGCCGCACGTCGCGACGAAGAACAGCTCCGGCTGCGTCGCGAGCTTCAGCTCGATCGAGCGCAGCGGATCGCGGTGCGGCGGCGCGCCGGCTTCGTCGTACTGCGGGAACGCATCGCGCCACACGGCCAGCACGGCATCGGTGTCGGTGCGTTCGAACGGGCGGATCGCGACAGCATCGGCGGCGGCATTCATCGCGGTGGTTTCCTTAGAGCGTGTCGAGGATCGACCGCAGCATCGCCATCATCTGGTCGATTTCCTCGGTCGTGACGTTCAGCGCGGGCATGAAGCGCAGCAGGTTCGGGCGCGCAGCGTTCAGCAGCAGGCCGTCGGGCTGCATGTCGCGGGCCTTCTCGACGATCTGCGGGCCGATGTCCTTGCCGAGCAGCAGCGCGCGCAGCAGGCCTTCGCCGCGTTCGCCCTCGAAGCCGCGTTCCTCCGACAGTTCGAGCAGCCTGCGCTTCAGGTATTCGGCGCGCTCGCGCACGCCGTCGAGGAAGCCGGGCGCGACGAGCTGCGAGATCACCGAATAGCCGACCGCCGTCATCAGCGGGTTGCCGTTGTACGTGCCGCCCTGGTCGCCGGCCTCGAACACCGCGACGTCGGCCTTCGACAGCAGCGCGCCGAGCGGTGCACCGCCGCCGATGCCCTTCGCGAGCGTCATGATGTCCGGCTCGATACCGGACAGCTCGTACGCGAACAGCGTGCCCGCGCGGCCGCACCCGCTTTGCACTTCGTCGACGATCAGCAGCAGGTCGTGCTGCTTCGTCAGCGCGCGCAGCGCCTGCATGAATTCACGCGTGGCCGGGATCACGCCGCCTTCGCCCTGGATCGGCTCGAGCATCACCGCGACGGTCTTGTCGGTGATCAGCTTCTCGACCGAGTTGATGTCGTTTAGCTCGGCCTTCGGGAAGCCCGGCACCTGCGGTGCGTAGATCGTGTCCCAGCCCGGCTTGCCGCTGGCCGACATCGTCGCGAGCGTGCGGCCGTGGAAGCTGTGGTCGAACGTGATGATCTCGTACGCGCCGTTCTTGAACTTGCGGCCCCACTTGCGCGCGAGCTTGATCGCGCCTTCGTTCGCTTCCGCGCCGCTGTTCGTGAAGAATACCTTGTCGAACACGCTGTGCTGCGTGAGCAGGCCCGCGAGCTTCGCCATCGGTTCGTTGTAGAACGCGGGCGACGGGTTCAGCAGCTTCTCCGCCTGCGTCTTCAGCGCTTCGACGATGCCGTCGTTGCAGTGGCCGAGGCTGTTGACGGCCCAGCCCTGAATGAAGTCCAGATAGCGCTTGCCCGTGTGATCGTAGAGCCACGAACCCTTGCCGTGCGTAAACACGATGTCGGGGCGGTTCGTGATGTACATCAGCGAGTCGATCGGGTAATCGTTCAGGGGCATGGCAGCAGACTCCAGCGGACGTTGAAAGGAAAACGGGCAATAAAAAAGCCACGGAAGGCCGTGGCTGGTGGGTCGAACAGCTTGTGCGTAACCGGTGAAGCGGAGGAGTAGGTTACGCGCGAGTCCGTGACGAGCCGGCGGCATCCGGGCGGAGCGGCGAGCGGCGACGTCGAAGTGCGGACAGGAAGCGGTTCATGTGCGCAAGCATAAGGCATCCCGCGCCCCACTGTAAACCGCCGCGATGCCACGGATGTGACACGGCGGCGCGCAGCGGGGCGCGCGGGCGCGCCCGGGGCTCAGACCGGATGCGCGAGATCGGCGGCGCTCGTGAACGAGTCCGCGTAGAACTCGTCGGCCGGCAGCGCGTGGTGCTGCGTGAAGTCGCGCTGTGCGGATTCGACCATCACCGGCGCGCCGCATGCGTACACCTGGTGGCCCGACAGATCGGGCAGGTCCTCGATCACCGCGCGATGGACGAAGCCGGTGCGGCCGGTCCACTGGTCGGCGTCGTCCGGCTCGGACAGCACCGGCACGTACTTGAAGTTCGGGATCTCGCGCGCCCATTGCTCGGCGAGCTCGCCGAGGTAGATGTCCTTCTTGCGGCGTGCGCCCCAGTAGAGCGTCATCGGGCGCGTGATGCCCCGGTGCTTCACGTGCTCGACGATCGCCTTGATCGGCGCGAAGCCGGTGCCCGATGCGAGCAGCACGATCGGCTTGTCGGAGTCCTCGCGCAGGAAGAACGTGCCGAGCGGGCCTTCGAAGCGCAGGATGTCGCGTTCCTTCATCGCGCCGAACACGTGGTCGGTGAACTTGCCGCCCGGCATGTGGCGGATGTGCAGCTCGATCGGGCCTTCCTCGTGCGGCGCGTTCGCCATCGAGTAGCTGCGGCGCGAGCCGTCCTTCAGGATGAACTCGACGTACTGGCCGGCGAGGTATTGCAGCCGTTCGTTGGCGGGCAGTTGCAGCTTCACGACCATCACGTCGTCGGCCTTGCGTTCGAGCGCTGCGATCCGGCACGGCAGCTTCTTCACCTGCACGCCGTCGACGCCGGCGATTTCACGCACGTCGATCTCGAGGTCGCATTGCGCCTTCGAGCAGCACAGCAGCGCGAGGCCGCGCGTGCGCTCGTCGTTGGACAGTGCCGACGCGGCGTGCGGGCCCTGTTCGATCTGGCCCGACACGATCTGGCCCTTGCAGGAGCCGCACGCGCCGTTCTTGCACCCGTACGGCAGATGGACGTTCTGGCGCAGCGCCGCCGCCAGCACGGTTTCGTCCGACTCGACCTGGAACTGCCGGCCGCTTTGCTTGAGAGTAACGTTGAATGCCATAGAACCAAATAGAACAAAATGTGGGGACCGTGCATATCGCGCACGGCAGCTACAATGCAAACCCGTTGCGCGCCGCGCAACGGTGGCTACTGATTTCGCAACCAACATGATCGCGACTCGAATCCTGCGCCGGCCGTGCGTCCTGATCGTCGGCTGCGGCGACGTCGGCCTGCGCTGCGTCGCGCAATGGCGCGATGCGCGCCGCAACCTGCGCATCGTCGCGCTGACGAGCCATCCGGGCCGCCGCGACGAACTGCGCGCGGCAGGCGCGACGCCGCTCGTCGGCGACCTCGATCGCCGGGCGACGCTCGGACGTATCGCGGGCCTCGCCCGCACGATCCTGCATCTCGCGCCGCCGCAATCCGACGGCCGCGACGATCGCCGCACCCGTGCGCTGATCGCCGCATTGTCCGTGCCTGCACGGCGGCCGTCCGCACCGGCGGTGTCGTCGGTCGGCCGGCTGCGCACGCTGCGCGCCGCGACCCGACAGGCCGGCGTGCCGGTGCGGGAAGCGCGTATTGTACCCGACGCCCTTCGCGCGCCGACGCTCGTCTACGCCAGCACGACGGGCGTCTACGGCGACTGCGGCGGCGCCCGAATCGACGAAACGCAGCCGCTGCGCCCCGCGAATCCGCGCGCGTTCCGGCGCGTCTCGGCCGAGCGTCAACTGCGGGCGGCGACGGTGCGCGGCGTGCTGTCCGCGCGCATCGTGCGCATTCCCGGCATCTACGCGGCGAACCGGTTGCCGCTCGCGCGGCTCGAGCGCGGCACGCCGGCACTCGACGCGGCCGACGACGTCTACACGAACCACATCCACGCCGACGATCTCGCGGCGATCCTGCGTCGCGCGGCCGTGCGCGGCAAGCCGGCGCGCGCCGTGCACGCGTCGGACGACAGCGAACTGCGGATGGGAGAGTATTTCGACCGGGTCGCGCAGGTGTTCGGCCTGCCGCCGCCGCCGCGGATCAGCCGCGCGGACGCCGAGCAGCAACTCGAGCCGGCGCTCCTGTCGTTCATGCGCGAGTCGCGGCGCCTGTCCAATGCGCGGCTCAAGGCCGAATTGTGCGTGACGTTGCGCTATCCGACCGTAGACGAATTCCTTCAAACGCTCGCGCCGCGCGGCGCGTCAGGTCAGCGCCGGTAATGCCTCGATCAGCAGGAAGCACAACAGCGCGCCGATCAGCGCGCCGATCAGGTTCGGATGGTATTTGTGCTTCATGTGCATCATGGCCAGCAGCGCGCCGATCACGATGGCGCCCACGACCGCGAACGCGATCGTCACGTACGACAGTTCGAAAGAATGGTTGAAGTTCATGATGTCTCCCCTGCATTGCTGCTCGTACAGCTTGTGATTTCAGTATAGCGGGGGATCGGGCGGCCGCGACGCGGCCCGACATCGAACGATCGTGCGGATTTTCCCTTACAGGGTTTTGACGGGATTGCGCAGGGCTGAAAGGTCGCTGTCGTTAAGCCAGCGCCACGCGCCCGGCGCCAGGTCGTCCGGCAGCGTGAACCCGCCGATGCTTTCGCGGTGCAGCGCCTCGACGCGATTGCTCGCGGCCGCGACCATGCGTTTCACCTGATGATATTTGCCTTCGAGGACGGTCAGCGCGAGCGCGTGCGTGTCGCGCGCGTCGGCGGCGACCGCCGCGATCGGCTTCGGCTCGCCGTGGAGCTGCACGCCGGCGCGCAGTGCGTCCAGCTGGGCGTCGTCGAGCGGGTGGCGCACGGTGGCGACGTAGGTTTTCGGCACCTTGCGCTTCGGCGACGTGTACGCGTGCACGAACTGGCCGTCGTCGGACAGCAGCAGCAGGCCCGTCGTGTCCTGGTCGAGGCGGCCGACGCATTGCACGCCGCGTGCGACGAGCGGCGCGGGCAGCAGGCTGAACACGCTCGCGTGGTGTTGCGGCTCGCGCGAACACTCGTAGCCGGCCGGCTTGTTGAGCGCGAGATACGCGCGGGCGTGGAACGGCCACGCGGTGTCGTCGACCGTGAACACGAGGCCGGCGGTGTCGAACGACGCGTCGGGGTCGGTTGCGCTCGCGCCCGCGACGGTGACGCGGCCCGTTTCGATCAGGCCGCGGCACTGGCGGCGCGAGCCGAAGCCCTGCGTGTAGAGAATGCTTTCGAGATCCATAGCGCGCGCATTCTATCAAGCCACGCGCCGGCACCGGCACGAACCCGCCCGCGCTGGTAAGCTGCCGGAGCGCCGCGCCGCACGTTTGTTCTTCACGGAAAGTGGACGTCGCATGCAAGGGGCGTACGGCTTCAGCGTGAAGTCGCGCCACGACGGCGGCACGCCCGTACCCGGGCTATCGCCGTCTCCATCCGACACGGAGTTCGCCGCATGAATCCGACGACGCTCGATGCACTCGCCGATTTCCCCCGTCAGCTCGAAGCCCATTTCGCCGCCGTGCCGGACGGCTACGCGCGCTGGACCCCCGACGACTGGAGCGGGATCCCGAGCGAGCATTTCTCGCCGCTCGGGCAGCTCTGCCACGTGCGCGACATCGAAATCGACGGCTACCACGTGCGGCTGCGGCGGATGCTCGACGAAGATCACCCACTGCTCGTGTCGGTCGACGGCGATGCGCTCGCGCTCGAGCGCCGCTACGACGCCGCGTACGCGTCCGACGTGCTCGCGGCGATTCGCGACGCGCGGCGCGAGACGCTCGACCTCGTGTCGCGCCTCACGCCCGCGCAGTTTGCGCGCACCGGGGAGTTCGAAGGCTACGGCGCGCTGACCGTGCGCGGTCTCGTCCATTACCTGTGCAGCCACGACCAGCAGCATCTGGCCGGCATGCAGTGGCTGCTCGGCAAGATCGACGCGGCGCTGTACGCGCGCTGAACCGCACGGCCCGGCGGCCGTGCATCGTGTCGCGTCGAGCGGATTTCGTCGCGTTCGTCGGTGGGGCAGCCCACCGTTCCGGATGCCTGATTGGATCGTTTTTCTGGATAATTCATCCAGCCGTGCCCGGCTGACCGGCACGTCGCGCGTGCCTACACTCCTAGCTTCATTCAACGGAAACAGGAGTCAACCGTGGCTACTCATACGCTCGCAGACAAGGTCGTCCTGATCGCAGGCGGCGCCAAGAATCTCGGCGGGCTGATCGCCCGGGACCTGGCCGGCCACGGCGCGAAGGCGGTGGCGATTCACTACAACAGCGCGGCATCGCAGGCGCAGGCCGAAGAGACGGCCGCTGCCGTGCGCGCGGCCGGCGCGGATGCCGCGACGTTCCAGGCCGACCTGACGACGGCCGCCGCGGTCGAGAAGCTGTTCGGCGATGCGAAGCAGCGCTTCGGCAAGATCGACATCGCGATCAATACCGTCGGCAAGGTGCTGAAGAAGCCGTTCACCGAAATCACCGAGGCCGAGTACGACGAGATGTTCGCGGTGAACAGCAAGTCGGCGTTCTTCTTCATCAAGGAAGCGGGGCGGCACCTCGAGGATCACGGCAAGCTCGTCACGCTCGTGACGTCGCTGCTCGGCGCGTTCACGCCGTTCTATGCGGCCTACGAAGGATCGAAGGCGCCGGTCGAGCACTTCACGCGCGCGGCGTCGAAGGAGTACGGCGCGCGCGGCATCTCGGTGACGGCGGTCGGGCCCGGCCCGATGGATACGCCGTTCTTCTACCCGGCCGAAGGCGCCGACGCGGTCGCGTATCACAAGACGGCCGCCGCGCTGTCGCCGTTCAGCAAGACGGGCCTCACCGACATCGAGGACGTCGTGCCGTTCATCCGTCATCTCGTGACCGACGGCTGGTGGATCACCGGGCAGACGATTCTGATCAACGGCGGCTATACGACCAAGTAACCGACGCGGTAACGGGCCGTGCCGGCGGTCGTCGTGTGCGCGGCGACCCGCAATGGACCGTTTGCATGGACAATGGACGGGCGCGCGGACACAACGCCGCGCGCCCGTTTCATCTGTGCCGCCGGAATCGGCCGCGACGCGCGGCGCCTGCCGGCCGCGGTCGTCCGAACCCACGTTCTCTGCCTGCCGATGGACAAGCTGGATCAGGTCAGAATCTTCCTTCAGGTTGCCGAGATGGGCAGCTTCATCAAGGCCGCCCACGCGCTCGACGTGCCGCGCGCGACCGTGTCGGCCGCCGTCCAGCAGCTCGAGACCGCGCTCGGCACGCGCCTGTTGCACCGTACGACGCGGCAGGTCCAGCTGACTGCGGACGGTGCGCTGCTGCTGGAGCGTGGCCGGCGCCTGCTCGCGGAAGCCGACGAGCTCGACCGGCTGTTCCGGCGTCGCGATCGCGACGTGATCGGGCGGCTGAACGTCGATGCGCCGAGCCGGATCGCGCGCCGCGTGATCGCCCCCGCGCTGCCGTCGCTGTTTCGCCGCTACCCGAAGCTGCAACTGTCGCTCGGCTCGACCGACCGCTCGATCGATCTCGTGCAGGAGGGTGTCGACTGCGCGATCCGGGTCGGGCGGCTCGCGGACAGCAGCCTCGTCGTGCGGCCGCTCGGGCAGTTCGCGCTGATCAACTGCGCGAGCCCCGACTACCTGCGCGAATGCGGCGTGCCCGAGCATCCCGATGCGCTTGCGCACGGGCACTGGGCGATCGGCTATGCGTCGCCGACGACCGGCCGCGAGCTCGGCTGGGAATACTGCGCGGACGGCGGGCGGCATACGCTGACGCTGCCGAGCCGCGTGATCGTCAACAACGCTGAAACCTATATCGCGAGCTGCATCGCAGGCATGGGGCTGATCCAGATTCCGCGCTTCGACGTCGTGCATCTGCTCGACAGCGGGGCGCTGGTCGAGGTGATGCCCGGCCATCGGGCCGCGCCGATGGACGTGTCGGCCGTATATCCGCATCGGCGGCACCGGTCGAGGCGGCTCAACGCATTCGTCGAATGGTTCGGGGCGTTGATGGCGGATGCATTGAACGACACGGGCGCGGCCGGCAGCGGCGACTGAAAGCGGCGTCGTGGCCGCAACTGCGGGCCGCCCGCCATTCGCCGGCCGGTGACGCCGATCGATCGGCGTCGGTGCGACGCGGCATGCGCGGTACGTCCGGCACGTGCGGCCATCGCGTCGCGCACTCAGGCGGCGAACTGCCGCGTGCGCCCGGTCGCCCGCACCGCGTCGATCAGCGCGGCGCAGGCGCCGTCGGGCTTCGACGCGAACGCGTAAAAGCACGCGGCCGGCAACGCCGGCAGGCCGTCATTCACCCCACATGCGCGCAGGCCGTCGCGCAGCTGGCTGCGCGCGAGCGCCGTGACCGCGAAGCCGGCCAGCGCGGCCGATATGCAGCCGGCCATGCTGGCGCTTTCGAACAGCACGCGAAACGGCCGCAGCGCGGCGGCGAGCGAGGACACCGCGGCTTCCCGGTACACGCACGGCTCCGGGAACAGCGCGAGCGGCACATCGCCTTCGGTGTCGATTGCCATATCCGACGCGAACGCCCATACCAGTGGTTCTTCCCACAGCAGTTCGCCCGGCGCGTCGACCTGCCTGCATTGCTTGCCGAACACGACGTCGAGCCGGCCCAGCGTCTGCTCGCGCAGCAGCGCCGCGGTGATCCCGACCTTCAGTTCGATCGATGTGCGCGGATGACTGTCGCGAAACGTGCGCAGCACCTGCGGCAACCATGCGCCCGCGAAATCCTCCGACGCGCCGACCCGCAGCCGGCCATGCGCCGGCGCGCCGCGCAGCCTCGCGCGCACTTCGCGCTCCATGTCGACGATGTTGCGCGCGTACGCGTACAGCGTGTCGCCGGCCGGCGTGAGCGCGATGCGGCGCGTCGTGCGCGCGAGCAGCACCGTGCCGGCCGCCTGCTCGAGCCGCTTGATGTGGCCGCTGACCGCGGACGGCGTCAGCGCGAGGCGCTCCGCGGCCGGCGCGAAGCCGCGGCTGTCGACGACTTCGAGGAAGGTACGCAACAGCGCGATGTCGAGCGCGGTCGACGCGGGATCGGTCAGCGGTTCCATCGGTTGATTCACCACGATACTTGAAGAATGAGTCATGATACGCCGCGAATCGTGATCAGAGACGGGCCTACCATCGGGCATTCAGGCTGACCAACCGGAGTGCACATGACCGCTTACCGCTATGCGACAACCGCGTCGCTCGAACTCGCCTATCTCGAATGGAACCCGCGCGGCGAACGCGTGGCCGTGCTGCTGCACGGCTGGCCGGACAGCCCGGTCGGCTGGGAGGCCGTGGCTCGAACGCTGGCCGCACGCGGCTACCGCGTGCTCGCGCCCGCGCTGCGCGGTTTCGCGCCGACCCGCTTTCGCGATCCCGCGACGCCGCGCAGCGGCCGGCTCGCAGCGCTTGGCCGCGACTTGCTCGAATTCATCGACGCGCTCGGCATCGAGCGGCCCGTGCTGGTCGGGCACGACTGGGGTGCGCGCGCGGTTGCGAACGCGTGCGGGTTGCGCGACGGCGCGGCCTCGCATCTGGTGATGCTGTCGGTGGGATACGGCACGAACGACCCGGCCCAGCCGTTGTCGCTGCCGCAGGCGCGCAACTACTGGTACCACTGGTTCCCCGCGACGCCGCGCGGGGAGCAGGCGCTGCGCGACGATCGCCGGGCGTTCGCGCGCCTGATGTGGGATACGTGGTCGCCGGCCGGCTGGTACGACGCCCGCGACTTCGACGCGGCCGCGACTGCCTTCGACGGCCCGGACTGGATCGACGTGGTGCTGCACTCGTACCGTTATCGCTGGGGATTCGTCGACGGCGGGGCCGCGTATGCGGAAGACGACGCGCAACTGACACCCGCACCGGTGCTGTCGGTGCCGACGCTCGTGCTGCACGGCGGCGCGGACGCCTGCAACGGGCCCGAGACTTCGGCCGGGCGCGAGCGGTTCTTCACCGGCCGCTACGAGCGCGCCGTGCTGGACGGTGTCGGGCACTTTCCGCAGCGTGAGGCGCCGGCGGTCGTTGCCGACGCGATTCTGCGGTTCTGCGAGCGCGGTTGACGGGCCGGCCGGCGCGGCGCGCAAACGGCGCTCAACCGCCGACCCGGGGCGCGAGCAGATCGGCGAGCCCGATATTTCTGAACATTTCGCGGCGGATTCGATCGCCGATGCGGAACACTTCCTCCGCGCCGTCCTGCGACGGATCGACGAATACGCGGTAGGGGCGCTTGCCGGGCTGCGCCGCGACGAGCTCGACAATCGCCGTCGCGACGGCGCCGGCGTCGGCGTCCGCCGGTTCAAGCGCGGCGAGGCCGCTCAACGCCTGATCGGCGACGCCCGCGTACGGCCCGCTGTCGTAGGCAGCCTGCACGGCGGTATCGGCCGGCTTGCCCGCATGGAGGAAGTGATTCGTGCCGCGGGTGAACGCGCCCGGCACGACGATCGATGTTTCGATACCCCAGCGGGCGAGTTCGGCGGCGTAGGACACCGCGAGCGAGTCCATCGCGGCTTTCGCGGCGAAGTAAGGGGCAAGGAATGGCGGGGTGCCGCCGCGCGCCGACGACGACGAAACCCACACGAGCAGACCGCGGCCCTGACGGCGCAGGTGCGGCAGCGCCGCGCGGTTGACGCGCTGGGTCGACACGACGTTGACGTCGTAGAGCTGCGTGAGCTGCTCGGGCGTGAATGCTTCGGCCGGCCCGAACGCCATGTGGCCGGCGTTGTGAATGACGACGTCCAGACGATCGTTGTCGGCGATCACGCGGTCGATTGCTGCGCCGACCGATGCGTCGTCGCCGACGTCGAGTTCGAGGCTGCGCAGGTCGACGCCGTGTTCCTGCGCATAGGCAGCGATGGCGGCGACGCGCGGCGCATTGCGCCCGGCGCTCTCGCGCATCGATGCATAGACCGTGTGACCGGCGCGGGCGAGCGCCTGGGCCGTCAGCAAGCCGAAGCCGCTGGACGCGCCGGTGACGAGGACAACTTGCTTCATGAGCGATCTCCTGGAGGAAAGCGAGGCGGCTGCGAGCGGTCCGTCAGCACATCCCGCCGTTGGCGCGGAGGATCTGGCCGTTGATCCACGCGCCGTCCGGGCTGGCGAGGAAGGCGACGACGCGCGCGATGTCGTCGGGCTGGCCCAGCCGCTCGAGCGGGTTCAGCTTCGCGAGCCGATCGACCAGCTCGGGGCTCTTGCCCTGCAGGAACAGTTCGGTGGCGACCGGCCCCGGCGCGACGGCGTTCACGCGGACACCGCGCCCGCGCATTTCCTGCGCGAGTACCTGCGTGAGGCTTTCGACCGCCGCCTTGCTTGCCACGTACACGCCGTAAGTCGGCATGCGCATGCCGATCACGCTGGTCGACAGGTTGATGATGCGTCCGCCGTCGCGCACGCGCCTTGCCGCTTCGCGGCATACGTTGAACGCGCCTTTCACGTTGATGGCGATTGTTTCGTCGAAGAGCGCATCGTCGCAGTCGGCGATCGCCGCCAGCTTCATCACGCCCGCGGAATTGACCACCACATCCAGGCCGCCGAATGCCTCGTGGGCGGCGTCGAACAGCGCGGCCACGGCCGCCGGGTCGGCGACGTTCGCCTGCACGGCGACGGCATGGCCGCCGTCGGCGAGGATCGCATCGACGACTTCGCGGGCCGGCCCGGCGCCGCCGGCATAGTTGACGACGACCCGGAAGCCGTCCCGGGCGAGCTGGCGGGCGATTTCCGCACCGATGCCGCGCGACGAACCTGTGACGAGGGCGACCTGTTCCGATGTGCTCATTTCCTGCTCCTGATGAGGGTTGAATGCCGTTCCATCCGGCGACAGGACTAATGTAGGCTTCTTCGATCAATAAAAATAATGAATAATGGTCAGTCAATGAATGACTGGAAGTATGTCTTATGGGGTTCGACAGCAGGCTGCTCAGCGGTATCGGCGTGCTCTCCGCGGTGATCGAGGCCGGCACTTTCGCGCGGGCAGGCGAGGCGATGGGACTGACCCAACCGGCAGTGAGCCGCGCCGTCGCCCGACTGGAACAACGCGTCGGCATCCGCATCTTCAACCGGACGGCGCGTGCGATCACGTTGACCGACGAAGGGCGACGCTTTTACGAGGCGGTCGCGCCGCTGCTGGCCGGCATCGAGGAGGCGGCGCTCGACGCCGGCCAGTCGAAGGCGCGCGTGAGGGGGCGGCTGCGCGTGAACGTGGACGGCACGTTCGGCCACTACGTGCTCGCGCCGCGGATGGCGGAATTCCTCGACCGCTTTCCCGACCTGTCGGTCGAGATCAGCGCGCGGGATCGGATGGGCGACCTCGTCGCCGACGGATTCGATGTGGCAGTGCGCTTCGGCATCCCGGAGCCGTCGTCATATCGTGCGCGACTGCTGCTCGAGACGCGCGTGCTGACCTGCGCGTCGGCCGCGTACGTCGCGCGTCATGGCGAACCGCGACACCCGCGGGATCTCGCGGCCGGTCACCGGTGCGTGTTGATTCGCGATCCGGTGACGGGGCGACCGTACGAATGGGAATTTCATCGCGGCAAGGAAGTCGTGCCGGTCGACGTCGCCGGCAGACTGATGGTGAATGACACCGGCGGGTTGCTCGGCGCGTGCGTTGGCGGCGTCGGCATTGCGCAACTGCTGGAACTCTATGCCCGCGACGTCGTGGCCGAAGGGCGGTTGGTCCAGCTGCTGCCGGAATGGGCGGACGAGACGTTCCCGCTTTATGCGTATCACCATGCGTCGAACCTCGTTGCCGCGAAAGTGCGGGTGTTTCTGGAGTTCGTCCGCGAGTTGATGGCCTGAGTGCGTCGGGCGGCGGGGCGCCATCGGTTCACTCGGTGCGGTGCGGGATGCTGTCCGGGAACGGGTAGGGCGCGTGCGGCCCTGGCCAGTCGGGCACGGGCGGCTCGCGCAGCAGGTCGCATCCGCCCAGCATGATCGACAACAGCGCGGCAAGCACGCAGCGGCGGATCGGGCTCGAAAAGAAGACGCGCGTGGACATGAGCGGCCTCCGTGCTTGCGTGTCCTGATGCTTGGACCGCGGGGCAAGGGCGTGCGTTGCGGCGTGCGTGGCGCGCGCAACAAACAAAAAACCAACAAAAAACCCGCGAAGCGGCGAGCTTGCGCGGGTTTCGACAGTGCAGCGCATTGACGCTGCGAAAGACTGGTGCCCAGGGCCGGAATCGAACCGGCACGCCTTGCGGCGGGGGATTTTGAGTCCCCTGCGTCTACCAATTTCACCACCTGGGCTTTGATCCTGGCCGCGCATGCGATTCGTACTGATTGTGCGCGGCGAAACGCGAATTATGGCGGAAAACGGGGCACCGGGCAAGCTGTCCGGCGACCGCCCGTGCGTTACTGGCTCAGATAGACGAATCGGCCCTGCTTCACGATCCCCATCACGCTCGCGCGCTGATCGAGCCCCACGTGATCCTTGTCGCTGGTGTTGACGACGCCGTTCGGCACGACGAGTTCGTGCGCGCGTTCGAGTTCGCGCCGCAGCGCCGCGCGGAAGCCCGGCGTGCCGGGCTGCGCGGCCTTGAGCGCGCGGCCGACCGCGTCGGCGAGGCGCGGGTACACGCCCGCCGCGTCGCCCGCGAACTGGGTGACCGTGCCGGCGCCGTATTTCGCTTCATACGCATCGACGAACGCGAGCGCGGCCTTGCGGGCCGGATGGTCGGCAGGCAGCGTGCGCGCGACGACCACCGGCTGGGTCGGGAACAGCGTCCCGTCGACGTCCTTGCCGCCGAGCTTGATGAATTCCGGCGTGGCGATCCCGTGCGTCTGGTAGATCGCGCCCTTGTAGCCGCGCTTGATCAACGTGCGTTGCGGCAGCACGGCCGGCGTGCCCGAGCCGGCGATCAGGATCGCGTCGGGCTTCGCGGCGATCAGCTTCAGCGCTTGGCCGGTGACGCTCGCGTCGGTGCGGTTGAAGCGTTCCGTCGCGATCACGCGGATCTTGCGGACTTCCGCGAAGCGCGTGAATTCGTTCAGCCAGCTGTCGCCATAGCTGTCCGCGAAGCCGATGAAGCCGACCGTCTTCACACCGTGGTTGGCCATGTAGCGCGTCATCACGTCGGCCATCGCGCTGTCGCTCTGCGCCATCTTGAATGCCCAGGTCCGCGCGCCTTCCTGCGGCTCGACGATCGCGCCGGAGCCGACCAGCGTGATCATCGGCGTCTGGGCGGCGGCTACCGCGTCGAGCGCCGCGAGCGCGGCCGGCGTGATGTTCGGCCCGACCACGACGTCGACGCGATCCTCGTCGACCAGCTTGCGGATGTTGCGCACGGCCGCGCCCGGGTCGGACGCGTCGTCGAGCACCGTCACCTGCACCGGCTGCCCGGCGATCGTCTTCGGCCACATCAGGATTGCGTTCTTGCTGGTGATGCCGATCGCGGCGGCCGGGCCGGTCGACGACAGGTCGACGCCGACCTTCAGGTCGGCATGCGCGGCCGCGCAGGCGAGCACGAGGGCGGCGCCGGCGGCGCGGCGCAACAGGGCGGGAAGCGTCATGCGGAAATCTCCGTCGGGCAATAAAAAGGGGCGCGATTTGCGCCCCTGTCGTTATACCTGTCTGTCAAAGCTCGTACGATTCGGATTCGCCCTTGAGCGCCTGCTCGATCAGCTTGCGGTTCAGCGTCGGCGACAGCAGCTCGACGAGCGTATACACATAGCTGCGCAAATAGGCGCCCTGCTTGAGCGCGACACGCGTCACGTTGCTGCCGAACAGGTGGCCGACCGGAATCAGCCGCAGGTTGCGGTCGCGCTCCGGGTTGAATGCGATGTCGGCCATGATCCCGACGCCCAGGCCGAGTTCGACGTAGGTCTTGATCACGTCGGCGTCGATCGCCTCCAGCACGATGTCCGGCGACAGCCCGCGCAGCGCGAACGCGTGGTTGATCTTCTTGCGGCCGGCGAACGCGTCGTCGTACGTGATCAGCGGGTACTGCGCGAGATCGTCCAGCGTGACCGGCTTGCGTTCGAGCAGCGGATGGTCGGCCGGCACCACGGCCGCGTGATGCCACTGGAAGCAGGGCAGCGACACGAGTTCCTTGTAGTCGGCGATCGCCTCGGTCGCGATCGCGAGATCGGCCTGGTCGTGGATCACCATCTCGGCGACCTGCGTCGGGCTGCCCTGCAGGATCGACAGGTGCACCTTCGGGAAGCGCTTCTTGAACTCGGCGATGGCGGCCGGCAGCGAGTAGCGGGCCTGCGTGTGGGTGGCGGCGATCGTCAGGTTGCCCTGATCCTGTGCCGCGTAATCTTTTCCGACCCTTTTGAGGCTTTCAACTTCCTGCAGGATCCGCTCGACCGATGCGAGGATGATCCTGCCCGGCTCGGTGAGCGAGCGCACGCGCTTGCCGTGCCGCGTGAAGATCTCCACGCCGAGCTCGTCCTCGAGCTCGATGATCGCCTTCGACACCCCCGGTTGCGACGTGTAGAGCGCCTTGGCGGCCTCGGTGAGGTTGAAATTCTGCCGGACGGCCTCGCGCACGAAGCGAAATTGGTGCAGGTTCATTTATAACCCTTCCGCATATCAACAGAATTTTTTAGTCGTTTGAAATATAAGGCGAGTTTATTACGATTCACCGGAGTTTTTCAAATATGGATATCTGTTTTCGTCATTAGCAATCCAGCCGGGCCGCGCAAGGCCGGCGATGGCGGCGGAACGGAGATTCGGGCGCGACGTGGCTAGGACGTCGCGCGGTCACCACGAAAACCCCTGGGGTCCCCGAATGTATCAGTACGACCAATACGACCAGACGATCGTCGACGAGCGTGTCGCGCAGTACCGCGATCAGGTGCGCCGCCGGCTGTCGGGCGAGTTGAGCGAAGAAGAATTCCGTCCGCTGCGCCTGCAGAACGGCCTGTACATGCAGCGCCACGCATACATGCACCGCATCGCGATTCCGTACGGCAACCTGCGCAGCGACCAGTTGCGGATGCTGGCGCGCATCGCCCGCGAACACGACCGCGGCTACGGCCACTTCTCGACCCGCTCGAACATCCAGTTCAACTGGATCCAGCTCGAGGAAACGCCGGAGATCCTCGCGAAGCTCGCGTCGGTGCAGATGCACGGCATCCAGACCTCGGGCAACTGCATCCGCAACATCACGGCGGACCAGTTCGCGGGCGTCGCCCAGGACGAGGAGATCGATCCGCGTCCGTGGTCGGAAATCCTGCGCCAGTGGTCGACGTTCCATCCCGAATTCGCGTGGCTGCCGCGCAAGTTCAAGATCGCGGTGTCGGGCTCGACGCACGACCGCGCGGCCGTGCAGATCCACGATCTCGGCGTGTACCTGAAGAAGAACGCGCAGGGCGAGGTGGTCGCGAGCATCCTCGCGGGCGGCGGCCTCGGCCGTACGCCGATCATCGGCGCGGTGATCAAGGAAGACCTGCCGTGGCAGCACCTGCTCACCTATTGCGAAGCCGTGCTGCGCGTATACAACCGCTACGGCCGCCGCGACAACCTGTACAAGGCGCGTATCAAGATCCTCGTGAAGGCGCTGTCGCCCGCGAAGTTCGCGCAGCAGGTCGAGGAAGAGTGGCAGCACCTGAAGGACGGCCCGTCGACGCTCACGCAGGCGGAAGTCGACCGCGTGTCGCAGTACTTCCAGCCGCCCGTCTACGAGAAGCTGGCCGACACCGACGCGTCGTTCGAACAGCACCTGCTCGAGAACAAGGCGTTCGCGCGCTGGGTCGAGCGCAACGTCGCGCCGCACAAGGTGCCGGGCTATGCCGCGGTCACGCTGTCGCTGAAGGACCACCGCGTCGCCCCGGGCGACGCGACCGACGCGCAGATGGACCTGGTGGCCGACTGGGCAGACGCGTACTCGCTTGGCGAACTGCGCGTGTCGCACGAGCAGAACCTGATCCTCGCGAACGTGAAGAAGCGCGACCTGTTCACGGTGTGGGAAAAGGCGAAGGCGGCCAGCTTCGCGACGCCGAACGTCGGCCTGCTGACCGACATCATCGCGTGCCCGGGCGGCGATTTCTGCTCGCTCGCGAACGCGAAGTCGATCCCGATCGCGCTGGCGATCCAGCAGCGTTTCGAAGATCTGGACTACGTGTACGATCTCGGCGACCTGTCGCTGAACATTTCCGGTTGCATGAACTCGTGCGGTCATCATCACGTGGGCAACATCGGCATCCTCGGCGTCGACAAGGACGGTGCCGAGTGGTACCAGGTGTCGCTCGGCGGCGAGCAGGGCACGGGCCGCAACGGCGCGCGCCTCGGCCGCGTGATCGGGCCGTCGTTCTCCGCGGAGGAAGTGCCGGGCGTGATCGCGAAGCTGATCGACACGTTCGTCGAGGCACGCATCGACGGCGAGCGCTTCATCGACACGTACGACCGCATCGGCATCGCTCCGTTCAAGGAGCGCGTGTATGCGGCGCGCCAGGCAGTCAACGCGTAACCAACCGGGTAGAAGGAATTTGCAGATGGCTTCGATTATCAAGAACCGCGCAGTGATCGACGACGCATGGCAGGTCGTGCGCGCGGCGGACGACGGTGCGCTGCCCGCGGTCGACGCATTGCCGGCCGGCAAGGTGCTGGTGCCGTTCACCCTGTGGCAGGCCGAGCGCGCGGCGCTCGTCGCCGCGAAGACGAAGGACGAACTCGGCGTGTGGCTCGCGCCGGACAGCGAGCCGGCCGATCTCGTGGCCGACTTCGGTGCGATCTCGCTGATCGCCGTCGATTTCCCGCGCTTCGCGGACGGCCGCGGCTACAGCATCGCGCGCCTGCTGCGCGAGCGCCACGGCTGGACCGGCGAGCTGCGCGCGATCGGCGACGTGCTGCGCGACCAGCTGCTGTACATGTCGCGTTGCGGCTTCGACGCGTTCGCGGTGCGTGCCGACAAGGACATCCACGATGCGCTGAACGCGTTCGGCGAATTCACGCAGCGTTACCAGGGCGCATTCGACGAGCCGGCGCCGCTGTTCCGCCGCCGCGCGGCCGCGGCCGACGCGAAGGTGAGCGCATGAGCGCCGCGACCGCACTGACGCCCGAACTGGCCGCGAAGGTCGAGCGCCTCGACGCGCTGCTCGCGCAGATCGGCGCGCGCCACGAGAAGGTGAAGTTCGCGAGCAGCCTCGCCGCGGAAGACATGCTGCTCACGCACGCGATCCTGTCGAAGGGCGTGTCGATCGGCATCTTCTCGCTGAACACCGGCCGCCTGCATGCGGAAACGTTGGGCATGATCGACCGCGTGCGCGAGCGCTACGGCTACGAGATCGAGCAGTTTCATCCGCAGCAGGACGCGGTCGACCAGTACGTCGCCGAGCACGGCCTGAACGCATTCTACGAAAGCGTCGAGCTGCGCAAGTCGTGCTGCCACATCCGCAAGGTCGAGCCGCTGAACCGCGCGCTGGCCGACGTCGGCGCGTGGGTCACAGGCCAGCGTCGCGAGCAGTCGGTCACGCGTGCGGAGCTGCACGAGGAAGAACAGGACGAAGCGCGCGGGATCGCGAAGTACAACCCGCTCGCCGACTGGACGGAAGCCGACGTGTGGGCGTACCTGAAGGCATTCGACGTGCCGGTCAATCCGCTGCACGCGCGCGGCTATCCGAGCATCGGCTGCGAGCCGTGTACGCGCGCGATCCGCCCCGGCGAGGACAGCCGGGCGGGCCGCTGGTGGTGGGAGTCGCGCGACACGAAGGAATGCGGGCTGCACATCACGATCACGCCGATTCCCGCGAACGCCGAAGCCGGCGCCGCGCACTGAAAGCCGACAAGAAACCGAATATTGCGCCGCCCGCGACAGCGGGCGGCACGAACCCAGAAGAGAAGGACTGAAATCATGAGCACGACGCTCGAGCAATCCGCCTTTGCCCCGCCCACCGGTGCCGACGACCGCATGGGCCACCTCGACTGGCTCGAAGCCGAGTCGATCCACATCCTGCGCGAACTCGTTGCCGAATGCAGCAAGCCGGCGCTGTTGTTCTCGGGCGGCAAGGACTCGGTCGTCGTGCTGCACCTCGCGCTGAAGGCGTTCGGCCTCGGCGCGAACCGCAAGACGACGCTGCCGTTCCCGCTCGTGCACATCGACACGGGCCACAACTACGAGGAAGTGATCGACTTCCGCGACCGCCGCGCGCAGGAGCTCGGCGCCGAGCTGGTGGTCGGCCACGTCGAGGATTCGATCAAGCGCGGCACCGTCGTGCTGCGCCGCGAAACCGATTCGCGCAACGCCGCGCAGGCCGTCACGCTGCTCGAGACGATCGAACAGCACGGCTACACGGCGCTGATCGGCGGCGCGCGCCGCGACGAAGAGAAGGCGCGTGCGAAGGAGCGGATCTTCTCGTTCCGCGACGAATTCGGCCAGTGGGATCCGAAGGCGCAGCGCCCGGAACTGTGGAGCCTGTACAACGCACGCCTGCACAACGGCGAGCACCTGCGCGTGTTCCCGATCTCGAACTGGACGGAACTCGACGTGTGGCAGTACATCGCGCGCGAAAACCTCGAACTGCCGTCGATCTACTACGCGCACCAGCGCGAGATCGTGCGTCGCAACGGGCTGCTCGTGCCGGTCACGCCGCTCACGCCGATGCGTGACGGCGAGACGAGCGAACTCGCGCAGGTGCGCTTCCGCACGGTCGGCGACATCAGCTGCACGTGCCCGGTCGAGAGCGACGCGGACGACGTCGAGAAGATCATCGCCGAGACGGCGGTGACCGAGATCACCGAACGCGGCGCGACCCGGATGGACGACCAGGCATCCGAAGCCGCGATGGAACAGCGCAAGAAGCAAGGTTATTTCTGAAGCACACGAGGACATTCACATCATGAGCATCATCGAGAACACCGAAGACCTCGGCGTGTTGCGTTTCATCACGGCGGGCAGCGTCGACGACGGCAAGAGCACGCTGATCGGCCGCCTGCTGTACGACAGCAAGGCCGTGTTGTCGGACCAGCTGTCCGCGCTGTCGCGCGCGAAGAACAAGCGCACGGTCGGCGACGAGATCGACCTCGCGCTGCTGACGGACGGGCTCGAAGCCGAGCGCGAGCAGGGCATCACGATCGACGTCGCCTACCGCTATTTCGCGACCGCGAAGCGCAAGTTCATCATTGCCGACACGCCGGGCCACGAGCAGTACACGCGCAACATGGTGACGGGCGCATCGACCGCGCATGCGGCGATCATCCTGGTCGACGCGACGCGCGTGACGATCGAGAACGGCGTGGCGGAACTGCTGCCGCAAACGAAGCGTCACAGCGCGATCGTGAAGCTGCTCGCGCTGCAGCACGTGATCGTCGCGATCAACAAGATGGACCTGATCGACTACAGCGAAGCACGCTTCAACGAGATCCGCGACGCGTACGTCGCGCTCGCGAAGCAGCTCGGCCTGAAGGACGTGCGTTTCGTGCCGGTGTCGGCGCTGAAGGGCGACAACATCGTCGGCGCGAGCGAGCGCATGCCGTGGTACGCGGGCGAGCCGCTGCTCGACGTGCTCGAATCGCTGCCGGTCGAGACGCAGGCGCATGACGCGCTGCGCTTCCCGGTGCAGTGGGTCGCACGCCAGGACGGCAGCTCGGCCGACGATTTCCGCGGCTACATGGGCCGGATCGAATCGGGCGAGGTGAAGGTCGGTGACGAAATCGTCGTGCTGCCGTCGAACCGCACTGCGACGGTCGCCGAGATCATCGCGCCGGTGCCGGGCGGCACGGCGGCGGTCGCGCACGCGTTCGCGGGCCAGACGGTGACGATTCGCCTCGAACAGGACGTCGACGTGTCGCGCGGCGACATGTTCGTCACGACCGCCGAGACGGTCGCGCCGGCGAAGAAGCTCGAGGCGGACCTGTGCTGGTTCGACGAGACGCCGCTGTCGCCGCAGCGCAAGTACCTGCTGAAGCAGACCACGAGCACGGTGTTCGCGAAGATCGGCGCGGTCAAGGAAGTGCTCGACGTGCATACGCTGTCGCACGCGACCGACCGCCAGGAACTGAAGATGAACGACATCGGCCGCGTCGCGCTGACGCTGCAGAAGCCGATCGTCTGCGACACCTACGATGCGCACCCGGGTACGGGCGCGTTCGTGCTGATCGACGAGGCGACGCACCACACGGTCGCCGCCGGCATGATTCGGGCGTTCTCGGCGTAACCGGCTTAACCGGCGGTCAGCGCCGCCCTCGCGGCGGCGCGGGCCGGCCGCCGTCCGCACGAGCAGGACCCCAAGCGAAGCGACAAACATGGGCAAGGTATATCTGATCGGAGCAGGGCCGGGCGCCGCGGACCTCATCACGGTGCGCGGCATGCGGCTGCTCGAACAAGCCGACGTCGTGCTGCACGACGCGCTCGTCGAGCCGGCGATGCTCGACTACGCACCGAACGCGCGCAAGATCGCGGTCGGCAAGCGTTGCGGGCAGCGTTCGACCGCGCAGCATTTCATCAACAAGCAGATCGTCGACGCGGCGCGCGAGCACGCGTGCGTGGTGCGCCTGAAGGGCGGCGACCCGATGCTGTTCGGTCGCGCCGAAGAGGAAATGCGCGCGCTCGAAGCGGCGGGCATCGATTTCGAGGTCGTGCCGGGCATCACCGCGGCGCTGGCCGGCGCGGCGACGCTGAAGCGCTCGCTGACGTTGCGCGGCGTGTCGCGCAGCGTCGCGTTCGCGACGCACAGCCGCGCACCGGGCAGCGACGAGATTCGCGAGGCCGCGCGCGCCGATTCGATCGTCTACTACATGGGCCGCGACAGTGCGCCGGGCATCGCGCAGGAACTGATCGACGCGGGCCGTGCGAGCGCGACGCCGGTGGCGATCGTCGAGGCTTGCAGCACCGCGCGCGAGCGCACGCTGACGCTGACGCTCGGGCAGATGGCGGCGGGCGGTGCGCAGGCGTGGCTCGACCCGGCGGAACCGAGCCTGCTGATGATCGGCGATGCGTTCGCCGAACGCGTGCGGCACGCGAAAGAGGGCGATGCGTTGCAGGATGCGGCCTGAGTCGAACGTGCGATCCGCAGGCAAAAAAAGCGCCGGCTTTCGAAGCCGGCGCTTTTTCGTTTGGGCTCGCAGCTTCGGCCAGCGATGCGCTTACGCGTCGCGGCCGACCTGGTCGATGCAGTAGCGCGCGATCGCATCGAGCACGCCGTCGTCTTCCCCGACAGCCGTCGCGCAACGGATCTCGACGCCCGGATGCGTGGCCCGGCATGCATCGACGAGCTGCGGCAGGTCGCGGCGGACATGTCCGCCCTGACCGAAGAACACGGGCACCACGGTGATGCGCGTGCAGCCGGCCGCGACTTGCGCGGCGACGGCCGTATCGAGCGACGGCGTCATCAGTTCGAGAAACGCGAGCGACACGTGCGGAGCAGGGGAGCCGGCCCCGCGCAGCCGCGCGGCGAGCCGCTCGAACGGCTCGGCCCAGCGCGGATCGCGTGCGCCGTGGCCGAACAGGACGATGCCGTGCGAACTCATGTCGAAGCCTCCGTCGTGACGGCGCTCAGTGCCGGTCGACCCACTTGAGCGCGAACAGGCCGAGCGCGAGATAGATGAGGCCCGGCGTCGCCGCGGTCAGCGGCGCGGGCCACGTGTTCAGCGTGCCGATGTGCGAGAACAGCGTGTTGAGCAGCTGGAAGCTCATGCCGAGCATGATGCCGCCGAACACCTTCACGCCGACCACGCCGGCACGCGTGTGCAGGTACGCGAACGGCAGCGACAGCACGAGCATCACGAACACCGCGAACGGGTAGAGCAGCTTGCGCCACAGCGCGATGTCGTAGCGCTGCGTGTCCTGCTGGTTTTCGCGCAAGTGCTGGATGTAGCGGAACAGGTTGATGAGCGACATCCGTTCCGGCGACACGAGCAGCACCGACAGGATCTGCGGCGTCAGGTCCGAGCGCAGCCGGTATTCGGGCAGCGTCACCTGCTGTGACCGGTACACGGGGTTCAACGCGTCGGCCGGTTCGCCGCCGATTGGCTTGATCGGCGTCAGTTCGGTTTCCGTGACGCCCTTGAGCAGCCAGTGGCCGGGCGGCTCGTAGCGGCCCGTCTGCGCGATCCGCACGTTCTGCAGCTGGAATTTCGAGTCGAACTCGTAGATGCGCACGTTGCTGATCGTCGAGTCGGGCGACAGGCTGCCGACGTTCACGAAGCGCGTGACCTGCTCGCCGTTCTCGCGGGCCGCGAGCGTGTCCTTCACCCACACGCCCGACTGGAAGTTCGACGACACCGATGCGCCGAGCGCCTGCAGCCGCACGCGTTCGGACAGCTGGTCGGCGTACGGGCCGACGAACTCGCCGATCAGGTAGGTGATGATCACGAGCGGGACGCCGATCTTCAGCAGCGAGCGCAGCGCCTGGTTGGTCGCGAGGCCCGACACGCGGAAGATCGTGAATTCCGAGTTCGCGGCCATCTGCGCGAACACGTAGATCGCGCTGATCAGCGCGGCGACCGGGATGATCTCGTAGAAGCGCGACGGGGTCTGCAGCGCGACGCGCAGCACCGCGTAGCCGAACTTGTAGTTGCCGTGCCCGACCGAGTTCAGTTCGCTGATCAGGTCGAAGAAGAAGAACAGGCCCGAGAACGCGAACAGGATGAAGATGAACGTGACGTAGATCTGCCGCGCGAAGTATTTTTCATAGAGCCGCATCGATCATGCTCCCGAGCGGCCGAACAGCGCGCGTGTAAACAGCGGACGATTGCGCACGCGCAACCAGAAGATGAACGCGACGATCGCCGCGACGACCAGGTGCAGGCCGACGAGGCCGACGCCGAACGACATCTTGCCCTGCTCGATCTGTGCCTGCACGACGTTCAGCAGGTTCGAGTACGTCAGGTAGATCAGCACGGCCATCACGAGGTTGATCGTGCGGCTGCGGCGTGGGTTCTGGTAAGACAGCGGAATGCCGAGCACCATCAGGTTGATCGCGATCAGCGGCAGCCCCGCGCGCCACGCGAATTCCGCGAGGTTGTCGCGCGTCGGGTTGCGCAGCAGGTCCGGTGTCGGCGTGCTGTTGGTGGTCGGCACGTTGGTGACCGGGGTGCTCGTGATCTTCACGCCGTAGCGCTGGAACTCCATGATCTTGAAGTTCGGCTGGCCGGGCGTGCCGTCGTAGCGGCGGCCGTCTTCCAGTACGACGAAGCGATCGCCGTCCTTCGTTTCGGTATGGCCGGTGTGCGACACGACGACGTTGACCTTGCCGTTCTCGGTCGACGTGACGAACACGTTCTGCACCTTGCTCTGGTCCGGCGACATCTTCTCGATGAAGAACACGCGATGGTTCGAGGCCGATTCGCGGAACTGGCCCGGCGCGAGCAGCGAGATCTCGTCGCGCTGCTGGAAGCGCGCCTTGATCATCTTGCTCTGCTGGTTCGACCACGGCCAGCCGACGAACGCGAAGAACGCGATCAGCAGGACGATCGGCGTGGCGAACACGCCGATCGGCTTGATCAGGCGCGTGAGGCTCACGCCGGATGCAAGCCAGACCACCATTTCGGAGTCCCGGTACCACCGGGTCAGCACGAACAGGATCGACACGAACAGCGTGACGACGAGCATCACGGCGAGGTAGCCGATCACGGTCAGGCCGATCAGCACGAGCACGTCGCGCGGATCGATTTCGCCGGACGCGGCATAGCCGACGATGCGGATCATCATCGTCGTGAGCATGATCGTGAGCAGCACCATGAACACGGCGCCAGCCGTATACGCAAGCTCGCGCTGGAGGGAGCGTTCGAAGATCATTCTTGATGAGAAGAGGGCGGGAGGCTGCGCACGCGTGGTGGAGCGCTCGCGCCGCCACGGGAAAAATAGCGGATAATTGCGGCTTTCATCCTTAGCCCAGATTTTATCCGAGGACAAGCGCGATGGACTTTAGCATAAAAGGCTGTGATTGGAGCAAAGGCGAGGCCAAGGGGTTCCTGACCGGGAAGTCCGACTGCATCGTGCTCGGCATCTTCGAGGCGCAGACTCTCTCGGGCGCGGCGCTCGACATCGACACGGCCACCAAGGGGCTGATCTCGCGCGTGGTGAAGGCCGGCGACATGGACGGCAAGCGCGGCAAGACGCTGTTCCTGCACGAAGTGTCGGGCATCGGCGCATCGCGCGTGCTGCTCGTCGGCCTCGGCAAGCAGGATGCTTTCAATCAGAAAGCCTACAACGACGCAGTGACGGCCGCATGGCGCGCGCTGCTCGCGACCAAGGTCAGCCAGGTCACGTTCTCGCTCGCGCAGCTGCCGGTCGACGAGCGCGGCTCCGACTGGGGTGTGCGGGCGGCGATTCTCGCGCTGCGCAACGAGACCTACCGCTTCACGCAGATGAAGAGCAAGCCGGAACCGGCGTCGCACACGCTCAAGCGCGTCGTGTTCAGCGTCGATCCGGCCGATGAGAAGGCCGCCAAGCTGGCGGTCAAGCAGGCCGTCGCGCTGGCGAACGGGATGGATCTCACGCGCGACCTCGGCAACCTGCCGGGCAACGTGTGCACGCCGACCTATCTCGGCAACACCGCGAAGAAGATCGCGAAGGATTGGGGTCTGAAGGTCGAGGTGCTCGGCCTGAAGCAGATCCAGGCGCTCAAGATGGGCTCGTTCCTGTCGGTCGCGCGCGCGTCGGTCGAGCCGCCGCAGTTCATCGTGCTGCACTACCAGGGCGCCGCCGCAAAGGCCGCGCCGGTCGTGCTGGTCGGCAAGGGCATCACGTTCGACACGGGCGGCATCTCGCTGAAGCCGGGCGAGGGCATGGACGAGATGAAGTACGACATGTGCGGCGCGGGTTCGGTGCTCGGCACGATGCGTGCGGTCGCCGAAATGGGCCTGAAGATCAACGTCGTCGCGATCGTGCCGACCTGCGAGAACATGCCGGGCGGCAACGCGACCAAGCCGGGCGACATCGTCACCAGCATGAAGGGGCTGACGATCGAGGTGCTCAACACCGACGCCGAGGGCCGCCTGATCCTGTGCGACGCGCTCACTTATGCGGAGCGCTTCAAGCCTGCCGCGGTGATCGACGTGGCGACGCTCACGGGCGCCTGCGTGATCGCGCTCGGCGCCCACAACAGCGGCCTGTTCTCGAAGGACGACGCACTCGCTGGCGAACTGCTCGACGCATCGCGCGAAGCGAACGATCCGGCATGGCGCATGCCGCTCGACGACGAGTACCAGGATCAGCTGAAGTCGAATTTCGCGGACATCGCGAACATCGGCGGGCGTCCGGCCGGTGCCGTGACGGCGGCGTGCTTCCTGTCGCGCTTCACCGACAGCTATCCGTGGGCGCACCTGGACATCGCGGGCACCGCATGGAAGGGTGGCGCGGCGAAGGGCGCGACCGGCCGTCCGGTGCCGCTGCTCGCGCAGTTCCTGATCGACCGCGCCGGCCAGTGATGGCAGGTCTCACGACGATGCGGGTACGCGGGCAATGACGCGAATCGATTTCCATTCGAACGTCGGCGATTCGCTCGCATACGCATGCCGGCTGCTGCGCAAGGCCTACCAGGCCGGGCAGCCGGTCGTCGTGCTCGCGGAGCCCGCGCGCCTGCGTGCGCTCGACGAGCGGCTCTGGACGTTCTCGCCGCTCGATTTCATTCCGCACTGCGGCGTCGACAGCGCGCACGCGGCCGGCACGCCGATCGTGCTGGCCGCCGATCTCGACCAGGCGCCGCATCATCATGTGCTGCTGAACCTCGGCGCGGCCGTACCCGCGCAGTTCGCCCGCTTCGAGCGCCTGCTCGAAGTGGTCGGCAATGCGCCGGACGAGCTGGCCGCGGGCCGCGACCGCTACCGCTTCTATCGCGATCGCGGCTACGCGCTGAACAACTACAAGCAGGGCAGTTAGCCGAAACCGTCGACGGAGCGTTCCCGTGACACAAGCCGAATCCTCTTCGATCCCGACGCTGACCGACGTGCTGGTGCCGGGCAAACCGGTGCCGGCGCGTTCGTCCGCGGCCGACGCGCCGCCGCACGACGTTGCCGCGGTGCCGGTGCTGTCCGACGTGCTGGTATCAGGCCATCCGGCTCGGGCGTCCGCCGCGCCGGAGCAGCCGGGCACCGACCCCGAGTTCGTGGTGGTCGAGCCGGTGCCGACGCCGGACATCCCGACCGTCGAATTGCCGGGCGACAGCGATGCGCCGGCGCAACCCGGTGCCGCCGGGCACGTCGTCGCCGAGGAGTCGGCCGCGGCGCAGGCGCCGCTGCGCTCCGCGCTGGCCGCCGACGACGCGCGGCAGGCCGGCGTTGCCGCGATGCCGCGCGATGCTGGCGAAGCGATGCTGTCCCACGCGATTGCACCGGCTGCCGGCGGGCTGGCTACCGCTCAACTCACCGGCGCGTCGCAACCGGACGCGCATGTAGCCGCCGCGCTGACGGTGGAGGACACGCAGCATATCGCCGAGCGTCTGCGCAATCGGCTGACGAATTATCTGACCGGGGAAGGGCGCGAGGCCATCGAGGCCCGCTGTCGCGACGCGTTGCACGACCATACGGCCTGGCTCGTCGGCCAGATCACGCGCGAAGTGGCGCTGGCGCTCGAAACCGAAGTGATGGAGTGGGTTCGCGACGCGGTCGATGCGGAGATCGCCCGCCGCCGGACCGGTCATTCAGGCTGAGCCCGCCGCACGTTTCGTGCGCAGGGGCCGCGGGCGCGGCTCCAGTCATCGTCGCTGACGATTGCCGGCCGGTTGCAACGACAAGCGCGGAACGCTGCCGGGCGCAAGGCGCGGCGCGCGGTGCACGCATCCGGTCATCCGGTTCAGCGCAGCGACAGCACCCATTGCGAGAGCGTGTGCGCTTCTGCGCTCGTCAACTGCGTATTGGCGGGCATCGGCACGCCACCCCACACCCCGACGCTGCCTTTCACGATCGATTGCGCGAGGTAATCGACGGCGTCGGTGCGCGCCACGTACTTGCCGGCGATGTCGTGGAACGACGGGCCCATCAGCGGCTTGCCGACCGCATGGCAGGCCATGCAGTTCTTGCGCTGCGCGAGCGCGAACCCGTCGCCGGCCGAGTCGGCGTGTGCCGCCGCCGCGCTGCCGGTCAGCAGCGCCACGAGCAGCGCGCGCAATATCGTCTGTTTCATGCGGTTCTCCGCCGGCGGAGACGGCCGGCTTCACGGTCCGCGCATTATAAAAGCAAAGGGAAAGCGCGTTTTGCGCGTTTCCCCGGCGGCCGTTCGCAATGGGGTCGCATGCCCCGCGCGCCGCATCAGCCGGTGACGGCGCCCTGGTTCGCCGGACGCGCGAGCGCCGCGAACTTGGCGAGCACGCCGCGCGTGTAGCGCGGCGCCGGCTGCTTCCACGCGGCGCGCCGGCGCGCGAGTTCCGCATCGTCGACGTTCAGCTGCAGCACCAGCCGGTGCGCGTCGATCGTGATCGAGTCGCCTTCCTGCACGAGCGCGATCGTGCCGCCGACGAACGCTTCGGGCGCGACGTGCCCGACCACCATCCCCCAGGTGCCGCCCGAGAAGCGGCCGTCGGTGATGAAGCCGACCGATTCGCCGAGCCCTTTGCCGATGATCGCCGACGTCGGCGCGAGCATTTCCGGCATGCCGGGGCCGCCTTGCGGGCCGAGATAGCGCAGCACCAGCACGTCGCCCGCGCGGATCCGGTCGCCGAGGATCGCGTCCATCGCGCTTTGCTCGTCGTCGAACACGCGCGCCGGGCCCGTGATCACCGGGTTCTTCAGACCGGTGATCTTCGCCACCGCGCCGTCTTCCGCGAGATTGCCCTTCAGGATCGCGAGATGGCCTTCCCTGTACAGCGCGCGATCGATCGGGAAGATCACCTTCTGGTCCGCGCGCGGCACGCCCGGCACGTCCTTCAGCTCCTCGGCGATCGTGCGGCCGGTGATCGTCATGCAGTCGCCGTGCAGCAGCCCCGCATCGAGCAGGATCCGCAGCACCTGCGGGATGCCGCCGGCCTGGTGCAGGTCGGTCGCGACGTACTGGCCCGACGGTTTCAGGTCGCAGATCACCGGCACGCGCTTGCGGATGCGCTCGAAGTCGTCGATCGTCCAGTCGACCTCGGCCGCGTGCGCGATCGCGAGATAGTGCAGCACCGCATTGGTCGAGCCGCCGGTCGCCATGATCAGCGATACCGCGTTCTCGATCGACGCCTTGGTGATGATGTCGCGCGGCTTCAGGTCGCGCTTCACGGCCTCGACCAGCACGCGTGCCGATTCGGCGGCCGAATCGACCTTCTCCTGATCGGGGTTCGCCATCGTCGACGAGTACATCAGCGACATGCCGAGCGCCTCGAACGACGAGCTCATCGTGTTCGCGGTGTACATCCCGCCGCACGAGCCCGACGTCGGGCACGCGTTCTTCTCGACCCCTTCGAAGTCTTCCTGCGACATCCGGCCCGCGGTGAACTCGCCGACCGCCTCGAACGACGACACGATCGTCAGGTCGCGGCCCTTCCAGTGGCCGGGGCGGATCGTGCCGCCGTACACGTAGATGCCCGGCACGTTCAGGCGCGCGAGCGCGATCATCCCGCCCGGCATGTTCTTGTCGCAGCCGCCGACCACCACCACGCCGTCCATCCACTGGCCCTGTACGCAGGTCTCGATGCAGTCGGCGATCACCTCGCGCGACACCAGCGAGTACTTCATCCCCTCGGTGCCCATCGACATGCCGTCCGAGATCGTCGGCGTGCCGAAGATCTGCGGGTTGGCATCGGCCGCCTTCACCGCCGCGACGGCGGCATCGGACAGCCGCTGCAGGCCCGAGTTGCACGGCGTGATCGTCGAGTGGCCGTTCGCGATGCCGATCATCGGCTTGTCGAAATCGTCCTTCTGGTAGCCGAGGGCGTAATACATCGAGCGGTTCGGCGAACGGGCCACGCCTTGCGTGATGTGCTTCGAGCGACGGTTGTACGGCATGGGGGACTCCATCGTTGTATTGGCGACGCCCGCGATCGGCGCACCGGTTCGGATCAATCAAGCATGGAGTTTCCGGTTTGGGATGTCCAATATATTATTTGTCGCTTATTAAGTCGTTTTACGAATGAGTGAGACATGGCCGAACCGACGCCGGACCTGCGCCAGTGGCGCTATTTCGTGACCGTGGCCGACGAGCGCCACTTCGGCCGCGCGGCCGAGCGCCTGTCGATGACGCAGCCGCCGCTGTCGCAGGCGATCCGGGCACTGGAGGACACGCTCGGCGTCGCGCTGTTCGCGCGCACCAAGCGCTCGGTCGCGCTGACGGCGGTCGGTGCGGCGCTGTTGCCCGACGTGCGCCGGCTGCTCGCGTCGGCCGACGCGCTGCCGCCGCTCGCACGGCGCCTCGCGCGCGGCGAAGCCGGTTCGCTGTCGCTCGCGTTCGTGTCGACCGCCGATTACGGGCTGCTGCCGTCGCTGCTGCGCGCGTTCGGCGCGCGTTATCCGCAAGTGCGGCTGCAGCTCGCGGAGGCGACGAGCGACGTGCAGATCGACGAACTCGTCGCGGGCCGCATCGACGCGGGGCTCGTGATTCCGCCGGTGCCGCCGCGCCACGCGGCTGGGCTGTCGTACCTGCCGGTCGTGCGCGAGCCGCTGGTGGTCGCGATGCCGGCGGCCGCGGCGCACGGCGTGTCCGAAGACGAACCCGTGCATCTGGCCGACCTGGCCGCGCTGCCGCTCGTGATCTTCCCGCGTCGTTTGGCGCCCGGCTTTTATGACATCATTACGGGCTGCTACGGCGCGGCGGGGGAAACCCCGCGCATCGGCCAGGAGGCGATCCAGATGCAGACGATCGTCAGCCTCGTGTCGGCCGGCATGGGTGTCGCACTGGTGCCGCAGTCGCTGCGTAACCTGCGGCGCACCGGCGTGGTCTACCGGCCGCTCGCCGGCGACGCGCCGGTCGTCGAAACCGGCCTCGTGTGGCGCACGGGCGACGTCAGCCCCGTGCTCGCCGGCTTCATCGACGTCGTGCGCGCGCAGGGGCTGGCCACGTGACGCGAACGATGGCGCGCCGGCGCCGTCCAATGCGCGGTGCGGCGCCGGTGCGAGCGCCGTACCGCATTCGAAAACTTCATCGCTAACCCATGATCATTCACCCGAATTTCGACCCCGTAGCGATCCACCTCGGGCCGCTGGCCGTGCGCTGGTACGGCCTCATGTATCTCGTCGGCTTCATCGCGGCGATCGTCGTCGGCCGGATCCGCCTGAAGCTGCCGCACGTCGCGGCGCAGGGCTGGACCGCGAAGGACATCGACGACATGATGTTCTACGGCGTGCTCGGCACCGTGCTCGGCGGCCGGCTCGGCTACGTGCTGTTCTACAAGGCCGACTTCTACTTCTCGCATCCGCTCGACGTGTTCAAGGTGTGGGAAGGCGGGATGTCGTTCCACGGCGGCTTCCTCGGCGTGACGCTCGCGATGGCGCTGTTCGCATGGCAGCGCAAGCGCCACTGGCTGCAGGTCACCGACTTCGTCGCGCCGATGGTGCCGACCGGGCTCGCGGCCGGGCGGCTCGGCAACTTCATCAACGGCGAGCTGTGGGGCCGCGTGACCGATCCGAACGCGCCGTGGGCGATGCTGTTCCCGGGCGCGATGCGCGATGACGCGGCATGGCTGCCGAAGCATCCGGCGCTCGTCGAGAAGTGGCATCTGGCCGACGTGTTCATGCAGTACCAGATGCTGCCGCGCCATCCTTCGCAGCTCTACGAAATCGCGCTCGAAGGCATTGCGCTGTTCTTCGTGCTGTTCTTCTTCTCGCGCAAGCCGCGGCCGATGGGTGCGATCTCCGCGCTGTTCCTGATCGGCTACGGGCTCGCGCGTTTCACGGTCGAATTCGCGCGCGAACCGGACGACTTCCTCGGCCTGCTCGCGCTCGGCCTGTCGATGGGGCAGTGGCTGTCGTTGCCGATGATCCTCGCGGGCGTCGCGTTGCTGGTGTGGGCGTATCGCCGTCGCGCGGCGAATGCGGTCGCGTGATGTCGTGGCGTGATGCGGTTGCGTCACGCGCGAGTCGTGTGATGCATGGCACGTGATGCGTGATGCCTGATGCGATGCGGACGCGCACGATCGGCGTGCGCGTCGATCGCAGGATCGCAAACGAAAAACGCCGGCCCTCGGGCCGGCGTTTTCACATCTGCCGCGTGTTGCGCAATGCGCGTTACTTCATCTGCACCGAGCCGTTGACCGTGACCGACACGGTCGCCTTGCCGCCTTCGACCGAAATCGGCGCGCTCATCTTCGCGCTGTCCATCGGTGCGGCGGCCATCGCCATCATGCGCGGGTACGGCTGCACGTTGCGGCTGCCGCCGACGTTCACGTCGCGAATCGAGTAGCTGTTGTAGCCGAACGCCTTCGCGGCTTCGTCCGCGCGTGCGCGGAACGACTTGATCGCTTCGGTCGTGAGCTTCTGCTCGGCCGCGCGCTGCGCTTCGGGTGACAACGAGAACTCGACGTTCGCGATCTGCATCTGGTTCGACAACTGGCCCGCGAGCTTCGACGCCGCCGCGAAATCGCGCGATTCGAGCACGACTTCGGTACGACCGCGCCATGCGGAGATCTTCCCGTCGCGATCGGTGCTCGGATAGACGGAGAACGCGCCTGTGTGCGCGGTGACGCCCGACACGCCCTTCGCCTGCGCGAGCGCCGCGTCGGCGCGCTGGTTCAGCGCCGACGTCAGGCTGCCCGGGTCTTTCGCCTGCTGTTCGTAGAACAGCGTGATGTGGATGATGTCCTGCGGCACGTCGGCGCTGGCCTGCGACGACAACGACAGCACGCCCGTCGGCTCCGGGAAGTGCGGGTTCGCGGTCTGCGCGTGCGCGGCGGGCGACGCGAGCGTCAGCGCGACGGGCACGACGGCGGCGAGGGCGAGCGACAGCGCGAGTGCGGATTTCTTGGTCATTGTTGGACTCCTTGTGCGAGGGCGCGCACGCGGATCACGCGTGCGCGACGCGGGCGTACCGCGCGACGAAAAACGGCCGCCGCTCGATCGCGGCGACAGCGGTTGCTTAGGCTGCGCGAACGCGCCGCGAGTTCCGTGGCGGTGGCGCGTGTTGACCGGATTTGACCTTTGGCGTGTGCTTGCTGCGTACGCCTACTTCATCAGCTTTTCGGTGATGAAGCGCCACTCGGCACGCGTGACGGGCGTGATCGACAGCCGGTTGCCGCGTGCGAGCACGCGCATGTCGGCGAGTTCGTCGTGTTCGCGCAGCGCGGCGAGCGGCACGAGCGGCGACTTCTTCACGAAGCGCACGTCGACGAGCAGCCAGCGCGGTGCCTCCTGCGTCGACTTCGGATCGTAATACGGGCTTGCCGGATCGAACTGGGTGGGGTCGGGGTAGGGCGTCGACGAGACTTCGGCGAGGCCCGCGATGCCCGGTTCCGGGCAGCTCGAATGATAGAAGAGCACGCCGTCGCCGATCTTCATCGTGTCGCGCATGAAATTGCGCGCCTGATAGTTGCGCACGCCGGTCCACGGCAGCGAGCGCTGCGGCGCGTGCGCGAGATCGTCGATGCTTGCTTCGTCCGGTTCGGACTTCATCAGCCAGTATTGCATGGATCGTGATCGACGCAGAAAGGGCTGCTGCAAAAGGAAACGGCATCGGGACTTCCCGATGCCGTTGAATAGGCCCCCGCCTTGGCCGCTAGGCCGGCATCCTGAACCTGGGGTTCAGAATTGGTCGCAGTTAGCAGCACTTCGGGTACATCAGACAGAGTGACGCGCGCGCCCGTGCTACAAATTTCCGCAACCGTGCACATGGCATTGGTTCAAGGAATATATGACCTTGGCGAACCAGGCAGGGAAGCTGACTGAACTGTGTTTCGTTGCGCCAATTTGACCACCGTTGATCGCCGAGATCAAGGGGAATCGACGCATCGATCAAACGTTACTGCGTCTCGTGCTGTGCGAGCACCGCGCCGAGTTGTTCGTTCATCTGGTGCATTGTACGACGGATTTCTTCCGCCGGAAATGCTTCACCGTGACGCACGCTCGTTTGCAGCCGCAGCAATTCGGACGCGAGCGACAGCGCGGCCATGACCGCGATGCGGTCGGTGCCGCGCACCGAGCTGTTCGCGCGGATCTTCGACATTTCTGCGTCGACGCGTGCGACGGCCTCGAGCAGCGCCGCTTCGGTCTCGGCCGAACAGGCGAGCCGATAGGGCTGACCGAGAATCGAGACTTCGATCTGCTTGGTGCTCATGCATGTTCTCCGTGGCTGGCCGCGTCGTCGCTGTCCGTGCGCGCCTGCGCATCCAGCAGGTCGAGCTGGTTGTCGGCTTGCTCCGCGCTCTTCGTGCGCGGCAGCTTTTCGAGAATCGCATTCAGTTTGACCTGGGCGTCGTCGATCTTTGCCGACAGCGTGTCGCGCTCGGCCGCGAGCGCATTGCGTTCGTCGCGCAGTTGCGCGAGTTCCGCGCGGACCGTGTCCGCTTCCGCGCGCAATTGCGCGACCTGCTCCTCGAGCGCGAGCCGTTCCGAGTGATAGCGCTTGTTCAGCGAGATCAGACGGCCAATATTTTGAGATAAAGTTTCGAGTTCGTTGAGCATTTGCTGCGTCCTCTAAAGACCCAGCATTTTAGCGCGGAATAACGCGCATTCCGACATCTGTAACGTTTCCAGTCGTAACACCCCCGCTTCTTGCCGCGAATACACGGGTCCGGCACGTGTTCCGCATGCGTCCGGACGCTTCCTTGACGCTCGCGCGGCCCGCTCCTAAACTGGCGCCGCCTCGGTGCTCGCGCGTGCGTCGCGCGGTTAAACGGGAAGCAGGGCGCGTGCTCCGCCCGGAGTTCGCCAACCTGCGCTGCCCCCGCAACGGTAAGCGGCCGCGTCGCATGACGCAGGCCGGCTCGGGCGCGTTTCGCGTGCAGGTCGCACGCTGGCGCGGGCCACTGCGCGTGATACGCGCGGGAAGGCGAGCCGGTACGCCGCCAGCCCGGATACCGGCCGAGGCGAGGAGCCTGCACGGCTTCATGACGCACGGCCCGCGGGGAAGCGGGGCGCGCAGTGCTTCACGGGACTTGTCTTCGATGCTGACCCCAATCGTCCGCACGGCGTGCGGCGCACGCTGCGCAATGTCGCCTGCCGCCATCGCGCGGAGCGCAGCGCACGCCGATTCGTCCGGATCGGCGACGACGCCGGTCGTCGCGGCACCGCGCCCGGTCGCGTGGCGCGACGCTGTCCCCTTGCTGCCGGCCGCCGTGGTTGCCGCACCGAGCGTGCCTGACGGTGACGCAAGCGCGATGCCGATCGACCCGCTGCGGCGGCTTCCACTATATTGCGCAGAACGTGGGCCGCGCGAGGATGCGGCTCGACGGATCGCGCGCGTGTCACGTCGGTGCGACCGGCACACGGCCGGCCGCCGCATCGCGGGTCCCGGGCGACGAAATGCGGAATCCGGGTGCCGATCGTCGCGCGCGGTATGGGGCGTCGCCGGCCGTGAATCATGCGTCATGCCGCGCATGGCATCCTGACCGTGCGTGCGATGACATCACCGGGCACGGTTCGTCCGTGCACGCATCAACAACCTGTTCGACGAGGATGACGAGCTTGCGTATGCCTACGACACGCCGGAGCGCGACGCCGGTGCCGCGCCCGGCCGGCCATGACGGTCAGCGAAAGCGTCACGCGTCATGCGCGATGCCGTGCGGCGCATGAGCGCCGCGCGTGCCGCCGCGATCTGGGTCGCGCTCGCGGCCGTGGTCGCGTTGCTGTTCGTCGCGTCGCTGTCGATCGGCAGCGTGCCGATGTCGCCGTGGCAGGCGCTCGCGTCGCTCGTGCCGCACGGCGGCGACGCACTGCTCGCCGACATCGTGCGCACGTTGCGGCTGCCGCGTGCGCTCGCGGGCTTCGCGTGCGGCGCGCTGCTCGCGCTGGCCGGTGCGCTGCTGCAGGTGCTGTTGCGCAATCCGCTCGCGGAACCGTACGTGCTCGGCGTGTCGGGCGGCGCGGCCGGCTTCGCGCTCGTCGCGATGATCGCGGGCGCCGCGTGGTGGCTCGTCGATGCGGCCGCGTTCGCCGGCGCGCTCGTGTCGGTCGCGCTCGTGCTCGGGCTTGCGCGCCGCGAACTGTGGCGCGGCGATGCGCGCGACGCGTCGCCGCGGCTGCTGCTCACGGGGGTCGTGATCGCGGCCGGGTGGGGCGCGCTCGTCACGCTGCTGCTGTCGCTCGCGCCCGACGCGCGGCTGCGCGGCATCATCTTCTGGCTGACGGGCGATCTGAACGGCGTGACGGCGCCCTGGTTCGCATGGGGCGCGCTGCTGCTGGCCGCCTGCGTCGCGCTGCCGGCCGCGCCGCAGCTCAACGTGCTGCTGCGCGGCGACGCGACCGCGCTCGCGCTCGGCGTGCCGGTCGCGCGGCTGCGCATGCGGATCTACCTCGTCGCGTCGCTGGCCGCCGCGGCCGCGGTGACGACGGCCGGCACGATCGGTTTCGTCGGCCTCGTCGTGCCGCACGCGCTGCGGCTCGCATTCGGCAACGACCAGCGCATGCTGCTGCCCGCCGCGATGCTCGCGGGCGGCGGCGGCGTGATGGCGGCCGACCTGCTCGCGCGCACCGCCATCGCGCCCGCGCAATTGCCGGTCGGCGTGATGACCGCGTTGATCGGTGTGCCGGTGTTCCTGTGGATGTTGCTGAGGAGACCGATGCGATGACGCATGCCGCACCGCACACCGCCGGCGACGTGACCTATGCGGCGCTCGACCTCACGCTGAGGGCCGGCGCACGGACCCTGCTCGACGGCTTCACGCAGGTGTTCCGGCCCGGCGAGATCTGGTGCGTCGCGGGGCCGAACGGCGCCGGCAAGACGACGCTGCTCGCGACGCTCGCGGGCCTGCAGCGGCCGGCCGGCGGGCAGGTCGAGATCGACGGCCGGCCGCTCGCCGCCTGGCCGCCCGAACGGCTCGCACGGCGCCGCGCGCTGATGCCGCAGCAACTGCACGACGCTTTCAGCGCGACGGTATTCGACACTGTGCTGCTCAACCGCTTTCCGTATCTCGGCGGCTGGGGCTGGGAGCGCGAGGCAGACCGCGCGGCCGCGCGCGACGCGCTCGCGACGTTCGGGCTGAGCGCGCTCGCGTCGCGCGACGTGCTGTCGCTGTCGGGCGGCGAGCGGCAGCGTGTCGCGCTGGCCGCGACGCTGTGCCAGGACGCGCCGCTGATGCTGCTCGACGAACCGCTCGCCCATCTCGACCTGCATCACCAGATCGACGGCCTGACCGCGTTGGCCGCGTGGCTCGACGCGGGCCCGCGCACGGTGCTGTTCTCGTGTCACGACCTGAATCTTGCGCGGCGTTTCGCGACGCACGCGCTGTTGCTCGACGGCCGCGGCCACGCGTGGGCGGGCCCCGTGCTCGACGTGCTGACGCCGGCGCGCGCGAGCGACGCGTTCGGCTATCCGCTCGTGCTGATCCGCGAGAACGGTCGCGATGCGCTGCTGCCCGCGTGGCCCGAGCGACGATGAACTTCCTTCTTTCGATGCGCGGCAGCGGCCGCACCAACGAGGCAACCTTCCGATGACGAACCCGACCGACTTCCCGCCCGCGATCGCGCCGCTCGACGACACGCTGCGCAAGCGTCTGCAGCATGTGATCGATCACAAGACCAAGCCGCCCGGCAGCCTCGGCCAGCTCGAGGCGCTCGCGCTGCAGATCGGCCTGATCCAGCGCACCGAGCGGCCGCACGTGCAGCGTCCCGTGACGATCGTGTTCGCCGGCGACCACGGGATCGCGGCCGAGGGCGTGAGCCCGTATCCGCAGTCGGTCACCGCGCAGATGGTCGCGAACTTCCTGGCCGGCGGCGCGGCGATCAATGCGTTCTCGGGCGTCGCGCAGAGCGTGCTCGAGATCGTCGATGCGGGCGTCGCGTCGCCGCTGCCGGTGTCCGACCGGCTCGTGTCGCTGCCGGTCGCGCGCGGCACGCGCAATTTCGCGGTCGAACCCGCGATGACGCACGACGAGGCGAAAACGGCGCTCGCCGCGGGTGCCGCGCGCGTGCGCGTGCACGCGTCGCTCGGCACGAACGTGATCGGCTTCGGCGAAATGGGGATCGCGAACACGTCGTCGGCCGCGTGCCTGATGAGCCGTCTGCTCGACGTGCCGATCGACGCGTGTGTCGGGCGCGGCACGGGTCTCGACGACCAGGGGCTCGCGCACAAGCGCGCGGTGCTCGGCCGCGCGCTCGTCCGGCATTCGCATGCGATCGCGCCGCTCGACGTGCTCGCGACGTTCGGCGGCTTCGAGATCGCGATGATGACGGGCGCGTATCTCGCGGCCGCGAGCGAGCGGATGACGATCCTCGTCGACGGCTTCATCGCGACGGCCGCGTTGCTCGTCGCCGAGCGCATCGCGCCCGGCGTGCGCGACTACTGCGTGTTCTCGCATGCGTCGCACGAGGCCGGGCACCGGCGCATGCTCGAGCATTTCGGCGCGAAGCCGCTGCTCGCGCTCGACCTGCGGCTCGGCGAAGGCACGGGCGCCGCGCTCGCGCTGCCGCTGGTGCGCGCGGCGGCCGCGTTCCTCACCGAGATGGCGAGCTTCGAATCCGCGGGCGTCGACAATCGTGACGCCTGAACGCGCGCAGGGCGTACGCGCCGAACTGCGCTACTTCTTCGTCGCGCTCGGCTATTTCACGCGCGTGCCGGTGCCGCGCGCGATCGGCTACGCGGCCGGCGATCTCGATCAGGCCGCACGCTACTTCCCGCTGGTCGGTGCGTGCGTCGGCGCATGGGGCGCGCTCGTCTATCTCGCGGCGCTGCGCGTGCTGCCGGCGTCGATCGCGGTCGGGCTGTCGATGGCCGCGACGCTGCTCGCGACCGGCGCATTCCACGAGGATGGCCTGGCCGACAGCTGCGATGCGTTCGGCGGTGGCTACGCGCGCGACGACGTGCTGCGGATCATGCACGATTCGCGCATCGGCACGTTCGGCGCGGCCGCGCTCGTGATCGCGCTCGGCCTGAAATGGCAGGCGCTCGCGGCCATGCCGCCGCTGCGCGCCGCGTGGACGATGATCTCCGCGCATGCGGCGAGCCGCGCGGGGGCCGTGAGCCTGCTGATGTCGCTCGACTACGTCCGGCCGGAAGGCAAGGCAAAACCGGTTGCACAGCGCATGGGCGCGCGCGCGGCCTGCGTCGTGGCCGCATTCGGGTTGCCGTGGCTGTTCTGGCCGGACTGGCGCGCGGGCGTCGCGGCCGTCGTCGCGCTCGTGCTCGTGCGCGCATGGGCGGCCCGCTATTTCGTGAAGCGGATCGGCGGTTATACGGGCGACTGCCTCGGCTTCGCGCAGCAGTTGAGCGAGCTGGCGATCTATCTCGTGGTGCTCGGATGGATCTCGTCCTGATTCGCCATCCGGCCGTCGCAGTCGAGGCGGGCGTGTGCTACGGACGCAGCGACGTGCCGCTCGCCGCACCGGCCGAGGCGGGGGCGCGGACCATGCGCGAGCGTCTGGCGGCGCTCGGGGCGCCGTTGCCCGCGCAGGTCTGGACGAGTCCGCTCACGCGTTGCGCGTCGGTCGCCGAGCGGCTTGCGCACGCGTTCGACGTGCCGCTGCGGCGCGACGCGGGCTGGCAGGAAATGGACTTCGGCGCGTGGGAACTGCAGCGTTGGGACGACATCGACCGCGCCGCACTCGATGCGTGGGCGGCTGACCTGATGCATGCGTGCGCGCATGGCGGCGAGAGTGTCGCGCAGTTCGTCGAGCGCGTGGCGCGCGTGGCCGGCGAGGTCGCACAGGCCGACGCGCCGCAATGGGCGATCACGCACGCGGGCGTGATTCGCGCCTTCGCATCGCATGCGCTGCGCGTGCCGCTCGATACGCTGCTGTCACGACCGGTGCCGACGAGCGGCGTCGTCTGGTTGCGGATGGAGGATGCCGCCCGCACGTGGGAAGTCGTCCACTGGGACGCGTAGGCAGTCGCGTGCTCGTCTGACGCGGGCGAGCGCATCAAGGCCCGAAATCAGCGCGCCGGCCGCCGCGTCCGCGCCGCGTCGAGATCCTCGCACAGCGCGGCCGCGCCTTGCGCGATCCGCGGCGACGGCCGCGTCAGCAGATCGCCGTCGATCGCGAACAGGTTGTTGCGCGCCACGGCCGTCAGCGCGGGCCATGCACGCCAGCGCGCGAGGCTCGGCAGCGGCGCGTCCGAGCGTGTCGCGCCGGCGCTCGTCGTCACGATCGCTTCCGGATTCGCCGCAAGCACGGCCTCGTCGGTGACGGTCGGCGCGAGCGGCTTCAGCGCCGCGAACACGTTACGGCCGCCGCACAGCGTGACGACGTCGTTGAACAGATGCGCGCCGTTGAGCGTCGTCAGCGGCCGGTCCCATACCTGGAAGAACATCGTGACGGGCGGGCGCGCCGCGTAACGCGCGCGCAGCGCCGCGATGTCGCGCGAAAACGATGCCGCGGCCGCGTCGGCGACCGGTTCCGTGCCGAGCAGCGTGCCGAGACGGCGCAGCGACGTCGCGACGTCGTCGAGATGCTTCGGTTCGCTGAAGAACAGCGGAATGTGCAGCGCACGCAGCGCATCGGTCTGCCGCTCGGCATTGCCGTGCCGCCAGACGACGATCAGGTCGGGCTTCAGTGCGGCGATCCGCTCGAGGTCGAGCGCCTTGTTGTCGCCGACGCGCGGCACGGCCTGCGCGGCGGGCGGGTAGTCGCTGTACGTGACCGTGCCGACCAGCTTCGTGCCGCCGCCGGCCGCATAGACCAGTTCGGTCGCATGCGGCGCGAGGCTGATCACGCGTTGCGCCGGTGCGGGCAGCGTGACGGCATTGCCTGCATCGTCGCGGGTCGTGATGTCGGCGTGAGCGAAGGGCGCGAGCGCGACCAGCATCGCGAGCGCCGGCAACCGGCGCAACGGGCGGGCGTTCATGCGGATGCCCGTTGCAGCGTCGGCACGCACTGCGCGAGCGCGTCGGCGACGCGCAGCCATTCGGCTTCGTTGCCCGGCAGGCCGACGCGCACGCTCGACGGTTGCGCGAAGTGCCGCGTCCAGATTCCGTGCGTGGCGAGTGCCGTATGCAGCGCGGCGGCGCGCGGGTCGTCTGTCCAGCTGAACAGCGGCGTCGCGTGCACCGCGAAGCCGTGTGTGCGCAGCAGCGCGGCGAGGCGTGCGCCGTCGGCCGCGAGCCGCTCGCGCGCGGCGGCCTGCCATGCGCGGTCGGCGAACGCGGCGGCGACCGCGTGACGCGCGGGGCCGCTGACGGTCCACGCGCCGAGCATGTCGCGCAGCGCGGCGATCAGCTCGGGACGCGCGAGCACGAAGCCCGCGCGAATGCCGGCGAGCCCGAAGAACTTGCCGACCGAGCGCAGCACGACGAGGCCCGGACGATCGGCGTACTGCGCGAGCGATGGCGTGGCGCCCGTATCCGCGAAGGCCTCGTCGACGATCAGCGTGCCGCCGCGTGCCGACAGTTGCGCATGCCAGCCGAGCAGCCGTTCGGTCGGAACGAACTCGGCAGTCGGATTGTTCGGATTCCCGACGATGACGTGACGCAGCGTCGCAGGCAACGCGTCCGAGGCGATGTCGAGCGGGACGACACGATGGCCGTGGCGCGCGAAGGCAGGCGCGTATTCGCCGTACGCGAGCGGCGCGACGCCGGCGTCGCCGGCCGGCAGCAGCGCGGGCAACGCGCGGATCGCGGCCTGGCTGCCGGCGACCGGCAGCACGTGCGCGGCATCGGGTGCGCCGTAGTAGCGGGCCGCGCATGCGGCGAGCGTGTCGCCGTCGTCGGGCAGCCGGCGCCATGCGTCGGCCGGGACCGGCGGCACCGGATAGCCGACCGGATTGATGCCGGTCGACAGGTCGAGCCAGGCGTCATACGGAATGCCGTGTCGGCGCGCGGCTTCGTGCAGGTTGCCGCCGTGCGGGATGCGTGCGTCAGACATGATGGGTTGCGAGGATGAGTGCGCCGCTCGCGACGAGCAGTGCGAGCCACAGCGCGAGCGTGCGCGTGACGAGCGACAGCGCGGCGACGACGTGCGCGGCCGTCGCCGGTGCGCCGGTGCCGAGCGCGGGACGGTCTTCGATTTCGCCGTGATAGACGGCCGGGCCGCCGAGCTGCACGTTCAGGCTGCCGGCGCCCGCGGCCATCACGGGGCCCGCGTTCGGGCTGTCCCAGTGGCGCGCCTGCGTGCGCCAGCAGCGCCACGCGGCGGCCGTGTCGCCGAGCAGCGCGTAGCTCGCGGCCGTGAGGCGTGCGGGAATCCAGTTGAGCGCGTCGTCGAGTCGCGCGGCGGCCCAGCCGAAGGTCAGGAAGCGCGGCGTGCGATAGCCCCACATCGCGTCGAGCGTGTTCGCGAGCCGGAACAGCAGCGCGCCGGGGCCGCCGGCGACGACGAACCAGAAGAGCGCGCCGAAGATCGCGTCGTTGCCGTTCTCGAGGGCCGATTCGACGGCCGCGCGCGACAGCGCGCCTTCGTCGGCTGCGCTCGTGTCGCGCGACACGATCCGTGCGGTCAGCGCGCGTGCGGCATCGAGATCGTGCCGCAGCAGCGCGGCGGCGATCGGCGCGACATGGTCGGCGAGGCTCTTCGCGCCGAGCGCGAACCACAGCAGCGCGACGTGCAGCGCGGCCGCGAGCGGCCAGGGCAGCACGGCCGCGAGCCACGCGGCGACGGCCACCGGCGGCACCACGGCCGCGACCCATGCGGCGACGCCGACCACGCGGCCGCGCCGGCCCGTGTTCAGCGCGCCTTCGATGCGCGCGGCAAGCCGGCCGAACGCGACGAGCGGATGCCAGCCGGCCGGTTCGCCGATCACACGATCGACGATCGCGGCCGCGACCGCGAGCATCGCGACGAGCGGCAGCGACAGCATCAGCATGACGGCGCTCCGGCCTTGAGTTCGAGCGGCAGCCCGGCGACCAGCAGCGTCACGCGCGTCGCGAGCGCGGCGACGCGCTGGTTCAGGCGCCCGAGTTCGTCGACGTAGCGGCGCGTGACCGACCCGAGCGGCACGACGCCGAGCCCGATTTCGTTGCTGACGACGATCACCTTCGCACGCGCGCCGCGCAATGCGTGCTCGAGCCGCCCGACCTGCGCCGCGTACTGCGCATCGTCGAGCGGTTCGCCGTCGAGCGGGCACAGCAGGTTCGTGAGCCACAGCGTCAGGCAGTCGACGAGCAGGCACGCGTGCGGATCGTCGAGCCGCGCGAGCGTGCCGGCGAGGTCGACGGGCGCGTCGGCGAAACCCCAGTCGGCCGGCCGGCGCGCGCGGTGATGCGCGATGCGCCGTTCGAATTCGGCGTCGGCGGCCGTCGCGGCCGCGGTCGCGATGTAGGTGACGGGGCGGCCGCTGTCGGCGGCGAGCCGCTCGGCGTGCGCGCTCTTGCCCGAGCGCGCGCCGCCGAGGACGAAGGTGAGGTCGTGCGGAATCATCGCGTGATTGTAACGGCGCGGGCGGCCGCACGCGGGCGATAATGCGCGTTTGCTTCGCCACGACTTTGCACACGATGAACGCACCCGAACCGCAGCCGCACGGCACGTTGATGATCCAGGGCACGACGTCCGACGCGGGCAAGAGCACGCTCGTCGCGGGCCTGTGCCGCCTCGCGCGCCGCGCGGGCGCGCGGGTCGCGCCGTTCAAGCCGCAGAACATGGCACTGAACAGCGCGGTGACGGCCGACGGCGGCGAGATCGGCCGTGCTCAGGCGCTGCAGGCGCTGGCCGCCGGCGTCGCGCCGCATACGGATTTCAATCCGGTGCTGCTGAAGCCGACGAGCGACCGCGGCGCGCAGGTGATCATTCACGGCAAGGCGCGCATGAACCTCGACGCGCGTGCTTACCACGACTACAAGCCGGTCGCGTTCGACGCGGTGCTCGAGTCGTACGCGCGGCTGCGCGCCGGCTACGACACGGTGCTCGTCGAAGGCGCGGGCAGCCCGGCCGAAATCAACCTGCGCGAAGGCGACATCGCGAACATGGGCTTCGCCGAGCGCGTCGACTGCCCGGTCGTGCTGGTGGCCGACATCGACCGCGGCGGCGTGTTCGCGCACCTGGTCGGCACGCTCGCGTGCCTGTCGGACAGCGAGCGCGCGCGCGTGCGCGGCTTCGTCATCAACCGCTTTCGCGGCGACATCAGGCTGCTCGAACCGGGCCTCGACTGGCTGCGCGCGCAGACGGGCAAGCCGGTATTCGGCGTGCTGCCGTACCTGCACGGGCTGATGCTCGATGCCGAGGACATGCTGCCGTCGCAGGCGCGCAGCGCCGCCGCGCGCGGCGATGCCGGCGTGCTGCGCGTGGTGGTGCCCGCCTTGCCGCGGATCAGCAACCATACCGATTTCGACCCGCTGCGTGCGCATCCGCAGGTCGAGTTCACGTACTGGAAGAGCGGCCCGGTGCCGGACGCCGACCTGCTGATCCTGCCCGGCTCGAAGAGCGTGCAGCGCGATCTCGCGTGGCTGCGCGACGCGGGCTGGGACGCGGTGATCCGCCGGCACCTGCGCTATGGCGGCAAGGTGATCGGCATCTGCGGCGGGATGCAGATGCTCGGCCGCACGCTGGACGATCCGCTCGGCCTCGAAGGGGCGCCCGGCAGCGTGGCGGGGCTCGGGTTGCTCGATTTCGACACGACGCTGCAGCCGGACAAGACGCTGAAGAACGTGACCGGGCAGCTCGCGCTGCCGGGCGCGGCCGCGGTGCACGGCTACGAAATCCACATGGGCGACACGCGCGGGCCCGCGCTCGCGGCGCCCGCGCTGGAACTGGCGACGGGCGACGCACCGGGCGGCGTGCGCCCGGACGGCGCACGGTCGGCCGACGGGCAGATCCTCGCGACCTACGTGCACGGGCTGTTCGACGCGCCCGACGCGTGCGCGGCACTGCTCGCATGGGCGGGGCTCGACGGCGCGGAACGCATCGACTATCCGGCGCTGCGCGAGGCGTCGCTGGAGCGGCTGGCCGATTCGTTCGCCGAGCATCTCGACCTGCGCGCGCTGTACGCCGAGTTCCGCTGACGCATGGCGTGCCGGCCTGGCATTTTGCAGCGGATCGCGTACAACTCAGATGGGCGGAGGTCCGCCCGAAGGAGCGCGACGATGAAGGGTCGATGGTGGTTGAGTGTGCTGCTCGCGGTGCTGCTGGGCGCGTCGGCATTTGCGCACGCGTGCGATTCGTATGCGCCGGGCGGCGGGCCGGCCGGCTCGGGCGACGCCGCCCAGGGCAAGAGCGGCGGCTGAGGTTCGCGGCGGGGTGCTGGCATCGGGGCATGATCGGTCATGCCCTTTTTCGTGATCCGATTCGTTCCATTCGGGAATCAGTTAAAGCCGAAATGCGTGTTTATTGGTCGAATCGATTCGAATAGAGTGCGATCCATTCTCATCCACTCACGAAGGAATTCGCCATGAACCCCAATCGCCTGAACGATCTCGGCGCGACGCTGCTGCGTGTCGCGCTCGGCGTGCTGTACCTCGCGCACGTCGCGCAGAAGGTGTTCGTCTTCACGCTGCCCGGCACCGCGCAGTTTTTCGCGTCGATCGGCCTGCCGGGCTGGCTCGCGTATGTCACCACCGTCGTCGAACTGGCGGGCGGCCTCGCGCTGCTCGCGGGCTTCCGCGTGCGGATCGCCGCACTCGTGCTGCTGCCGTTCATGCTCGGCGCGGTGTCCGCGCATCTGCCGAACGGCTGGAGCTTCGCGTCGCCGAACGGCGGCTGGGAATACCCGGCGTTCTGGGCCGTCACGCTGGCCGTGCAGGCGCTGCTGGGCGGCGGTGCGTTCGCGCTCGGCGCACCGCGCGCCGCGACGCGCACCGCATAAACGGGGCGGGCTTCGGCGCAACCCGTTCCGGTGACACCCCGTTTGCCGATATCATCGCTCCCTGTATCCGCAATCGAGCGGCGCCTGCCAGGGCGGCAGGCGCCGCACGGCTTTTTCGGGGGAATTCATGACGGTCATCGTGGTGGCGAATCCGAAGGGCGGCGTGGGGAAGAGCACGCTGTCCACCAATCTTGCCGGCTATTTCGCGGCGCAGGGCGCATGGGTCGCGCTCGCCGATCTGGACCGGCAGCAGTCCGCGCATGCGTGGCTCGACCTGCGGCCGGCCGGCCTGCCGCCGATCGAGGCGTGGGAGCTCGACCCGGATGCGCCGTCGAAGCCGCCGCGCGGCCTCGAATATGCGGTGATCGACACGCCGGCCGGGCTGCACGGCAACCGGCTCAACGTCGCGCTGCAGCTCGCCGACAAGGTGATCGTGCCGCTGCAGCCGTCGATGTTCGATATTCTCGCGACCCAGCAGTTTCTGGAGCGCCTCGCCGGCGAGAAGGCCGTGCGCAAGGGCAGCGTCGAGGTCGGGATCGTCGGGATGCGGGTCGACGCGCGCACGCGCTCGTCCGACCAGCTGCACCGTTTCGTCGAAGGGCTCGGGCTGCCGGTGCTCGGCTACGTGCGCGACACGCAGAACTACGTGCAGATCGCCGCGCACGGCCTGACGCTGTGGGACGTCGCGAAGAGCCGCGTCGAGAAGGATCTCGAGCAGTGGCGGCCGATCGTCGAATGGGCCGAGCGCCGCGCGCCGAAAGCGGAGAAGGTCGCGAAGGCGTCCTGAGCGCGCGAGGCGGATGCGCGAGGCGAACCCGCGCGGCGCAACCGGTCGAATTCGGTCGGTTCCCGCTCCAATGAAGAAGGGCCTGATGCGGCAGCGTGCCGGATCAGGCCCTTCGTACGTATGCGGCTGCGCGGCTTCGGCCGCCCCGGCGCGCGGGGCGCCGCGGCAGCGATCCGGCGCGCCGCGATACGCCGGCCGGCCGCGTGAATCAGGTCCAGTTCTGCGTCGGCACGTGGTCGCGGTGGCCCTTGATCTTGTTGCCTTCGTCGATGAACACGAGCTTCGGCTTCCAGCCGGCCTGCAGCTCGGCTTCGTCGACCATCGCGAACGCAGCGATGATCACGAGGTCGCCGAGTTGCGCGCGGCGCGCGGCCGAGCCGTTCAGCGAGATCATCCCGCTGCCGCGCTCGCCCTTGATCGCGTAGGTCGAGAAGCGCTCGCCGTTGTTGATGTTCCAGATGTCGATCCGTTCGTTTTCGATCAGGCCCGCCGCTTCGAGCAGGTCTTCGTCGATCGCGCACGAGCCTTCGTAATGCAGCTCGCAGTGCGTGACGGCCGCGCGGTGGATCTTCGATTTGAGCATGTGGCGCTGCATGGTATCTCCGTGATGCGTGTGAGGCGAGGGCGGGCGGCCCGTCAGATTTCCAGGTTGTCGATCAGGCGCGTCGCGCCGAGCTTCGCGGCCGCGAGCACGACGAGCGGCTCGCCGGCTTCGAGCTCGGCGGCGCTCGGCGCGATCAGGTTCGCGCGGCGGCGGATCGCGATGTAGTCGGGCGCCCAGCCGCGCTCGGCCAGATGCGTGCGCGCGTGCTGCTCGAGCGTGCCGAGGTCGCGCTCGCCGCCGAGCACGCTGTCCCGCACGCGTTGCAGCGTCTTCGCGAGCTCGGGCGCTTCCTTGCGCTCGTCGGTCGTCAGGTAGCGGTTGCGCGACGACAGCGCAAGGCCGTCCTCGTCACGCACGGTCTCGGCCGCGATGATCTCGACCGGCAGCGCGAGCTGCTGGCACATGCGGCGCACGATCATCAGCTGCTGGTAATCCTTCTTGCCGAACACGGCGACGCGCGGCTGCACGCAGGACATCAGCTTGGTGACGACCGTGCACACGCCGGCGAAGAAGCCGGGGCGGAACTCGCCCTCGAGAATCCCGCCGAGGTCGTCGGGCGGCAGCACGCGGTACTCCTGCGGCTCCGGATACATGTCGCGCTCGGTCGGCGCGAACAGCACGTAGACGTTTTCCTTCTGCAGCTTCTCGATATCGTCCTGCAGCGTGCGCGGATATTTGTCGAAATCCTCGTTCGGGCCGAACTGCAGCCGGTTGACGAAGATGCTCGCCACGACCGGGTCGCCGTGCTGGCGCGCGAGGCGCATCAGCGACAGGTGACCTTCGTGCAGGTTGCCCATCGTCGGCACGAACGCCGTGCGGTTCTGTCCGCGCAACTGGTCGCGCAGTTCCTGGATCGAGCTGATGACTTTCATGATCGGGTAGCGGGTTCCTCGCGCAGGCGCGCGTTGGCGCCGCAACAGCGGCGTCGGGGTCGAAGCGGAGAACGCCGGCGCGCGGGCGGCGCATCGGGCGTCGGCGGATTGTAGAGGATTTGGCCGCCGGACGCATCGAAAAAAGTACGATCGTTCACTTTTTGCGCGGGCGCGCCGCAGGCAGCCCGCGCGGGCGGGCCCGGCGGCGGGATGCGGCGTGTTTCGGTGTGCGGGGTGAGGCGGGGGCGGCGGGCGCCTTATGCGGGCAGGTACGCGAGGCGCACGTAGATCGGCGCGAACGGTTCGGGCTGCGTGATCTCGACGAGCGATTCGCGCGCGAGTTCGAGCATCGCGATGAAGTTCACGACCACGACCGGCACGCCGCGCGACGTGTCGAACAGGTCGGCGAACTCCATGAAGCGTGCGTTCTGCAGCTTGCGCAGGATCAGGCTCATGTGTTCGCGCACCGACAGCTCCTCGCGGGAGATCTTGTGGTGCTGGACGAGCTTCGCGCGCTTGAGCACGTCGGCCCACGCGGCGCGCAGGTCGTCCGAGTTCACGTCGGGAAAGCGCGGCGTGATGCTCTGCTCGATGTAGACCTCGGCGCGCAGGAAGTCGCGGCCGAGCTGCGGCAACTGGTCGAGACGTTGCGCGGCGAGCTTCATCTGCTCGTATTCGAGCAGGCGGCGCACGAGTTCCGCGCGCGGATCCTCGGCTTCCTCGCCCGTGTCGGCCTTCTTGACCGGCAACAGCATCCGCGACTTGATCTCGATCAGCATCGCGGCCATCAGCAGGTATTCGGCGGCCAGCTCGAGGTTCGACGTGCGGATCTGGTCGACGTAACCCAGATATTGCGCGGTGACCTGCGCCATCGGGATGTCGAGCACGTTGAAGTTCTGCTTGCGGATCAGGTACAGCAGCAGGTCGAGCGGGCCTTCGAACGTCTCGAGGAACACCTCGAGCGCATCGGGCGGGATGTAGAGGTCCTGCGGCAGCTTGAAGAGCGGCTCGCCGTACAGGCGTGCGAACGCCGCGACACCGTCGACCGTGTCGGGCGTCGAATCGGCGCCCGCGGGCGCGGCGATCGCGTCGTCCTGCCGGGCGGCGCTGGCCTCGTCGGCGGCGCTCACGTCGTCAGAAGTTCTGGTAGTAGACGTAGGACGTTTGCTTCACGCGCGATTCCTGCTGCTCGGCACGCTCGTCGAGGTCGATCGGCTGCTTGTCCCACAGCAGGGAGCGGCCCTTGCGCTGCTCTTCTTCGAGCGTCGGCTTCTGTTGCTTGAGCTGGTTCAGGAATTGCGTGACGTCGGACTGGTACGGCATGGCTTGGCTTTCCGTTTCGGGCGGCGCACGATGCGCCGGATTCGCGATGGCGGGATTTTACCGCATCGCGGGGAACAGCCGGCGGCAATCGCGCGTCGAATCCGCTGGCCGGTGCCCGCGGCGCGGCCGGCCGGGCCCGTGCGCGCGTCGTTGCGCGCAAGCGTCAAAGCGGGGCCCGCGCGGGCACGGCCGCCGCCTTGTGGTCAAATACAGGGTTTTCCACGGAATCACGACAACCGAGGGTGAGGTCATATTTGGCGGGTCACGCGAACCAGCAAGCACACACGACGCATGAGACGAGCCCGCGCGCGGCCCGACACCCCGGTCGTCGCGCACGGCGCGGCGCCGGTGCGGCGGCCCGGGCAGTCCTCGTCGGCTGTCTCGCCGCGTTCGTCGTGCTGCCGGCCTACGCGAAGTACGACGTCGACATCGACGCGCCGCGCTCGATCCGCAAGCTACTCAAGACCCATCTCGACATCGCGCGCTTCGCAAAGCGCGACGACATCAGCGACGACCAGTTCGACTTCCTCGTGACCGCGACACCGCAGCAGGTGCGCGACCTGACCGCGACGGCCGGCTATTTTTCGCCGGTCGTGCGCACCGACGTGCGCACGCGCGACGGCAAGCGTGACGTGCGCGTCGCCGTCGATCCGGGGCCGCAGACCGTCGTGTCGACGGTCGACCTGACGTTCAAGGGCCCCGTCGGCACCGAGGATCCGAAGCAGGAGGCCGCGACCCGCTTCGCGTTTTCGCTGAAGCCGGGCGACCCGTTCACGCAATCGGACTGGGACGTCGCGAAGGGCGCGGCGCTCAGGCAATTGCAGGCGCGCCGCTACCTGGGCGCGAAGATCGCGTCGTCGGAGGCGCGCATCGACCCGCGCACGCAGCGCGCGACGCTGGCCGTCACGTTCGACAGCGGCCCGACATTCACGATCGGCAAGGTCGATGTCGATGGCGTGCGCCGCTACCCGGAGAAGATCGTCACGAACGTCAATCCGCTGTCGGAAGGCGAGATCTACGACGTGCAGCGGATCACCGAGCTGCAGCGGCAACTGCAGAACACGCCGTACTACGCGAGCGTCGCGATCGACGTCGGCGACGATACGTCGAAGCCCGAGCGTACGCCCGTGCACGTGAAGGTCAGCGAGTTCCCGTACAACAACATTCGCGGCGGCGTCGGCTACGCGACCGATACGGGCCCGCACGTGCAGGGCTCCTACACGTATCTCGACACGTTCGGCGCCGCGTGGCCGTTCACCGTGTCGGGCCGGCTCGACCAGATCCAGCAGTACGGCCAGGTCCAGCTGTCGATGCCGCCCGGCGCGAAAGGGTGGACCAACAGCGTGCTCGCGTCGTACACGAACACCAACGTGTCGGACACGCGCATCTACAGCGCGCGGGTCGGCGTGCAGCGCACGCGCACCGGCCAGTTCATCGACTACGCGTACTCGCTGATGTTCTACCAGGACCGGCTCGACCAGAACGGCGCCGGCCCGACCACGAGCCGCGCGCTGGTGCCGCAGTGGGCATGGACGCGCCGCAACGTCGACGATCCGCTGTTCCCGCGCTCGGGCAACCTGATCCACGCGGAGGCTGGCTTCGCGATCAAGGGCGTGTTGACCGACCAGACCTTCATCCGCGGTTACGCGCGCGGCCAGCAGTACGTGCCGATCGGCAAGCGCGACCTGTTCGTGTTCCGCGCGGAGCTCGGCGGCGTGTTCACGAGCGGCAGCTCGACCGGCGTGCCGGCATCGCTGCTGTTCCGCGCGGGCGGCTCGAACTCGGTGCGCGGCTACGGTTACCAGAGCATCGGCAACAGCGTCGCCGGCTCCGTGCTGCCGACCAAGTACCTGATGACGGGCACCGCCGAATACCAGCACTGGTTCAACCGCGACTGGGGCGCCGCGACCTTCTTCGACATCGGCACCGCGACCGATGCGTGGGGCGAGCGCGTGTTCTACCCGGGCGTCGGCATCGGCGCGCGCTGGCGCAGCCCCGTCGGCCCGATCAACGTCGACGTCGCGTACGGACTGCGTAACCACAGCGTGCGCCCGTACCTGACGCTCGGCATCGCCTTCTGACCTTGTTGCACGAGCCACGACGAACCGCATGACGAAGGACCCGAACGACACGCCGCCGCCGAACGATCCGGACTCGCCCGAGCGCGCGCCCGGTGCGCCGCCGCGCGGGCCGCGGCGCGGGCGTGCGGGCCGGATCGTCGCGTGGACGCTCGTGACGGCCGTGCTGCTCGTCGTGCTGGCGGCCGGGCTCGTGCTGGCCGCGGCGACGACCGAGCGCGGCACGCGGCTCGCGTGGCAGACGGCCGTGCGCGTACTCGGCGGCCGGCTGGCGGGCACGCTGGACGGCGGCGCGCTCGCGACCGGCGTGCGGCTGCGCGGCTTCGCATGGACGAGCCCCGGCGGCACGAGCACCGAAGTGCGGATCGACCGGCTCGACGGCCGCTGGGTGCTGACCCGCGCGCCGTGGCGGCTGTCGGTCGCTTACCTGCGCGCGGGCACGGTCGACGTGCGGATCGTGCCGGGGCCGTCGAAGCCGGCCGCGACGCCGCAGGACCTGAGCCTGCCGCTGCAGTTGCGGATCGACGACCTGCGTGTCGACCACCTGGCGATCCACGAAGGCGGCTCGACGACGCAGCTCGACCATCTCGCGCTGAACGGCCGCAGCGACGGCCGTCACCATGAACTCGCGCTCGATGGCGTCGACACGCCGTACGGCGCGCTGACCGCGCGCGCTAAGCTCGACGGCGTGAAGCCGTTCGCGTTGACGGGCACCGCGACCTACGTGGGCAAGCTGGCCAACGAAGCGGTCAACGCGAGCGCGAACGTATCGGGTTCGCTCGAAGCGCTCGTCGCCGACGTGACCGCGAGCGGGATGAAACTGAACGGCCGCGCGCACGTCGAGGCCGCGCCGTTCGGCACGGTGCCGCTCACGCGCGCGTCGCTCGCGTTCGATCACGTGAACCCGCAGGCGATCGCGCCGGGCGCGCCGGCCGCCGATCTCGCGGTGCGCGCGGAGCTGGCGCCCGTGACCGCGCCGGCCGGCACTGCCCCGGCGAAGGGGTTCGCGGTGACCGGCCCCGTGTCGATCGTCAACGCGAAGCCCGGCACGCTCGGCGAGCACCTGCTGCCGGTCGTCGACGCGCATGCGACCGTCCATCTCGACGCGCACGCGCAGCGAATCGACGGCCTCGCGCTGAAACTCATCCGCGACGGCAGCGTGACCGGCAACGGCACGCTGACGGGCGGCAAGGGCCGCTTCGACCTGAAGGTCGCGAATCTCGACCTGAACGCCTTCATTGCCGAGTTGCGGCCGATGCGCCTGGGCGGGCCGCTCGGCGTGACGCTCGCCGGCGACGTGACGACCGTCGATTTCGACCTGAACGATCCGAAGCTCGCGCTCGGCGCGCGTGCGAAGGTCGCCCTGACGCCGCAGCAGACGGTGCTGACCGATGCACGCGTGACGGCGGGCAAGGGCCGTATCGACCTGACCGGCGTGTTCCGTCACGATGCGCATTCGAGCTACGACGCGAAGGCGACGCTGACCGCGTTCGATCCGCTGCTGCTCGCGGCGATGGGCGCGCCGAAGGCCGGTAGCGGCAAGCCGGCGGCAAAAGTGGCCAAAACGGCGACCAAAACAGCGACCAAAACCGCCGCCGCGGCCAAGGCGCCGGCCAGGCGCGGCGAGACGCGCGTATCGGGCACGCTGACGGCATCCGGCGCGTTCGCGCCGCAGGTGTCGACGAAGGCGACCTTCAAGCTCGGCGACAGCCTGTACGACGGCGTGCCGCTGACCGGCGCGGGCGTCGTGCAGTTCGCCGGCTCGCGGATCCTGCCGAGCAATGCGACGCTGTCGATCGCGGGCAACCACGTCGACCTGCGCGGCAGTTTCGGCGCGCCGGGCGACCGGCTGCGCTTCGTCGTCGACGCGCCGGAACTCGACCGGCTCGGCTTCGGCGTGCAGGGGCTCGTGCAGGCGCAGGGCGAGCTGACCGGCAGCTTCGCGCATCCGAACGTGACGGCCACCTACAAGGCCCAGCACGTCGTGGTCGGCTCGAACCGGATCGGTGCCGCGCAGGGTCGCGCCGACATCCGCGACGGCGCGCACGGCGCGCTCGTGTTCACGGCCGACGCGACCGACATCGCACTCGGCTCGCTGCAACTGAAATCGCTGCGCGCGAACCTCGACGGCACGCGCGCGAAGCACACGCTCGACGCGTCGGCGATGGGGACGGCCGGCGGCCGCGTGATCGACCTGACGCTCGCGGCGAACGGCGGCGTGGTCGAGAGCCGCGACGGAACGCGCTGGGACGGCACCGTCACGCGCCTCGCGAACCGCGGCACGCCGGCGGTGGCGCTGCAGGCGCCGCTTGCGGTGTCGGCCGGCGCCGGCCGCGTGACGCTCGGCGCGACGCGGCTCACGCTCGAAGGCGCGGCGATCGACCTGAAGTCGTTCGTGTTCGACCACGGCCAGATGCGCTCGGCAGGTGCCGTGCGCGATGCATCGGTCGCCCGTTTCCTCGAGATCCGCCAGGAACTGACGGGCCAGCGGCCGCCGGTGCGCACCGACGTCGTGCTCGATGCCGACTGGGATTTCTCGCTCGGCGCGAACGCGACGGGCTACGTGCAGGTGAAGCGGCGCGGCGGCGACGTGACGATCGAGACCGGGCGCGGTATTGCGTCGCTCGGGCTGACCGACCTGTCCGCGCGCGCGAGCTTTGCACCCGGCAACCGGCTCAACGTGGTGGCGCTCGCGAAGGCGAACCGGGTCGGCACGCTCGACGCGAACGTCACCGTGCCGTTCGCGCTGCGCGACGGCGTGTTCGGCGTCGTCGACGACGGCCCGCTGTCGGGCCGCATCGACGCCGACATTCCGTCGCTGAAGGCGACCGGCAACCTGTTCGGGCCGAGCTACCTGCTCGGCGGGCGCGCGGCGTTGAAGCTGACGGTCGCGGGCACGCCGGTGAAGCCGAACGTGTCGGGGATGCTGACCGGCGACGACCTGTCCGCGACGCTCGTCGATCAGGGCGTGCAGCTGAAGGACGGCATCGTGCGCGTGAAGCTCGCGGAGAACCTCGTCGAATTCCAGCAGGTCGAGTTCCACGGCGGCGACGGAACGCTGCGCGCGATCGGCCGCGTGCGTCTCGACGGCGAGGCGCCCGACCTGACCGCGAGCATCGTCGCGGACAAGCTCGAGCTGTTCGCGGCGCCGGATCGCAAGCTGTCGCTGTCGGGCAAGGCGACCGTCGCGAACGACGGGCCGCGCGGCGCACTGTCGATCGACGGCAAGTTCGTCGTCGACCGCGCGCTGTTCGACCTGCCGGAGGAGTCGGCGCCGCACCTGTCCGACGACGTCGTGATCGTGCGCCCGGACGGCACGGTGCGCGGCGACGTGCAGACCGGTACGGCGGTCGCGAAGCCGCAGAAGGTCGAGGACAAGCCGGCGCCGTCGCTCGCGCCGCGCGCGAACATCGACATCGGGCTCGGCAACAACTTCCGCTTCAAGGGGCACGGCGCGGATCTCGGCCTGCGCGGCACGATCACCGTGATGAGCGCGCCCGGCGTGCCGCTGCGCGCGGTCGGCAACGTGCGCGTGACGGAAGGCTCGACGTATACGTCGTTCGGCCGCAAGCTCGCGGTCGAGAACGGCTTCTTCACGTTCAACGGCCCGGTGTCGAATCCGGGCGTGAACATCCTCGCGATGCGGCGCAACCAGGAGGTCGAGGCCGGCGTGCAGGTCACCGGCACGATCCAGTCGCCGACGGTCAAGCTCGTGTCCGAGCCGAACGTCACCGACAACGAAAAGCTGTCGTGGCTGCTGTTCGGGCACGGCACCGACCAGGGCAACAACGTCGGCCAGCAGAACGCGATGACGGCCGCACTCGGGCTGCTCGGCAGCGCGACCGGCAAGCGCGTCGCGCAGAGCATCGGTCTCGACGAATTCTCGATCGGCCGCAGCGACGTCGGCCTGACCGATGCGCAGGTCGTGCAGATCTCGAAGGCGATCAACGAGCGCTTCGTGCTCGGTTACGAGCAAGGGCTGCAATCGGCGAGCAATGCGTTCAAGGCGACGATCAACCTGACGCGCTTCTGGTCGGTGTCCGCGTATGGCGGCACGTTCCAGGGCGTCGACCTGAACTACACGCGGCGTTTCGATCGCTGGTTCGGCCAGCGGTGACGAAGCGGGCGCCTGGCCGGTCGGCCACGCGCGCCGGCGCTCCGGTTCGCGCGTGCGCACGCGCCGAAGCCTGCCCGCGTAGCGGCGAGCGTCACGCCGACCTGCAACCACCGGCCGCGGCGCCGCTCGCTGCCGCCCATGAAAAAGCCCCGCACGTGGTGCGGGGCTTCTTGTGCAAGCAGCGGCGCGTGCGGCTTACTTCACGCGCATGCCGGGCTTCGCGCCGCTGTGCGGCTCGAGGATGTAGAGGCCCGGCTCGGCCTTCTCGTCGGCCGCCGACGCGGCGAGCACCATCCCTTCGGACAGCCCGAACTTCATCTTGCGCGGCGCGAGGTTCGCGACCATCACCGTCAGCTTGCCGACGAGCTGCTCGGGCTGGTACGCGGACTTGATGCCCGAGAACACGTTGCGGGTCTTTTCCTCGCCGACGTCGAGCGTGAGCTGCAGCAGCTTGTCGGAGCCCTCGACGGCCTGGCACGCGACGATCTTCGCGATGCGCAGGTCGATCTTCGCGAAATCGTCGATCGAGATCGGGCCGTCGTCGGCACCGTTCGCCGCAGCCACCTTCGCGTTCGCCTTGGCGTTTTTCGCGTCCTTCGCGGCGTTGGCGGCGGTTGCCCCCGCGGCAGCCGCGCCGGCGGCCTCGGCCTGCAGCGAATCGCGGTTCGCGGCGAGCAGCGCGTCGATCTGCTTCGGATCGACGCGCGTCATCAGGTGCTGGTACGCCTTGATCGGCTGCGCGGACGACAGCGGCTTCGCGGCGTCGGCCCACGTGAGCGGCGCGATCCCGAAGAAGGCCTCGACGGCTTCGGCCACGCGCGGCATCACCGGCTTCAGCGCGAGCGACAGCAGGCGGAACGCCTCGAGGCTCACGCTGCAGGTTTCGTGCAGCGCGACCGCGTTGGCCGGATCCTTCGCGAGTTCCCACGGCTTCGCGCCGTCGACGTACGCGTTCACTTCGTCCGCGAGCTCCATCGTCTGGCGCAGCGCGCGGCTGTATTCGCGCGCTTCGTAGTGCGCGGCGATCGCCGGAATCGCGTCGCGCAGCGTCGCGACGAGCGGATGGTTCATCGCGCTGTCCTGCACGCGGCCGTCGAAACGCTTGAGCAGGAAGCCGGCCGCGCGGCTCGCGATGTTCACGTACTTGCCGACGAGGTCGCTGTTCACGCGCGCCTGGAAATCGTCGAGGTTCAGGTCGATGTCTTCCATCGTCGCGTTCAGCTTCGCGGCGAAGTAGTAGCGCAGCCATTCCGGGTTCAGGCCCGTGTCGATGTAGCTCTGCGCGGTGATGAACGTGCCGCGCGACTTCGACATCTTCGCGCCGTCGACCGTCAGGAAGCCGTGCGCGAACACGTTGGTCGGCGTGCGATGGCCCGAGAACTCGAGCATCGCCGGCCAGAACAGCGTGTGGAAATACAGGATGTCCTTGCCGATGAAGTGGTACTGCTCGGCCTTCGTGCCCGGGCGGATCCACGCATCGACGTCGATGCCGTTGCGGTCGCACAGGTTCTTGAAGCTCGCGTAGTAGCCGACCGGCGCGTCGAGCCACACGTAGAAGTACTTGCCGGGCGCGCCCGGGATCTCGAAGCCGAAGTACGGCGCGTCGCGCGAGATGTCCCAGTCGGCGAGCCTGGCCTCGCCGGCGTCGCCGAGCCATTCACGCATCTTGTTGGTCGCTTCGGGCTGTGCGAGGCCGCTGACCCATTCGCGCAGGAACGACTCGCAGCGCGGGTCCGACAGGCGGAAGAAGTAGTGCGTCGACGTCTTGCGCACCGGCGTCGCACCGGACACGACCGAGTACGGGTTCAGCAGTTCGGTCGGCAGGTAGGTCGAACCGCACACTTCGCAGTTGTCGCCGTACTGGTCCTTCGCGTGGCACTTCGGGCATTCGCCCTTGATGAAGCGGTCCGGCAGGAACATTTCCTTGACCGGGTCGTACGCCTGTTCGATCTCGCGCTCGGCGATCAGGTCGTTTTCCTTCAGCGCGAGGTAGATCTTCTCGCTCAGCACGCGGTTCTCGTCCGAGTCGGTCGAGTAGAAGTTGTCGAACGACACGCCGAAGCTGTCGAAGTCGCGCTTGTGCTCGGTCCACACGCGCTCGATCAGCTGCTTCGGCGTCAGGCCTTCCTTCTCCGCGCGCAGCATGACCGGCGTGCCGTGCGTGTCGTCGGCGCCGATGTAGTAGACCTCGTGACCGTGCATTCGCAGCGTCCGCACCCAGATGTCGGTCTGGATGTACTCGACCAGGTGGCCGATGTGGATCTGGCCGTTGGCATAGGGCAGTGCGGACGTAACGAGGATCTGGCGGCTGCCTTGCGGCGCCGCAGCCTGCACGGAAGTGAGGTCGGATGCGGACATAGGGTCTGTAGAAGAACGGCGGAAACGACGGAAACTGCGATTCTAGCAGGGGCGCGGGCAGGGCAGCCGGCGCGGGCGCCCTGGATCGGGCGCCGGAAGGGGCGGGGCCGCGGCGGCGGCGTGCCAGGCGGTGCGATGCTGCGATGCAGCAGGCGAATTCCGGGCAAAAAAAACCGGGGCGAATTCGGCCCCGGAGCAACAACGACAAGAGGAGAATGGTGACGCGCCGGCAGCGCCAGCCGCGTACCGTAAAGACAGACCGCGGGTCGCGACAGAAGTTCGAAATTTTTTTCGATTTGTTACGGAGCCCGCTGAAAGCCTTGTGCGGCGGGGGCGCGCGCCCGGCGCGCGACCCCGTTTCCTCTCGCGACGATGCTTACTGCTGGGCTGCGCGCAGGTAGATCTCGACGCGGCGGTTTTGTGCGCGGCCGGCTTCGGTCGCGTTGTCCGCGATCGGGTTCGACGGGCCCATGCCCTGTGCCGACAGGCGGCCGCCGGCGACGCCGCGCTGGACCAGCGCGTTGACGACGCTCTGCGCACGGTTCTGCGACAGCGTCTGGTTCAGCTGCTGCGAACCCGTGCTGTCCGTGTAACCGACGATCGACGCCGTCACTTGCGGGTTCTGGTTCAGCGTCGTCGCCAGGTCGTTCAGCAGCGGCGTGAAGGCCGGCGTGATCGCGTACTGGTTGGTCGCGAACGTCACCGAGCTCGGCACGTTCAGCTTCAGCGAGCCGTCCGGCTGCTCGGTCACCTGCGTGCCCGTCTTGGCCGCCGACGGCGCGAGCTTGTTCTTGATCGCCTGCCAGTTGTAACCCGTCACGCCGCCGACCAGTGCGCCGACGCCCGCGCCGATCGCCGCGCCCTTGCCGCCGCCGGCCAGCGCGCCGATGCCTGCGCCGAGCGCTGCGCCCGTGCCGGTCCCGACGGCCGTGTTGTTGCCTTGCTGCGTGGCGCAGCCTGCCAGCAGTGCGCCGGCCAAGGCGAAGACGGACAGGCGAGTCGCGATTTTCATGTTCATCTTGAATTCCTCTCTTGGTTGAACGAGTCGACAACGACGACAAACAACAGTTATGGCTCCCGGCACGGACGCCCGAAAAAGGTGGGCAGGCCCGTGCCCGCGGCAGCCGCCGAGGCGGCTGCATGCCCTGTTCGCCAGCGTGGCTGTTCCGGACAGGGTGATGCGTCAGCCTCTACAATATAGGCGGTTCGTGGCCGATTTGGCCCCATAGCATGCCGCACGCGAAGATTGCTCCGCCGCGCGCGTTCGCGCAATGGCGTGCAACAGATTCTTTCACTTTTCCCGATTTTCGCAGCGTTATTTGATATTTCTTGACGTTTGCGCGAGAGAAAAACGTTTTCACGGAGTTTCGATGAGCATTGACCGGGCACAAGTCGACGCCGCATTGGCGGCTGTCGTCGACCCCAATACGGGCCGTCCTTACGCGGCGAACAAAGGCGTGCGCAACGTCGCGATCGACGGCGACGCCGTGGCGGTCGACGTGGTGCTCGGCTATCCCGCGCGCAGCCAGCACGACGACGTGCGCGCGCGCATCGCCGCTGCGCTGAAGGCCGTGCCGGGCGTGCGCGATGCACGTGTCGCCGTGTCGCAGGAGATCGTCGCGCACACGGTGCAGCGCGGCGTGAAGCTGCTGCCGAACGTGAAGAACATCGTTGCGGTCGCGTCGGGCAAGGGCGGCGTCGGCAAGAGCACGACGGCCGTCAACCTCGCGCTCGCGCTCGCCGCGGAAGGCGCGTCGGTCGGCATTCTCGACGCCGACATCTACGGTCCGTCGCTGCCGACCATGCTCGGCATTCACGGCCAGCGGCCCGAGTCGCCCGACAACCAGTCGATGAACCCGCTGGTCGGCCACGGGCTGCAGGCGAACTCGATCGGCTTCCTGATCGAGGAAGACAACCCGATGGTGTGGCGCGGCCCGATGGCGACGTCGGCGCTCGAGCAGCTGCTGCGACAGACCAACTGGCGCGAGCTCGACTACCTGATCGTCGACATGCCGCCGGGCACGGGCGACATCCAGCTCACGCTCGCGCAGCGCGTGCCGGTGACCGGCGCCGTGATCGTGACGACCCCGCAGGACATCGCGCTGCTCGACGCGAAGAAGGGCCTGAAGATGTTCGAGAAGGTCGGGATTCCGATCCTCGGTATCGTCGAGAACATGAGCATCCACGTGTGCTCGAACTGCGGCCACGAAGAGCACATCTTCGGCGCGGGCGGTGCCGAGCGGATGGCGCAGGACTACGGCGTGACCGTGCTCGGCAGCCTGCCGCTCGACATCGCGATCCGCGAGCGCGCCGACAGCGGCACGCCGACGGTCGCGGCCGAACCGGACGGCGCGCTGGCGCGGCGCTATCGCGACATCGCGCGCGGGGTCGCGCTGGCGATCGCCGAGCGCGCACGCGACATGACGTCGAAGTTCCCGTCGATCGTTGTTCAAAATACGTAAAACCCTTGCGGGGCGGGGCCTCACGCTGTTTACGGCGCCGCGAGGCGCGGTATCATGGCGACTTTTCCCGGGTCCCTTTACCCGCCCGGCATGGCCGCCGTGTCGAACGGCCGCCAGCCGGCATGAGGATCGAATGAACCAACGACATCACGGCGTGCGCGCCGGCCGCGCGCGGCGCGCGCTGCTGGCCGCCGCCGCGCTGGGCCTGCTGGCCGGCTGTACCTCTTTTTCCTCGTCGCACGAAAAGCGTGCCGACGCGCAGTTGCAGCCGACCGTCGGCTCGCAGGCGCGCGGCGCGGTGACGTTCGTCGAACGCCCGGATGGCGTCCAGGTCACGTACAACCTGGCCGGCCTGCCGCCGAACAGCGATCACGCGCTGCAGGTGCACGAGCGCGGCGACTGCAACGCGGGCGACGGCTCGAGCGCCGGCCAGGTGTTCGCGCCGGCCGCCGACCGGCTGCGCGCGGGCGCGCGCGTCGCCGGCGATCTCGGCAACATCCATGCGGATGCGAACGGCGTCGCGGCCGGTTTCATCGTCGCGCCCGATCTGGCCCTCGACGGCGTGCGCTCCGCGCTGAACCGCGCGGCGCTGGTCCACCGCGACCCGAGCGATCCGGCGTTTCCGCAGCATGGCGCGGGACCCGCGCTCGCCTGTGGCGTGATCCGTTGACGGCCGCCGCGTACGCGAGCCGATGATCGCGTAAAATGTGCGCCTTTCCGGGTCGCCGCGTCGCGAGCGACCCTTCCTGACTGTCACGCAGCGTTTCCTGGCGCCCCGATATGAAACGACCCCAACGCTCACTTCGTCCGCTGTCCCCCGCGGGGACGGCCAGCCTTCTTGGGACGGCCCGGCGGAGGCTGGCATGAGCATCAAGTCCGACAAGTGGATTCGGCGCATGGCCGAAGAACACAAGATGATCGAGCCGTTCGTGCCCGATCAGGTCCGCGCGTCCGAGGACGGCCGCCGGATCGTCAGCTACGGCACGTCGAGCTACGGCTACGACATCCGCTGCGCGGACGAATTCAAGATCTTCACGAACATCAACTCGACGATCGTCGATCCGAAGAACTTCGACGAGGGTTCGTTTGTCGATTTCAAGGGCGACGTGTGCATCATCCCGCCGAACTCGTTCGCGCTGGCCCGCACCGTCGAATATTTCCGCATCCCGCGCACCGTGCTGACCGTCTGCCTCGGCAAGTCGACGTACGCGCGCTGCGGGATCATCGTCAACGTGACGCCGTTCGAACCCGAGTGGGAAGGCTACGTCACGCTGGAATTCTCGAATACCACGCCGCTGCCCGCGAAGATCTACGCGAACGAAGGTGTCGCGCAGGTGCTGTTCTTCGAAAGCGACGAAGTGTGCGACGTGTCGTACGCCGATCGCGGCGGCAAGTATCAGGGTCAGCGCGGTGTCACGCTGCCGAAAACCTGATCTGGTTGCATAACGTCTCACCAGTTTCCGGGTGACCGCTGCGCGTGACGCGCCGCGGTCGTTCTTTTTGGAGAATCGCCCATGAAGTTTCGTTTCCCCGTCGTCATCATCGACGAAGATTTCCGCTCCGAGAACATCTCGGGCTCCGGCATCCGGGCGTTGGCCGAAGCGATCGAGAAGGAGGGCGTCGAAGTCCTCGGCCTCACGAGCTACGGCGATCTGACGTCGTTCGCGCAGCAATCGAGCCGCGCGTCGTGCTTCATCCTGTCGATCGACGACGACGAACTCATGCTCGGCGAAACGGGCCCGGACGGCGAACTGCCCGAGCTCGCGACCGCGATCATCGAGCTGCGCGCGTTCGTCACCGAAGTGCGCCGCCGCAACGCGGACATCCCGATCTTCCTGTACGGCGAGACGCGCACGTCGCGGCATCTGCCGAACGACATCCTGCGCGAACTGCATGGCTTCATCCACATGTTCGAGGACACGCCGGAGTTCGTCGCGCGCCACATCATCCGCGAGGCGAAGGTCTATCTCGACTCGCTCGCGCCGCCGTTCTTCAAGGAACTGGTGAAGTACGCGGACGAAGGCTCGTACTCGTGGCACTGCCCGGGCCACTCGGGCGGCGTCGCGTTCCTGAAGAACCCGCTCGGCCAGATGTTCCACCAGTTCTTCGGCGAGAACATGCTGCGCGCCGACGTCTGCAACGCGGTCGACGAACTCGGTCAGTTGCTCGATCACACGGGCCCGGTCGCGGCGTCCGAGCGCAATGCGGCGCGCATCTTCAGCGCGGACCACCTGTTCTTCGTGACCAACGGCACGTCGACGTCGAACAAGATCGTCTGGCACGCGACGGTCGCTCCCGGCGACATCGTGCTGGTCGACCGCAACTGCCACAAGTCGATCCTGCACGCGATCACGATGACGGGCGCGATCCCCGTGTTCCTCACGCCGACGCGCAACCACTTCGGCATCATCGGGCCGATCCCGCGCGACGAATTCAAGCCGGAGAACATCCGCCGGAAGATCGAGGCGAACCCGTTCGCGCGCGAGGCGATGCGCCAGAACCCGGACATGAAGCCGCGCATCCTGACGATCACGCAGAGCACGTACGACGGCGTCGTCTACAACGTCGAGATGATCAAGGACCTGCTCGGCGACCTGCTCGACACGCTGCACTTCGACGAAGCGTGGCTGCCGCACGCGACGTTCCACGACTTCTACCGCGACATGCACGCGATCGGCGACGGCCGCCCGCGCACGGGCGCGCTCGTGTTCGCGACGCACTCGACGCACAAGCTGCTCGCCGGCATCTCGCAGGCGTCGCAGATCGTCGTGCAGGATTCCGAGAACCGCACGTTCGACAAGCATCGCTTCAACGAGGCGTACCTGATGCACACGTCGACGAGCCCGCAGTACGCGATCATCGCGTCGTGCGACGTCGCGGCCGCGATGATGGAGCCGCCGGGCGGCACCGCGCTCGTCGAGGAATCGATCGCCGAGGCGATCGACTTCCGCCGCGCGATGCGCAAGGTCGACGCCGAGTACGGCGACGACTGGTTCTTCAGCGTGTGGGGTCCGGACGACCTGTCGGAAGAAGGCATCGGCTCGCGCGACGACTGGATGCTGAAGCCGAACGACCACTGGCACGGCTTCGGCCCGCTGGCGGAAGGCTTCAACATGCTCGACCCGATCAAGGCGACGATCATCACGCCGGGGCTCGACGTCGACGGCGAGTTCGGCGAGACGGGCATTCCGGCCGCGATCGTCACGAAGTACCTGGCCGAGCACGGCATCATCGTCGAGAAGACCGGCCTGTACTCGTTCTTCATCATGTTCACGATCGGCATCACGAAGGGCCGCTGGAACTCGATGGTGACCGAGCTGCAGCAGTTCAAGGACGACTACGACAACAACCAGCCGCTGTGGCGCGTGCTGCCGGAATTCGTCGCGCAGCATCCGCGCTACGAGCGCGTCGGCCTGCGCGACCTGTGCACGCAGATCCACGACGTGTACCGCGCGAACGACATCGCACGCCTGACGACGGAGATGTACCTGTCGGACATGGAGCCGGCGATGAAGCCGTCGGACGCGTTCGCGAAGCTCGCGCACCGCAAGATCGACCGCGTGCCGCTCGACGAGCTCGAAGGCCGCGTGACGAGCATCCTGCTCACGCCGTACCCGCCAGGCATTCCGCTGCTGATCCCGGGCGAGCGCTTCAACAAGACGATCGTGAACTACCTGCGGTTCGCGCGCGACTTCAACGAACGCTTCCCGGGCTTCCACACCGATATCCACGGCCTCGTCGCGGAAGAGGTGAACGGGCGCGTCGAGTACTTCGTCGACTGCGTGCGCGACTGATGGCGACGCAGGGACGAATCCGGACGATACGCGCGGCGCTGGCCGCGCTCGTCGCCTGGGCGAGCTGGTCGGCAGGGCCGGCTGGGCTGAACGTCGCGCATGCGGAAGTGGCGGCGGCCGACCCGATCGACGTCGCGATGCGGCAGTGTCTCGCGCGGCGCGACCGGTCGTCGACGGCCGGCCAGATCCAGTGCATGGGCGAAGCGCAGCAGCAGTGGCAGGCGGTGATGGACGGCGCGTACCAGCGCCTGTCGAACGACGCGCCGGCCGACGCGAAGCGCGGCTGGCAGGACAGCCAGCGCCGCTGGGTCACGTGGCGCAAGGATGAAATTCATCTGCTGAAGGCCGTGTACGACACGACGCGCGGCACGTCGTACGCGATGTCGAGCGCCGACATGCAGCTGCAGCCGGTGCGCGATCGCGCGTTGGCGCTGCGCGCGGCGGCCGACCGTTATGCACCGCCGCCTGCCGCCGTGCCGGTGGCGGCCACGAGCGGTGCGCAGGGCGGTACCCGCGGCGCGGCGGTCGCGGCGCCAAGCGCCGCCGCGGCAGCCGGCGGCAAGCCGGCGAACGCGCCGCGCGATCCGGCGGTCCGCCGCGTGCGGCCGTGCGTGCAGGATGCCGCATGCGAGCACGCGCTGTTCGACTTGAACCGCTATTACCAGAAGCTGCGTCGCAAGATGCCTGCGCATTCGGCCGCGACGCTCGTGCGCGCGCAACGCGCGTGGGAGGCGTTCCGCGATTCGACTGCGCCGCTCGTCGGCGAGGACGGCCGCGTCGACCTGATCGGCGCGCGCATCGCGACGATGAAGCGGCTGTCGGAGACGGCCGGCAACGACTGAGGATCGCCGCGATGCCGGTCATCCGGCGCGGCAACGCAAAACGGGCACCCGCGGGTGCCCGTTTGCATGTGCGCGCCACGTGGCGCTTATGCGGACTGCTGCGTGTCCAGACGGCCGAACCACGACGGCACGAGCGCGACCGCATCGTCGAGCGACGCGAGCACGTGCAGGCTCAGCGCGACGATCTCGGGCGTCGGCGCCTTCAGGTCGGGCACGGTGACGACCGATGCGCCGGCGCCGGCGGCCGATTGCGCGCCGAAGTCGCTGTCCTCGAACGCGACGCACGCGTGTGCCGGCACGCCGAGGCGTTCGGCCGCGAGCCGGTACACGGCCGGGTCGGGCTTGCCGCGCGCGACTTCGTCGCCGCCCGCGATCGCGCGGAAGAACGGCAGTACGCCGACCGCGTCGAGCCGCGCACGGATCACGTCGCGCGCGGACGACGACGCGACCGCGCACGGAATGCCGGCCTGCGCGAGCGTCTCGAGCAACGCCAGCGCGCCGGACTTCAGCGGAAACTTCGGATGGGGTTCGGGCGCGGCGAGTTGCTCGCGCACGCGGATGCGCACGGCGTCGAACGTGTCGGGATGGCCGATCAGCCGCGCGAGAATCACCTGGCCTTCGGCGAACGAGCGGCCGACGATCTGCAGGTAGTCGATCTCGGTCAGCACGACGCCGTGCGCGTTCGACACGTCGATCCACGTGTTCATGATGGTCCGCTCGGAATCGACGAGCAGGCCGTCCATGTCGAAGAGCGCGGCGGAGAAGGTCATCGGCGGTGTCCGGAAAGCGGGAAAACGGAACAGCGGGGAAGGCGTCGGGTGGCGCGACGGCCGCCCGAATGAAGAACGGACGCCGAAGGCGTCCGTCCGCGACGGCAGGCTTACTTGCCGAGCGCGGCGCGCGCGGCCTTGACCGCCGCACGCACCTGATCGGGCGCGGTGCCGCCCGGGTGGTTGCGGCTCGCGACCGACCCTTCGAGCGTCAGGTAGCCGAACACGTCGTCGCCGATCAGGTGCGCGACGTTCGGCAGTTCCTGCTTCATTTCGTCGAGCGTCAGGTCGGCGAGATCGATCCCGCGGTCGTCGCAGATCTTCACCGCGTGCGCGACGGCTTCGTGCGCATCGCGGAACGGCAGGCCGCGCTTCACCAGGTAGTCGGCGAGGTCGGTGGCGGTGGAGAAGCCCTGCAGCGCGGCCGCGCGCATCGCGTCCGGCTTCACGGTGATGCCCGCGACCATCTCGGCGAAGATCCGCAGCGTGTCGGCGACGGTGTCGACCGTGTCGAACAGCGGTTCCTTGTCTTCCTGGTTGTCCTTGTTATACGCGAGCGGCTGGCCCTTCATCAGCGTGAGGAGCGCCATCAGGTGGCCGTTCACGCGGCCCGTCTTGCCGCGCGCGAGCTCGGGCACGTCCGGATTCTTCTTCTGCGGCATGATCGAGCTGCCGGTGCAGAAGCGGTCGGCGATGTCGATGAAGCCGACGCGCGGGCTCATCCACAGCACGAGTTCCTCGGAGAAGCGCGACACGTGCGTCATCACGAGCGCGGATGCCGCCGTGAATTCGATCGCGAAGTCGCGATCCGACACCGCGTCGAGCGAGTTCGCGCAGATGCCGTCGAAGCCGAGCGTCTTCGCGACCGCGTGGCGGTCGATCGGATAGCTGGTGCCGGCGAGCGCGGCCGCGCCGAGCGGCAGGCGGTTCACGCGGGTGCGGCAGTCGCGCATGCGCTCGGCGTCGCGCGTGAACATCTCGACGTACGCGAGCAGGTGGTGGCCGAACGTGACCGGTTGCGCGACCTGCAGGTGCGTGAAGCCCGGCATGATCGTGTCCGCGTTCTGCTCCGCGAGGTCGATCAGCGCGCCACGCAGGTCGTTCAGGAGGCCGCCGATGCGGTCGATCTCGCCGCGCAGCCACAGACGGATGTCGGTCGCGACCTGGTCGTTGCGCGAGCGGCCCGTGTGCAGGCGCTTGCCGGCGTCGCCGATCAGCGCGGTGAGGCGCGCCTCGATGTTCAGGTGGACGTCCTCGAGATCCAGCTGCCATTCGAATTCGCCGCGCTCGATCTCGCCCTTGATCTGCGTCATCCCGCGTTCGATCGCGGCGAGGTCGTCGGCGCTGATGATCTTCTGCGCCGCGAGCATGCTCGCGTGCGCGAGCGAGCCGGCGATGTCGACGAGCGCGAGGCGCTTGTCGAAAAATACCGACGACGTGTAGCGCTTGACCAGCTCCGACATCGGTTCCGAGAAGCGGGCCGACCAGGCCTCGCCCTTTTTGTGCAGTTGGGACGTCATGGCGATTCTTCGAAGGGGAGTTGGGCGGCGTGCGCCGCCGAGGGAATCCCGCAATTCTAGCATTCGTGGGGCGGGCGGCCGACGCGTGCGCCGGCCGCGAACGGGCGCGGCTCACGGGGGGCTGCACGTCAGCGGTCCGATCCGCGGCAGCGTGCCGTCGTCCGGGCGCCGATACGCGAATGCGACGGCGCAGCCGCGGCCGTCGCCGGAGATTTCGAGGTGATTGTTCGCGACGAGGCCGTCGACGAAGGTCAGGCCGTCATAGCCGACGATCGTGCGCTGGCCGCTTTCGACGTGGCGAACCTCGAGCCCGGGCGGCAGCGGCGTGCCGTCCGGCGCGCGCAGCGCGATCGACGCGGCGCTGTAGCGGGTCACCGCGAAGTGCGCGAGCACGCCGGAGCGCGCCTGTGGCACGACGTCGAGCGTCGTGTCGGCGATCCGTGCGTCGGCGGGCAGCGCGGTGCCGTCGATCGCGACGCGATTGCTCTGATAGGCATTCAGGTCGGGCACGAGCAGGTAGCCGGCCCGGTCCGTCTCGCCGATCAGCCGGTTCTGGTGCAGCACGGGGACGCGCCCGGTGTCGGTCGAGACGAGCGCGAAACCGTCGTCGACGCGGCGCGCCGTCATCAGCCGGCCGTCCATCAGCACGAGCGCGCCCGTGACGTCGACCGACGCGTTGCCGCGTCCGTCGAACGATTGCGCGAGCAGCGCGACCTGGCCGGCGCGGCCGAGATACTGCAGTTGCCCCTGCGCGTAGCGGACGCCCGCGTTGGCGCCCGCCTGCACGTTCCAGCCGACGCCGCCGCCGTAGTCGGGCGGCCGTGTCGCGTTCAGCGTGTAGGTCGAATCGCCGTTCTGCCGTCCGGCGTTCGTCGAGACCGACGTGTTGCCGTCGAGCCCGACGCTCAGGCTCACGAAGAAGCCGCGTGCGTCGTGCTGCCGGAAGTCCTGGAAGCCGCTGAACGTGATCGATGTCAGCCCGCCGAGATTGACCAGGTATGCGATCGAGCCGATGCGCGACGCGGCGACGCCGGGATACTTGAGGGCGAGATAGCTGAACGACAGGGTCTGCGCGCGCAGGAACGGGAACGAGATCGTGACGCGGTCGGTGACGCGCGAGACCGGCACGCCTTCGCGGCTGCCGAGGTCGCTGTAGTCGCCGAAGGCGCGCAGCGTCTGCGCATCGATCGAGAAGCGCGGCGTCACGTACTGGTAGCCGACGCCGGCCTGCACGCCCGCGCGGCCCGGGGCGCTGACCGCGAGCGACGCATTCGCCACGCCGCGTTCGCCGAGGCGCGCGAGCGCGCCGGCACCTGCGTTGTAGACGCCGGCCGTCGCTTCCGCATGCGCCTCGACGGTCAGCCGCTCGCTGATGCCGTAGCGCAGCGAGCCGCTCGCCGCCGGTGTGCGCGCATAGTCGAACGAATCGTCGCCATAGGCGCGGCGCAGGAACCCGGCTTCCGCCGAATAGCTGGCGAGGCCGGGCGCGAGCAGGCGTGTATCGACGTACAGCGGAATGGACGTCGCGATCGAGCGGCCGAGCGCGTCGCGCGTGACGACCGTCGCGTTGCCGGCGCCGGTGATCCCGGGCACGCTGTTGATCACGAACGGCCCGCTCGGCACGTCGCCGCTGAACTGGCGCACGTTGTTCACGTACAGGTCGACCGAGGTCGGCACGACCGCGCTGCCGGACAGCGCGGGCACCGGAAACGTGACGAGGTCGGGGCGCAGGCCGAAGTTGCTGCGCCACTGCACGCCGCCGAGGCGCAGCGAGCGCGTCCATGACAACGACGACGAGATCGTGTCGCCGATCTGGGTCGTCGTGAGCGTGCCGGGGTTCGAGTGGCTCCACGACGTGTCGTAGCGCACGTAGCGCCGGCGGTCGTCGTACAGGTACGCGATGCCGGTGCTGCTGAATACGCCGGCCGGATCGAAATAGCGCGCCTCGCTCCAGACCGCGAGCGGCGCATGGGCGACGGTCTGCGCGTAGGCGTCGTAGTTCAGCACGAAGCCGCGGCCGGAGGTGGCGGGCGGCGCGGCCGCGAGCGCGCGCGTATCGAACGTGTGCGGGATGCGCAGCGCGTCGGGCACGCGCAGGTCGAGCGTCTGCCGGCCCGCGTCGTAGTCGTAGCGCAGCCCCGCGAGCGTGTCGAGCGCGACGGGCGTGTTCGACGGCGCGGTCGCCCGGTCGCCGGTCGCGATGCCCAGGTCGTTCAGGTCGGCGGACGCCGCGTACAGCCGGCCGTCGATTTGCTGGAAGCGTGCGATCCGGTGCGTCGGTTCACCGTTGAGCGACACGTCGAGAAACAGGGTGTCCGGAGCAGGCGCGGGGGCGGCTGCCGCTGCCGCCTGCGGCGCCGTCTGTGCGCATCCGGCGCCTGCGTGCACGGCCAGCGTGAGTGCCAGTGAAAACGCCAGCGAAAGCGCAGCAGCGGCGGGCCGGGCATGTCGCGCGGGGCAGGCAGCCCGGAGGGCCGTGCTCGTCGTCGGAACGGGCAACGTCGTGCGATCCTCCGGCGTGGATCAGGGCGATGTCAGCCGGGCCTCGACCGGCTGCGCGTTGACGGTCGCCTGGATCCTGACGAATCCCGCCGCGCCCGCATCCAGCTTGAGCGGCCAGCGTCGCGTGCTGCCCGCGAGCGCGTAGCCGAGCAGGCCGCGCGTGACGTCGTGCACGGTGCCGCGCGCGTCGACGAGCCGAACCGCGGCAATCTGCGCACGGCGTTCGCCGCGGTTGGCGACCGCGAGCCGCGTGCCGGATCCGTCGCGCTCGACGCGCCAGTCGAGGCGCGGCGCTGCCCGGGCGCCTTCGGGCTCGACGAATACGGGCACGGAATAGCGCAGCCGGATCGTGATGCCGTTCTCGACCGGCGTACCGGGCGACGGCAGTTCGTCGATCAATACGCGATAGCTTTCCTCGGCGGCCGGCGCGCCGCGCCCCGTGCGTACGAGCCGGATCAACTGCTCGGCGTTCGCGCCGATTTGCAACAGCGGCGGCGAGGCGGCGAGCGCATCGGTCGGCGTCATCACGTCGTCGCCGTTTTCCTGCGTCCAGCGATAGGCGCGGACTTGGCCGTAGATCGGCTGTCCGCCAGGATTGCTGAGCGTCATGCTCGCCGCGGCGGCCGAGGGCGGCAGTTCGATCGTCACGGGCATGATCTGCAGCGTGGCGGCGGATGCGGCCGCGCACGCCGACGCGACGCACAGCGCGACCAGGGCGCGCGGGAACGATGCCACGGCGCGTCAGAAGTAGACGGTGGCGGTGACGGCGGCCTGATAGGTGTCCGGCTTCGGCGTCGCTTGCGTCGGTACCTGGCCGTACACGTTCAGCAGTTGCGCGGAACCGGTGCCGGTGCCGCCGACCGTGTCGGTGCCTTGCGTGTTGCCCCAGATCGTCGTGTGGCCCGAGTCCTGGTAGAGCTGGTAGCCGACCGTCGTGCCGGTATTGCCGCTCGTCGTCCCGCCCATCAGCCGGCTGGCGACCGTCGAGCCGCTGACCGAGCCGGCGTCGAGTCCGATGTTGTATGGCGTCGAGTTCGAGCAGGTGACGGAGACCGTGGTCTGCTGGTTGAGTGCCGATGTGAGCACGCCGGACGTGCCGAATGCAAGCGGGTTCGCGGAGATCGCGCAGTTGGCCTGGATCGTGAGCGTGACGTTGAACTGGGCGGTGGCGGTGCCGTTCGAATAGACTGCGGCAACGGTGACGGGCTGCAGCGCGGGCGCGAATGCGAAGGTGGCCGCGAGCATGGCTGAAAGAACACGACGTCGGGAATCGTTCATTATGATTGTCTCCTGCCGTTTAATGGGGTCGCCCGGCCGCGGAGTGCCTGCCGCGTGGTCTGTCGCCGGTCGCCGTTACCGCTCTGTCGTTGGTGCAAGACTACTCCACGGACTCGGTCGCGCGCATTGGAGAAAACGCCGATCCGGAGCGCATTGTCCGCGGTTCCTCGCGGAATGCCATCGGCGCTTTTGACATGGATCAAGCAACAATGCGAATGATCGCTGCGCGGACGGATACCATGGGGGCGCTGCCCGGGCTGGAAGCCGGGTCGAACGGGCGGGCAATTTCGGGGGAATGCATGGCGGATCAAGGAGTCGACACGGCGCGCCGCTGGATGCGCGCGCTATCGTGCCTGTTGCTGGCCGCGCTGCTCGGCATGCCGTGGCTGCCGGCTCGCGCGGACACGTGTTCGGTGACGCCGCCGGTGCCGAGCTTCGGCTCGGTCAGCCCGATTACGCAGCAGGCCTATACGACCAACAGCACGATGACCGTGAGTTGCACGTGGGACGTGCTGAGCCTGAACACCGGCGTGCTCGTATGCGTGAATCTCGGCGGCACGAGCCCGCGCTACCTGAGCAACGGGGCGAACCAGATGCAGTACGACCTGTATCAGGACGCGGGCTATTCGCAGCCCTGGGGCGCCGTCAGCACCGGCACGACGCCGATATCCGTCTCGTTGACGAAGCCGCTGCTCGGCACGTCCGCCAGTACGAACGTGACCATCTATGGCCGCATTGCGTCGAACCAGCCCACCGTGCCGACCGTGAACAATGCCAGCACGGTCTATTCGCAGAGTTTCAGCGGCAACCAGGCCGCCTACAGCTACAGTTTTTCGCTGCTCGGCGTGCTGCCGACGCCGTGCGCGTCGCAGTCGACGGCCGGCACGATGACCGTTACGGCCACGGCCACCGTCATCAACAACTGCATCATCAGCGCGACCGGCGTTGCGTTTCCGGCGTCGGGCGTGCTGGCGTCGGCGCTGACCGCGAGCGGCTCGATCAGTGCGCGGTGCACGAACGGCGATGCATTCCAGATCGCGTTGAACGGCGGCGCCAGCGGCAGTGTCACCGCTCGGACGATGCAGCGCACGGGCGGCGGCTCGGTCGCCTATCAGCTCTATCAGGACAGCGGCCACACGCAGCCGTGGGGCGACGGCACCGGCGGCACGACGATGGCGACCGGAACCGGCAGCGGATTCGCGCAGGCGATCGCGATATACGGCCGCGTACCTGCACAGGCGACACCGGCACCCGGCAACTACAGCGACACCATCACCGCGACGATCAGCTTCTGAGCCGCGTCAATCGCGCACGAGCACGACCAGCTTCAGGTCCTCGCGGTGCGCGGGTTTCAGCGTGATCTGCTGGTACACGAGGCGGCCGTCGGCCGGATGGTCGAATTCGCGCAGGCCGCCTTCGCGCTCGAACACGTCCTGCGACGCCCAGTACTGCGCGAAGGCATCGCTGCCGGCCATCAGCGCGTCGATCAGCGCGCGGGTCGGCGCATCGGCGAGGTGGCGGATCGAGTCGGCGCGGAATTCGGCCGCGAGCCGGCGCGCGCGGGTTTCCCAGTCGACGATCAGCGTGCGCGCGGCCGGCGCCATGAACGTGAAGCGCAGCAGGTTGCGGTCGTGCTCGTCGTCGAGCCAGCCCGTGAACAGCGCGGCGGCCGGCGCGTTCCATGCGAGCGCGTTCCATTGCCGGTCGAGCACGTACGCCGGCGTGGCGATCGCGGCGACGGTGGCGGCGAGCGTCGGCGGCAAGTCGCCGGCCGCGACGTCGGGTTCGGCCGGATCGCGCTGTGCGGCCAGTTCGAACAGGTACGCGCGTTCGGCTTTCGACAACTGCAGTGCGACGGCGATCCGCGCGAGCGCGTCGGCCGACGCCGACACCGGGCGGCCCTGCTCGATCCACGTGTACCAGGTCGGGCTGACGCCGCACAGCTGCGCGACTTCCTCGCGCCGCAGCCCCGGCGTGCGGCGGCGCGGGCCGGGCGGCAGGCCGACGGCCTGCGGCGACAGCCGCTCGCGGTGTGCGCGGATGAATTCGCCGAGCGCGCGGGCGGGCGTCGCATCGAGGGGCGGGGTGGGGGCGGACGACGGCTGGTTCATGCGGAAACGGCTGAAAAGGGGCGCTGAGTGCGCGGCAAGGATCAGGCAGGTGTAACAAATACCAGAATAACTGCTTAACTTGTACTGGTACAAGCGCGGCCCTATTGTAGCGATTCGCGCGCTGACAGGCAGCGAGCACCCCACCCAAGGAAGGAGCGAACGATGAAACACCACGACCAGGTCGCCGACGCATTCGGCACGACGGCCGCCGCCTACCTGACGAGCACGGTCCACGCGACGGGTGCCGATCTGCAGGCGCTGGCCGACGCCGTGCGCGCGACGCCCGAAGCCGCGGTGCTCGATCTCGGCTGCGGCGCCGGCCACGCGAGCTTCGCGGTTGCTCCGCACGTGCGCGACGTGGTCGCGTACGATCTCGCCGCGCCGATGCTCGCGACCGTCGATGCCGCCGCGCGCACGCGCGGGCTCGCGAACATCCGCACGCAGCAGGGCCCCGCCGAGCAACTGCCGTTCGACGCGGGCACCTTCGACTGGGTGGTCAGCCGGATGAGCGCGCACCACTGGCACGACGTGCGCGCGGCGCTTGCCGAGGTGCGCCGCGTGCTGAAGCCCGGCGGCCGCGTGCTGATGATCGACATCGCGGGCAACGACCATCCGCTGCTCGACACGTATCTGCAGGCCGCGGAAGTACTGCGCGATGCGTCGCACGTGCGCGACTACCGTGCCGACGAATGGCTCGCGATGTTCCGCGGCGCCGGGTTCGACGCGCACGTGCAGAGCCGCTGGCGCCTGCCGATCGAATTCGCTACGTGGGTCGAGCGGATCCGCACGCCGGCCGACAGCGTCGCGGGCATTCGTGCGCTGTGGGCGCATGCGCCCGACGAGGTGCACGGCTACTACGCGGTGCAGCCTGACGGCTCGTTCGAGCACGACGCGTTGCTGATCGACGCGCAATGAGCGCGAGGGACGGCACGGCGGCCGGTGCCGTCGCGCCGTTCGATGAAAAAAGCCGCGATACGCGTGGTCGCGTATCGCGGCTTTCGTTTTGCGGCTGTCGTTTCGCGATGACGGCGCGGCGCGGGGCAGGCCCGCACCGCGCTCGGATCAGCCCGTGTTGCGCAGGCCGGCCGCGATCCCGTTGATGGTCAGGTGAATCCCGCGGCGCAGCCGCGCGTTCGAGTCGCCCGCGCGGTGACGCTTGATCAGCTCGACCTGCAGGTGGTTCAGCGGATCGAGATACGGGAAGCGGTTCTTGATCGAGCGCGCGAGCAGCGGGTTGGTCGCGAGGCGGCCTTCGTGCCCGGTGATTTCCGCGAGCGCCTGCGACGTGCGCTCCCATTCCGCGACGATCCGCTCGAACACGTGCTTGCGCAGCTTGCGGTCGGCGACCAGCTGCGCGTAGCGCGACGCGACCGCGAGATCGGTCTTCGCGAGCACCATGTCCATGTTCGACAGCAGGTTCGCGAAGAACGGCCAGGTCTTGTTCATCTTCCTGAGCAGCGCGACGCGCTTCGTGCGCTCGGCCGCGTCCTGCGCGCCGTCGAGATACGCGCTCACCGCGCTGCCGAAGCCGTACCAGCCCGTCAGCAGCAGCCGGCACTGGCCCCACGAGAAGCCCCACGGGATCGCGCGGAGATCCTCGATCCTGCGGTTCTTCGGATCCTGCAGCTTGCGCGACGCCGGGCGGCTGCCGATGTTCAGCTCGGCGATCTCGGTGATCGGCGTCGACGAGAAGAAGTAGTCGGTGAAGCCGGGCGTTTCATAGACGAGCGCGCGATACGACGCCATCGCGGCGTCGGACAGCGTCTGCATCGCGGCTTCGAACGCGGGCAGTTGCGCGGGCGCGTTCGATTGCGGCAGCAGCGACGCCTCGAGCGTCGCGGCGACCACCGTCTCGAGGTTGCGCCGGCCGATCTCGGGGTTCGCGAACTTGCTCGCGATCACCTCGCCCTGTTCGGTCAGGCGGATCTGGCCGTTCACGGTGCCCGGCGGCTGCGACAGGATCGCCTGGTAGGTCGGGCCGCCCCCGCGGCCGACCGTGCCGCCGCGGCCGTGGAACAGGCGCAGCGTGATCTTGCGTTCGCGGAACAGGTCGACGAGCGCGAGTTCCGCGCGATACAGCTCCCAGTTCGACGTGAGGAAGCCGCCGTCCTTGTTGCTGTCCGAGTAGCCGAGCATCACTTCCTGTTCGGCGCCCTGGTGCGCGATCAGCGCGTCGATGCCCGGCAGTGCGAAGTATTCGCGCATGATGCGCGCGGCGTCGCGCAGGTCGGGAATCGTCTCGAACAGCGGAATCACCATCAGGCCGTTCTTCGCGTGGTGGCCGAGCGTGCCTTCGAGCAGGCCCGTTTCCTTCTGCAGCAGCAGCACCTCGACGAGATCGCTGACGGTTTCCGTGTGCGAGATGATGTAGTTGCGCACCGCACGCGCGCCGAACTGCGCGCGGACCTCGCGGGCTTTCTCGAACACGCCGAGCTCGCTCTGCGCGAGCGCCGAGTATTCGAGGTACTGCGAGCGCAGCGGGCGGGGATCGGCAAGCGCGGCCAGCAGCACGCGCAGCTTGTCTTCCTCGGCGAGCGCCGCGTAGTCGGCTTCGACGCCGGCGCGCGCGAACAGCTCGGCGACCACGGCTTCGTGGATGTCGGAGCTCTGGCGCAGGTCGATGCTCGCGAGATGGAAGCCGAACACTTCGGCCGCGCGCACGAGCGGCGCAAGGCGCGGTGCGGCGAGCGACGCGCCGTGATGCTCGTCGAGCGAGGCGGTCAGCACCTTCAGGTCGGCGACGAAGGCTTCGGAATCGGCGTACGGCACCGCGCGCACCGGCGGCGCGCCGCGGCCGGCGCTGCGTACCGGCACCGTGCCTTCGCCGAGCCGCACGCGCGCGCTTGCGGCGAGCCGCGTGTAGATGCCGATCAGCGCACGGCGATACGGTTCGTCGACGCGATGCGGCGACTGGTCGGGCGACGCGGCCGCGAGCGCCTTCACCGCGTCGTTCGCGCCGACCAGCAGGTTCGATACCGACAGCTCGGCGCCGAGCTTGTGCACCTGTTCCAGATAGTGTTCGAGGATCACCGCGGATTGGCGGTTGATCGCTTCTTCGAGGGTCGGGGCGGTCACGTTCGGGTTGCCGTCGCGATCGCCGCCGATCCAGCTGCCCATCTGGAAGAACGCCGGCACGCGCGCGGACAGGCCGTGCTCGGCGAGCGCGGCCTCGATGTCGCCGTACAGCGCGGGCAGTTCGTCGAGGAACGTCGCGCGGTAGTACGACAGCGCGTTCTCGATCTCGTCGCCGACCGTCAGGCGCGCGTCGCGCAGCATGCGGGTCTGCCACAGCGCGGTCACGCGCGCGCGCAGCATCGATTCGTTGTACTGGCGCTCGCGCGCGGTCAGCTCCTGGTCGCGCTCGGCGAGCAGGCGCGCGATGTCGTGCTGCGCGTCGAGGATGCTCTTGCGCTGCACTTCGGTCGGGTGCGCGGTCAGCACCGGCACGATCAGCGCATCGTCGAAGAAGCGCTGCAGCAGGCGCTTCGACGCGTTGCCGGTCGTCTTCAGCTGCTCGAGCGCGTATGCGACGGTGCCGGGCTGCGGCGCGGAGCCGGCCAGCGCGTGGATGCGGCGGCGGCGGTTGTGGTGGCGGTCTTCCGCGATGTTCGCGAGGTGCGAGAAATAGCTGAACGCGCGCACGACGCTCACCGTCTGCTCAGGCGTCAGCTTGCGCAGCTTCTTCTCCAGCGTTTGCGCGGCCTCGCTGTCGTCCTCGCGGCGAAACTTCACCGCCGTCTGGCGAATGGTCTCGACGACGTCGAACACGGTGTCGCCTTCCTGTTCACGCACCACGTCGCCGAGCAGGCGGCCGAGGTAGCGGATGTCCTCGAACAGCGGACCGTCCTTGTCCTCGCGCGTGCGGGCGCCGGGCTTCGCCGCGCCGGCCTTGCGGGCGGCCGGGGCGGCGGATTTGATCGCGCGTTTTGTCTGACGTATCGGGTCTTTCGGTTTCGTTGCCGTTTTCGCACGGCCGTTCGCGGCGGTGGCGATGGTGCCCGTCGGGGCATCGGAGGAGGGCAGGGCAGCATTGCGGCGCGCCGTACGCGCCGATCCGGAAGACTTCACGATGGGTTTCCTTGGGAAAGCTCGAGTCAAAAGGGACTGCGGGGACTGCGGAAACTACGGGAACTGCGGTCAAGCAACCAGCTACGTGCGGCACATCCGCGCATCGGTGTCGCCGCCTGCGCCGAAGCGCGGCGGGCGCAGGCTCCGGGCCCGGGCGGGCCGGGGCGTGCGTGCTACCATTGTTCGATCTTCAATCCCGTCCTTCGATGTTCCAGCAATGAATTCCGAGACTCTTGCGGCACAAGCTCCCGCGACGCTGACGATCGCTTCGCGCGAGAGCCGCCTGGCGATGTGGCAAGCCGAACATGTGCGTGATGCGCTGCGCAAATTATATCCAGCTTGTGACGTGAAAATCCTCGGGATGACGACCCGTGGCGATCAGATTCTCGATCGCACGCTGTCGAAGGTCGGCGGCAAGGGCCTGTTCGTGAAGGAGCTGGAGAATGCGCTCGCCGACGGCCGTGCCGACCTCGCCGTGCATTCGCTGAAGGACGTGCCGATGGCGCTGCCCGACGGTTTCGCGCTGACCGCGATCATGGAGCGCGAGGATCCGCGCGACGCGTTCGTGTCGAACGACTACGCGTCGCTCGACGCGCTGCCGGCCGGCGCCGTCGTCGGCACGTCGAGCCTGCGCCGCGAGGCGATGCTGCGCGCGCGCTATCCGCACCTCGACGTGCTACCGCTGCGCGGCAACCTCGACACGCGCCTGTCGAAGCTCGATCGCGGCGATTACGCGGCGATCATCCTCGCGGCCGCGGGCCTGAAGCGTCTCGGCCTCGAAGCGCGGATCCGCGCGCTGATCGACGTCGAGGACAGCCCGCCGGCCGCCGGCCAGGGCGCGCTCGGCATCGAAATCGCCGCGCACCGCAGGGACGTCGCCGGATGGCTCGCGCCGCTGCACGACCCGCAGACCGCGCTCGCGGTCGAGGCCGAGCGGATGGTGTCGCGCGCGCTCGGCGGCAGCTGCGAGGTGCCGCTTGCCGCGCACGCGGTGTGGCGCGCGGGCGAGCTGTACCTGACGGGCCGCGTGTCGACGACCGACGGCCGGCGCGTGCTGACCGCCGAGGAGTGCGGCGCAGTGATGACCGTCGCCGATGCGCTCGCGCTCGGCCGCGCGGTGTCCGACGAGCTCGAGGCGCAGGGTGCGCTCGACATCGTCAACGCACTGCTCGCCGGCTCGCAGGCCGGCAAGGGCGACGCCTGATGGCAGGCGGCGCGCGTGCGTTCACCGCCGTCCTGACGCGCCCCGACGGCCAGTCGGCCGCGCTGGCGGCCCAACTGGCCGAGGCCGGCTGCGACGTGCTCGAATTCCCGCTGATCGACATCGCGCCGGTCGACGATCCGGCGCCGCTCGATGCCGCGTTCGCGGCGCTCGCGGACTACGCGCTCGTGATCTTCGTATCGCCGAACGCGATCGACCGCGCACTCGCGCAGTACGGCGCGATCTGGCCGAATGCACTGCCGGTCGGCGTCGTCGGGCCCGGCAGCGTCGCGGCGCTCGAGCGCCACGGCATCGCGGCGCCCGCGCATCGCGTGATCGCGCCGCAGGCGCCCGCCGACGGCGGCGTCCCGCATTACGATTCGGAAAACCTGTTCGCGAGCATCGAGGCCGCGTTCGGCGGCGCACAGGCGCTGGCGGGCGAGCGCGTGCTGATCGTGCGCGGCGACGGCGGGCGCGAATGGCTCGCCGAGCGGCTGCGCGAAGCCGGCGCGGACGTCACGCTGGTGGCCGCGTACCGGCGCGTCGTGCCCGAGCCGCGCGTCGGCGCGTGGGAGCGCGTGCATGCGCTGCTCGCCGGCGCGCCGCACGCGTGGCTCGTCACGAGCTCGGAGGGCGTGCGCAACCTGCACGAACTCGCGCGCACGCACCTGAACGACGCCGAGATCGAGGCGCTGAAGCACGCGCCGCTCGTGACGCCGCACCCGCGCATCGAGCAGACCGCGCGCGCACTGGGTTTTGATAGGATTACGCTGACCGGCGCGGGCGATGAGCGCATCGTCCGCGCGTTTCGAACGATGGCCGACGAGGCCGTCCAACCGGCGACAGCCGCACCGGTGACTAAACGCATGACAGATACCAACGATTCCAAAAGCGTCGCTTCCCAGCCGGCCGCTGCTTCCGCACCGCCGTCCCGTCCCGCCTATATGGCGTCCGAACCGCCTGCGCGCCGCGGCGGCAGCGCGGTGCTGTGGTTCGTCGTCGTCGTGCTCGGCTGCGCGGCGGGCGCCGGCGGCTATGCGCTGAACCGCAAGGTCGACCGGCTCGACGATTCGTTCGTCGCACGCCAGAAGGCGCTCGATGCGCAGACGGCCGAGATCCGCATGAAGACCGAGCAGGCGCTCGCGGGCACGCACCAGGTCGACACGCAGCTCGCGCAGCTCGACGGCAAGCTCGCCGACGCGCAGAGCGCGCAGCAGGCGCTGCAGCAGCAATACCAGGACCTGTCGCGCAACCGCGACGCGTGGATGCTCGAGGAAGTCGATCAGATGCTGTCGAGCGCGAGCCAGCAACTGCAGCTCACCGGCAACACGCAGCTCGCGCTGATCGCGCTGCAGAATGCCGACGCGCGACTCGCGACGTCGCAGAGCGCGCAGGCCGTCACGGTGCGCAAGGCGCTCGCGCAGGACATCGAGAAGCTGAAGGCCGCGCCGTCGGCCGACCTAACGGGCCTCGCGATCAAGCTCGACGACGCGATCGCGAAGATCGACGCGCTGCCGCTGTCGGGCGAGGCGCTGGTTCCGCACGCGTCGCCGAAGGCCGCGCCAGCCGAGGCCGCGTCGCCGGTGGCAGCCGACACGCCGCGCTGGAAGGTGTGGTGGCATGACTTCTCGGCCGGCCTCGGCGAGCAGCTGAAGGGCCTCGTGCAGGTGCGCCGGATCGACAATGCCGACGCGATGCTCGCGTCGCCCGACCAGGGCTACTTCGTGCGCGAGAACGTGAAGCTGCGCCTGCTCACGGCGCGCCTGTCGCTGCTCGCGCGCAACGACGGCGCGATGAAGGCCGACCTGCACGCCGCGCAGGCGTCGCTCGGCAAGTATTTCGACCAGGCATCGAAGGACACGCAGACCGTCGAGGATCTGCTCAAGCAGGTCGACGGTGCATCGCTGACGGTTGCGGTGCCGAACCTGAACACGAGCCTGAACGCCGTTCAGCAGTTCAAGAGCCGGGGGTAACGATGACGCTTCGAGGAATCGTCTGGCTCGCGATCCTGTTCGCGATCGCCGCGGCACTCGCCACCGTCGGCCATTTCGACGCGGGGCAGGTGCTGCTCGTCTATCCGCCGTACCGGGTCGACGTGTCGCTGAACCTGTTCGTGATCTCCATCGTCGTGCTGTTCATCGTCGTGTACGCGCTGCTGCGCATCGTGCGCAACATCTGGCGCATGCCGCAGCGGGTCGCCGCGTATCGTGCGCGTTCGCGCAACGAGAAGGCACAGGCGTCGCTGCGCGACGCGATCGCGAACCTGTATGCGGGCCGCTTCTCGCGCGCCGAGAAGGCTGCGCGCGACGCGCTCGCGGTCGATGCGAACCAGGGCGCCGCGAGTCTCGTCGGGGCCACCGCTGCGCACCGGATGCACGAGTACACGCGCCGCGACGACTGGCTGTCGAAGGTCGACGCGCCGGAATGGCAGGACGCGCGGCTGCTCGCCGCGGCCGACATGCGCGCGGATGCGCGCGATGCCGACGGCGCGCTCGCCGCGCTGGCCGACCTGCAGGCGGGCGGCAAGCGCATCCATGCGCAGCAGGTCGCGCTGCGCGCGCAGCAGCAGTTGAAGAACTGGGCCGAGGTGCTGAAGCTCGCAAAGGCGCTCGAGAAACGCGAGGCGCTGCATCCGGCCGCGGCCGTGCGGCTGCGCCAGCAGGCCGCGGAGAACCTGCTGCGCGAACGCCGGCACGACCCGGACGCGCTGCTCGAGGTGTGGCAGTCGCTGTCGCCGCTCGAGCGCCAGTCGCCGCGCCTGGCCGATCTCGCGGCCGAGCTGCTGGTGACGCTCGAGCGCCGCACCGAAGCGCGCCGCATCGTCGAGGACGCGCTCGCGCACAACTGGGATGCGCGCCTGCTGCGCCGCTATCCGGACACGGCCGGCGGCGATGCGCTGCCGCTGATCCAGAAGGCCGAAGGCTGGAGGAAGGATCACCCGGACGACGCCGACCTGCTGTTCGCGCTCGGCCGTCTCTGCCAGCAGCAGCAGCTCTGGGGCAAGGCGCAGTCGTTCCTCGAAGCCGCGCTGAAGCAGGCCGACAACGAGGCGCTGAAGGTGCGTGCGCACCGTGCGCTCGCACGCCTGTTCGAGCACCTCGGCGAAACCGACAAGGCGGCGAAGCACTACCGCGAAAGCGCGCTCGCGATCACCGTGGTCTGACGCGGCGGCGCTCGCCCGCCGCGCGTAAAAAAGCCCCGAACGCCGGATGGCCTTCGGGGCTTCTCTTATGCGCTCTCGCCTCGCCGGACGCGCTACGCGCGGAGCCGGCGCGGCAAGTCGTCTTCGCCCGCGACGAACCGCATCGCGGCGCGCCGCGTCACGTCACTTGTCGACGAGCCGCTTCGGCACCGACAGCGCGAGCAGCCCGCCAAGCACGAGGAACCCGGCGAGCATGTACATGCCCGCGTCGTTGGCGCCCGTCGCCTGCTTGAGCCAGCCCATCATGTACGGGCTCAGGAAGCCCGCGAGGTTGCCGATCGAGTTGATCATCGCGATGCCCGCCGCGGCCGCCGCGCCGCCGAGGAACGCGGTCGGCAGGCTCCAGAACAGCGGCAGCGTCGTCAGGATGCCCATCGTCGCGAGCGTGAGGCCGAGCATCGCGAGCGCCGTCTGGTGCGCCCAGATCACCGAGAGCACGAGCCCGAGCGCGCCGAACGCGGCCGGAATCGCCAGGTGCCAGCGTCGTTCGCGGCGCTTGTCAGCGCTGCGCGCGATCAGGATCATCGCGACCACCGCCGCCGCATACGGAACCGCCGACAGCAGCCCGATCATGAACGTGTCGGTCACGCCGGTCGCCTTGATGATCGTCGGCAGCCAGAAGCCGACGCCGTACAGCCCCATCACGAACGAGAAGTAGATGAGCGCCATCAGCCACACGCGCGGGCTCGCCATCACCGCGCCGAGCGGCAGGTCTTCCTTGGTCGCTTCCTCCGCGTCGACGTTGCGCGTGAGCAGCGCCTTTTCGTCGTCGGTGAGCCATTTGGCCTTCGCGATCCGGTCGTCGAGCGCGAAGAACACCAGCACGCCGGCCAGCACCGACGGGATCCCTTCGAGCAGGAACAGCCATTGCCAGCCGTGCCAGCCGCTCACGCCGTTGAACGCCTTCAGGATGAAGCCGGAGATCGGCCCGCCGATCACCCCGGACAAGGCGACTGCCGTCATGAAGAACGTCGTCATCCGGCCGCGCCGGTGCGCGGGATACCAGTAGGTGAGGTACAGGATCACGCCAGGGAAGAAGCCGGCCTCGGCGACGCCGAGCAGGAAGCGCATCACGTAGAACATCGCGGGCGTCGTGACGAACATCGTCAGGATCGAGATCACGCCCCACGTCGCCATGATGCGCGCGATCCAGACGCGTGCGCCGACCTTGTGCAGGATGATGTTGCTCGGCACTTCGAACAGGAAGTAGCCGAAGAAGAAGATCCCGGCGCCGAGCCCGTAGACGGTATCGCTGAGATTCAGGTCGCTCGCCATCTGCAGCTTCGCGAAGCCGACGTTCACGCGGTCGAGATACGCGACCACGTAGCACAGCAGCAGGAGCGGCGTGAGCCGCCAGGACACCTTGCGGTAGGTTGCTTCCTCGAATGCGCCGGACGAGCCCGGCAGCGACTGCGTCGATGTTGCCATGTTGTCTCCTGTCCTTTCTTGTGGTGGCCGGAGCCGGCGCGGCGGCGCCCGATCCGGTGTCGTGCGAAGCAATGACGATGCGTGGATGCGGCGCCGGCCGGCGCTGCCGGCGCGGCGCCATCACGGCCGTGCGGCTAGATGCAGCGCCCGCCGTCGACTTCGAGACAGACGCCGGTGATGAACTCGGCTTCGTCGGATGCGAGGTACAGGGCCGCGTTCGCGATGTCCTGCGGCGTCGAGAAGCGGCCGAGCGGAATCGTCGCGAGGAACCGGCGACGATTCTCCGGCGTGTCCTCGCAGCCCATGAACTCCGTCATCAGGCCCGTCTCGCCGAGCACCGGGTTGATGCAGTTCACGCGGATCCGATCGGCGCCGAGCTCGGCCGCGAGCGACTTGCTCGCGGTGATCATCGCGCCCTTCGTGCTGTTGTACCAGACGAGGCCCGGGCGCGGCCGCACGCCGGCCGTCGACGCGACGTTTACGAACACGCCGCCGCCCTGCGTGCGGAAATACGGAACGAAGGTCTGCACGCTCCAGAACAGGCTCTTCATGTTGACGGCGTACACGCGGTCGAACTCGGCTTCCGTCACGTCGAGCACCGGCTTGTTGCGATGGGTGGTGCCGGCGTTGTTCACGACGATCTGCACCGAATGGAAATCGTCGAGCGCGGCCTGCAGCAGCGCGCGCCAGTCGGCGTCCTTCGACACGTCGCCCGCGACCGCGATCGCCTTGCCGCCCGCCAGCGCGATCTCGCTCGCGACGCGCTCGGCCGCCGCACCGTTCAGGTCGTTGACGACGACGTTCGCGCCTTCGCGCGCATAGGTCTTCGCGATGCCTTCGCCGAAGCCCGAACCGCCGCCCGTGACGAGGGCCGTCTTGCCGCTCAACCGCATGGTGTGTCTCCTGTGCTGGATGCGTGCAGGGTGCTGCGGGACACGGCCGGTCCGTTGCCGGCCGCGTTCGTCTGGTTCAGCCGTGCCGGATCGCGATCGTCTTCAGCGTCGTGAAACCGTACAGCGCCTCGAAGCCTTTCTCGCGGCCATGGCCCGAGTGGCCGACGCCGCCGAACGGCAACTCGACGCCGCCGCCCGCGCCGTAGTTGTTGATGAACACCTGGCCGGCACGCAGGCGGCGCGCGAGACGCAGCTGGCGGGCACCGTCGCGGGTCCAGATGCCCGCGACGAGGCCGTACGGCGTGCCGTTCGCGAGTGCGACCGCTTCGTCTTCGTCGACGAAGCGCATCGCGGCGAGCACCGGGCCGAACACTTCCTCCTGCGCGAGCCGGTGCGACGCCGGCACGTCGCGCAGCAGCGCAGGCGCCTGGTAGAAGCCGCTTTCGGGCGCGTCGGCGACGACCTGGCCGTGCCCGGCCATCGGAATGCCGTCGTGCTGCGCGTCGGACAGGAAATCCCACACGCGCTGCTGCTGCTTCGCGTTGATCAGCGGGCCGCAGTCGAGATCGGCGCGGCTCGGGCCGACCCGCAGCCCGTTGAACGCGGTGGCGAGCCGTTCGACGAGCGGCTCGTAGACCGCGCGCTCGATCAGCACGCGGCTGCCGGCCGAGCAGGTCTGCCCGCCGTTCTGCACGATCGCCGACACGAGCACGGGCAGCGCCGCGTCGAGATCGGCGTCGGCGAACACGATCTGCGGCGACTTGCCGCCGAGTTCGAGCGTGACGGGCACGTGGTTCTCGGCGGCCATCTGCGTGACCAGCTTGCCGGTCGCGGGCGAGCCGGTGAACGAGATGTGGTCGATGCCGGGATGGCGCGCGAGTGCCGCGCCCGCTTCATGGCCGTAGCCGGTGACGATGTTCAGCGCACCGGCCGGCAGCCCGGCTTCGGCGGCGAGTTCGGCCACGCGCAGCACCGACAGGCACGCATCCTCGGCCGGTTTCACGACGCATGCGTTGCCGGCCGCGAGCGCCGCGCCGACGCTGCGCCCGAAGATTTGCATCGGGTAGTTCCACGGCACGATGTGGCCGGTGACGCCGTGCGGCTCGCGCACCGTCAGTACCGTGTAGCCGGCCTGATAGGGGAGGGTTTCGCCGTGCAGCTTGTCGGCGGCGCCCGCGTAGAACTCGAAGTAGCGGGCGAGCGCGGCGGCGTCGGCACGCGCCTGCTTCAGCGGCTTGCCGGTGTCGCGTGCCTCGATCGCGGCCAGTTCCTCGAGATGGTCGGCGACGCGCGCGGACAGCCGCATCAGCACGCGGCCGCGCTCGGCGGCGCTCGCCGCGCCCCACGGGCCCGCGAACGCGTCGCGGGCGGCGGCGACCGCGCGTTCGATGTCGGGCGCGGTGCCGCGCGCGATCGTCGCGAACGGCTGGCCGTCGGACGGGTCGACGACCGGAATCGTCTCCAGTTGCGCGGGCAATGTCCATTCGCCTGCGATGAAGTGCTTCGCTTCTTCCATGCGTGCTCCTGTCGACCCGAGTTGGCGCTTCAGCGCCTACTCGGGTCCCATGCTTCGCGGTCGATCCGAGTTGGTGCTTTAGCGCTTACTCGGGTCCCATGCTTCGCGGTCGACCCGGCTTGGCGTTTCAGCCCGTGCTCGGCTTCCATGCAACATCACCCGGGGTTCGATGGCCGGACATCCGGAACGATTATCGCGCCGATCGTCATCCGGACGCCACCGGTCGATTGGCTATAATGGCGCATTCCCTGCGGGGACGCCCGCGGCGGTGCAACGGCCGCGGCGCCCCTCTCCCGAATTCCATCGACCAACAGAGAGCGCTATGAGCTTCAATCATGTTCCGGCCGGCAAGGACCTGCCGCACGATTTCAACGTGATCATCGAGATCCCCGCGCAAAGCGATCCGGTGAAGTACGAGGCGGACAAGGAGCTGGGTCTCCTCGTCGTCGACCGCTTCATCGGTACCGGCATGCGCTATCCGGTGAACTACGGCTACATCCCGCAGACGCTGTCGGGCGACGGCGATCCGGTCGACGTGCTGGTGATCACGCCGTTCCCGCTGCTGGCCGGCTCGATCGTGCGTTCGCGCGTGCTCGGCATGCTGCAGATGACCGACGAGTCGGGCGTCGACGCGAAGCTGGTTGCGGTGCCGCACGACAAGGTCTGCCCGATGACGGCGAACCTGAAGTCGATCGACGACGTGCCCGAGTACCTGAAGGACCAGATCAAGCACTTCTTCGAGCAATACAAGGCGCTCGAGAAGGGCAAGTGGGTGAAGGTCGAAGGCTGGGCCGGCATCGACGCCGCGCACAAGGAAATCGCCGACGGCGCCGCGAACTACAAGAAGTAAGCCGGCTGGCCGGCCTCGCGGCCGGTTCGTTCGGAACGCAAACCGCGCGTGTCTCCTCAGGAGGCCGCGCGGTTTTGTTTTGTGCGCGGTTTGGCACCGGTGGTGGTGTTCTTTCGCGTGCGGGCGGGCGCGGGCGGGGAGCCGGCGTTCGGCGAGGTTTTCGTACGCTTCGCTCGCGTTGAGTCGGTTGAGCGAATTGCGCCCGTTGCGCCGCGCTCGGTGGTGGCCGGAGCAGCGGCTTCGACGGCTTCGGTTCTGGCCTTTCCGGCCGCCGACGTACCGCGGCGCCCCGGCGATGTCGAAGCGCTGCCGGCGCGTGCCTTCGCGACGGACTTGCCGTCGGCCGCCGGCGCTTTCCGTTTCGGCGTCGAGTTGACGGCAGGCTCGTCCTGCTTTGCCGCCGTGCTGCGCGACGCGGCCTTTTTTGCTTCGGCGGCGTCGCCGTTCGTCGCACGCTTGCTGGCTGGAGCTGCCTTCGTCTTCGCACGGGCCTGAGCGCTTTGCCCGGACTTCGAGGTCTTGCCGGACCGCGATGCTTTCCCGTCACTACCGGCCTTCGCAGCTTTCTTCACGGGTTGTTCCGTTTCGGCCGCCTGCATCGTGATTTCGGCGGGCTGCGGCGCCTTCTTCACTTTCTTCCGCCGCCGCGTGCCGGCCTTCAAACCGTCCGCATCGACTTCCCCGTCGATCGTCACCACAGCCGGCACCACCGATTCCAGCGTCCGCAATCCTGCCGCCAGTTCGCGTTTCTGCGCCGCGGTCAGCCGCTTCACCCAGTATTCGGCGCGCGACGCGATCGAGCGGTCGGGCAGCGGGAACGACGCGAGCACCGCGCGCGGCTTGCGCGAGCGCGTATAGCGCGCGCCCTTGCCGGATGCGTGCTCGTCGAAGCGCGCAGCGACGTCGGTCGTGATGCCGGTGTAGACGCTGTCGTCGGCACACTCGATCAGATACAGAAACCAGGACATGGGGAGGCGGCGGGATGCGAAGCCGTCAGTGTCTCAGAATTGGCGCGTGCCGCCGCAAGCGACATGATTCGCGCCCGCCGTCACGGCCCCCGCCGGAACGGATCGTGCTCGCGCAGCTCGTCGACGTACGCGTGGATATGCTCGGTCTCGCGTTCGAGAAAGCGCGCGACCGCATCGGAGAACGCCGGGTGCGCGAGCCAGTGCGCGGAATGCGTGACGGTCGGCAGGAAGCCGCGCGCGAGCTTGTGCTCGCCCTGCGCGCCGCCCTCGAACGTGTCGAGCCCGGCCTCGATGCAGAATTCGAGCAACTGGTAGTAGGCCGTTTCGAAATGCAGGCAGGGCACATGTTCGAGCGCGCCCCAGTAGCGGCCGTACAGCGTGCCGCCGCGGCCGTGCGCGCCGCGCCGGTAGACGGCGAGCGAGCTCGCGATCGGTTTGCCGTCGGCTTCGGCGATCACGAGCAGCAGGTTCTCCGGCATCGTCGCGCCGATCGCGCGGAAGAAGTCGAGATTCAGGTACGGGCTCGAATAGTGCTCGCGATAGGTCTGCCGGTAGCAGCGCGAGAAGAAGCGCCAGTCGGCGTCGGTGATCTGATCGCCGGCGAGCCGCCGGAACGTGACGCCGGCATCGCGCACCTTGCGACGTTCCGCGCGGATGTTCTTGCGCTTCTTCTGCTCGAGCGTGCCGAGGAAGTCGTCGAAGTCGCGGTAGCCGTCGTTGAGCCAGTGGAACTGCACGCCTTCGCGCAGCATCATCCCCATCGACTCGAGCAGCCGCGCCTCGTCGCCGGTCGGGAACAGCACGTGCAGCGACGACACGTCGCTTTGCTCGGCGAACGCGAGCAGCGTGGCCGCGAGCCGGCGGCGCGCGTCGTCGTCGGCCGCGAGCAGGCGCGTGCCCTGCACGGGCGTGAACGGCACCGCGCACAGCAGCTTCGGGTAGTAGGACAGCCCGTTGCGCTGGTACGCGTCGGCCCACGCCCAGTCGAACACGTATTCGCCGTACGAATGCTGTTTCGCATAGACGGGCGCGGCCGCCGCGAGCCGGCCGGTGCGCGCGTCGGTCAGCGTGACGAAGTGCGGCGACCAGCCGGTGTCGTCGACCGCGCAGCGCGCGACGTGCAGCGCGTCGAGGAATTCGTGGCGCAGGAACGGCGTCGGCTGCGCGTCGCGCTCGAGCAGCGCGTTCCATTCGTCGGCCGGCACCTCCGCGGGGGACGACAGGATGCCCGTGCGATAATCGATGCGTTCGTGTTTCAAGCGTGAATCCGTACAGTTGGATGCCGCCGGATGCGTGCCGCCGTGGCCTGCTTCCGAGGCGTTTTCGTCAGCCGTTCAGGGCGCGCCGCCGGGCTGCGCCGATCCCGTCATGAAGACCCGACTCGCTCTCGCCCAGATCAACGTCACCGTCGGCGATTTCGCCGGCAACGTCGCGCGGATCGTCGCGGCCGCCCGCGCCGCGCACAACGATGGTGCGCGCCTGATGATCGCGCCCGAACTCGCGCTGTCCGGCTATCCGCCGGAAGACCTGCTGCTGCGGCCCGCGTTCTACACGGCGGCGGCCGCCGCGCTCGACGCGCTCGCCGATGCGCTGCGTGCGTTCGACGGGCTCGCGGTGCTGGTCGGCCATCCGTTGCGGAGCGCGGGCGGCGGTCCGTCGGGCGGCGCTCCGCACGCGCCAGCCGTCGATGGTAATGCAAACCGCCCGATCGAGCGCGGCGTGCCGCCGGCCGACACCTACAACGCGGTGTCGCTGATCGTCGGCGGCGAGATCGTCGGCACCTACCGCAAGCAGGATCTGCCGAACGCCGACGTGTTCGACGAGAAGCGCTACTTCGCGACCGACACCGAGCCGCTCGTGTTCGAGCTCGACGGCGTCAGATACGGCGTGATCATCTGCGAGGACGCATGGCATGCGTCGGCCGCGCAGATCGCGAAGGCCGCCGGCGCGCAGGTGCTGCTGATCCCGAACGGTTCGCCGTACCACATGAACAAGGAAGCGCTGCGCATCGACATCCTGCGCGCGCGGATCCGCGAAACCGGGCTGCCGATGGTGTACGTGAACCTCGTCGGCGGCCAGGACGAGCTCGTGTTCGACGGCGGCTCGTTCGTGCTCGACGGCGAGGGCGCGCTCGTCGCGAAGATGCCGCAGTTCGACGAAGGGCACGCGATTGTCGAGTTCGACGGCGCGCGCCCGCTGCCGGGTGCGATCGCGCCCGAGCTGCCGGTCGACGCGCAGGTCTATCGCGCGCTCGTGACCGGCGTGCGCGACTACATCGGCAAGAACGGTTTCCCCGGCGTGCTGATCGGGCTGTCGGGCGGCGTCGATTCGGCGCTGGTGCTCGCGGTCGCCTGCGACGCGCTCGGGCCCGAGCGCGTGCGCGCGGTGATGATGCCGTCGCGCTACACGGCCGACATCTCGACCACCGACGCGGCGGAGATGGCGCGGCGCGTCGGCGTGCGCTATGACGAGATCGCGATCGCGCCGATGTTCGACGCGTTCCGCGCGGCGCTCGCGGGCGAATTCGCGGGCCGCGCGGAGGACGCGACGGAAGAGAACATCCAGGCGCGCATCCGCGGCACGCTGCTGATGGCGCTGTCGAACAAGTTCGGCTCGATCGTGCTGACGACCGGCAACAAGAGCGAGATGGCGGTCGGCTACTGCACGCTGTACGGCGACATGGCCGGCGGCTTCGCGGTGATCAAGGACATCGCGAAGACGCTGGTCTACCGGCTGTGCCGCTATCGCAACGCCACTGCGGACTACGGGCTGCGCGACGTGATCCCCGAGCGGATCCTGACGCGCGCGCCGTCGGCCGAGTTGCGCGAGAACCAGACGGACCAGGACAGCCTGCCGCCGTATGACGTGCTCGACGCGATCATGCGGATGTACATGGAGGAGGACCGGCCGCTCGCGGAGATCGTCGCGGCCGGCTATGCGGAGGCCGACGTCGCGCGCGTGACGCGGCTCATCAAGATCAACGAATACAAGCGCCGCCAGGCGCCGATCGGCATTCGCGTCACGCATCGCGCGTTCGGGCGCGACTGGCGCTATCCGATCACGTCACGCTTTACCGAACGTCTCGACTGAGCCGTGCCGTGCCGTGCGCGGCCGGCCGGCTTACGGCTTACACTTACGGCTTAAAATCGGGATTGCGATTTTTCATCCAAACGAGCATTGAGGGACAACCATCATGAAACGCATCACCGCCATCATCAAGCCGTTCAAGCTGGACGAAGTCCGCGAAGCGCTCGCCGAAGTGGGCCTCACCGGCCTGACCGTGACGGAAGTGAAGGGCTTCGGCCGCCAGAAGGGGCACACCGAGCTGTATCGCGGCGCCGAATACGTGGTCGACTTCCTGCCGAAGATGAAGATCGAGGTGGTCGTCGCGGAAGCGCAGGTCGACCAGGTGATCGACGCGGTGATCGGCGCGGCGCGCACGGGCAAGATCGGCGACGGCAAGATCTTCGTGTCGGACGTCGAGCGCGTGATCCGCATCCGCACCGGCGAAGAGAACGAAGCGGCGGTCTGAGCGCCGCATCCGGCCCGTTCGACAGATCGGGCAGATCGGGCCGCGGATCGCACGATCCCGGACCGCCAATAAAAAACGGTGCGGATACCCGGGAGGGTACCGCACCGATACGCGCCTCTCGCAGCAGCGTGGAAAGTGTTGTCGAATCGTTCTCTGGACGGCGCCTGATCAGAACAGGTGCTGGATGCCGGCGTAGACGCCGGTCTGGCTGCCGCCCGGATGCGGGTTGCCCGTCGACACGGCGGTGCCTGCACCGTTCGCGTTCAGGCCGAAGTTGGCCGTCGAGCTGTTGCGCACCGTCGCGACCTGCACGTCGAACAGCGTGCGCTTCGAGATGTTGTACGAACCGCCGACCGTGTAGATGTTCGCGTTGCCGCCGCCGTGGTTGGCGTTCACGTGGTACACGGCCGCGATCAGCGCTGCCGCCGGCGTGGCCTGCCACGTCACGCCGCCCCAGACCTGCTGGGTGCCGGTGATGCCGTTGTTGACGGCCGGGCCGCCGCTGCCGTCAGCATGCGACGACTGGTAAGCCGCCTGCAGCTTGAACTGGCCGAGGAACACGTTCAGGCCCGCGAAGTATTCACGCGAGTAGTTGAACACGTCCGAGAAGCGGCCGTTGCTGTCGCGCGTTTCGTCGTAGATGCCGCGCAACTGGAACAGCGAGTTCGTGTACGTGACCTGTGCGCCGGCTGCACGGCCAGGCTGGCCGGCCGTCGTGTTGCCGTTGAAGCTGGTCGAGTTCGAGAACGCGAACTGGCCGTAGAAGTCGAGGCCGTAGAACTGCGGCGACTGGTACGACACGTTGTTGCTGGTCTTGTTCCAGTTGCGGCCGCGCACGAGCGATGCCGACGACCAGCTCGACTGGCCCAGCGGATCGAAGTCCCACACGCCGTTCGCGATCGCGAGTTCGCGACCCAGCAGCAGCGTACCGTAGCGGTCGTTGGAGATGCCGACGGTCGCGAAACGATCCCAGATCGAGCCGCTGAAACCGCCCGTCATCGTGTTGAACGCGCCTTCGAGGTGGAACAGGACCTTGTTGCCGCCGCCGATGTCCTCGCTGCCCTTCAAGCCCCACAGGCTCGTGCCCCAGTCGCCGCTTTCCGCGCGCACTTGGTGGCCGTTCTGCAGGCCGTTCAGGTACTCGAGGCCGGCATCCAGGCGACCATACAGCGTGACGCTGCTCTGCGCGTGCGCCGTAACCACCCCAGCAGCCATCAGCGCGGCCGCGACCAAAGCTTTCTTCATCATCTCCTCCATACCCTGTCAAAAAGTCAACCCAGACTGCACGAGATGCCCGGAGCAGCGAGCGCCGGGCAAAAGCGAAAAGCGGGATAACCAGGGAGACCTCGTGCAGGGCCGGTAAGCGCGGCACGCGGGCAAGCGGACGGAAAACCGTTGAGCGGTCCCGCGCGGCCGGGTCGGCTTGCGGGGTCTCCTTGTTGTGTCGTGAAGCTAAACTACATTTCACGAACTTCGTTTTGCTACTTTGGTTACTAATTTAGCAAAAATACAATTTTGTGGCGATGGAAATCGTTGTTTGACTAACACGTGTCGCCAATTTGCCATGCAACACAGTGCGCAGCGGGTGCCCAAGGGGCCGTCGATTCCCCGAAAACCCTTGTGAGACAAGGGAGACACGGATTCGGCGCCGGTGGGTCAAGGATTGTCACTATTGACGTTGCCGGGGCACGAGCGTAAGCGCCGGACGCGAGGAATTGGTAAGTATTTCGTAATGAATTGGCGGTGGTCCGCCGCCGCCCGGGCGCCGGAAACGCTGGTGCGGCGGGGCGCTCCGCGCGCCGCACCGGAGCGTCGAACTCAACCGCCCGCCGGCCGGACGTCGAGCAGCTGCGCGCGCAGCCACCGGTGCGCGTCGGTGCGCGCATGCTTCGCGTGCGAGTAGACCTTCACCGTGTAGCGCGGGATCTCGAACGGCGCGGGGAAGATGCGGATCGGCGCCGCGTGGCGCAGCGCCTGCGCGGCACGGTTCGGCACCGTCATCAGGAGTGCCGATTCCGAGATCACGAACGGTGCGGCCAGCACGCTCGGCAACTGCACGGCGACCTGCCGCGCGAGGCCGAGCCGGTCGAGCACGTAGTCGACGACGCCGCGCGACTCGTTCCACGGCGTGACGACGACGTGGCGTGCCGCGAGGTACTGTTCGAGCGTCAGCCGGCGGCGGATGTCCGGATGCGTGGCGCTCGCGATCACCACGTAGTCGTCCGAGAACCAGTCGAAATCCTCGATGCCCGGCGCGTCGGCGGCCGACTCCTCGTGATAGCCGAGCGCGAAGTCGATGCGGCCGGCCGCGAGTTCGTCGATCGAGATCTTCCGGTCGGAGTGGACGACGCGGATCCGCAGCCGCGGCGCGACCTGCTCGATACGCGCGAGCAACGCCGGCAGCACGGCGAACGCCGTGTAGTCGCTCGCGGCGAACACGAACGTGCGGTCGCTTTGCGCGGGATCGAAGCGGCGTGCGCGGGCGAGCCCCTTCGACATCGTGTCGAGCGCATCACCGGCCCAGGTGGCGATGTCGTCGGCGCGCACGGTCGGCTGCATCTCGTTGCCGAGGCGCACGAACAACGCATCGCCGATCGCTTCGCGCAACCGGGCGAGCGCGTGACTGAGCGCGGACGGGCTCATCGCCAGCTCGTGCGCGGCCGCCGCGACCGAGCGGTGGCGGTACAGCGCGTCGAACGCGAGCAGCAGGTTCAGGTCGAGACGGCGCAGCTCTGGGTGCATCATGTTCATGTCAGGATGAAGAAACTGCACTTCCTGCAGTTGTATCGTGAACGTAGCATGTCGATCCGGGCGGCGTCACGCGCGATTGCGCGAGCGAGCGCCGCCGCATTCCGTTTTCAGTCCGGGCCGAAGGAGGGCTCCCCACCGTGCAAATCGACATCCGTTCGGCCACCGTCGCCGACGTGCCGCAGATCCTGCGTTTCATCACCGAGCTGGCCATCTACGAGAAGGCGGAGCATGAAGTGGTCGCGACGCCTGCATCGCTCGAGCGCAGCCTGTTCGGCGAAGGTTCGCCCGCGCGTGCGCTGATCTGCGAGGTCGACGGCGAGCCGGCCGGCTTCGCCGTGTATTTCTTCTCGTATTCGACGTGGCTCGGCCGTCAGGGCCTGTATCTCGAGGATCTGTACGTGTCGCCGCGCTTTCGCGGCGCGGGCGCCGGGCTGCGGCTGCTGAAGGCGCTCGCGCGCGTCGCGGTGGATACCGGCTGCGGGCGTTTCGAATGGAGCGTCCTCGACTGGAACGAGCCGGCGATCCGCTTCTACGAAAGCGTCGGCGCCGCGCCGCAGAGCGAATGGGTGCGCTACCGACTCGCGGGCGACGCGTTGCGCGCATTCGCCGACGGCGCGCCGGTGGACGTCGCGTAAACGCAAGACGGGCGCCGCATGGCGCCCGTTCGTGCAGTGCGACGCGGAGGAGCGCGCGTTACTTGAGGCTGCCCGACAGGAACCCGCGCAGGCGTTCGCTCTTCGGGTTCGCGAACACCTCGGACGGCACGCCTTCTTCCTCGACGCGCCCCTGGTGCAGGAACATCACGTGGTTCGACACGTTGCGCGCGAAGCCCATCTCGTGCGTGACGACGATCATCGTGCGGCCTTCCTCGGCCAGCTTCTGCATCACCTTCAGCACTTCGCCGACCAGTTCCGGGTCGAGCGCCGACGTCGGCTCGTCGAACAGCATCACGTCCGGATGCATCGCCAGCGCCCGCGCGATCGCGACACGTTGCTGCTGGCCGCCCGACAGGTGCGACGGATACTGCTTCTCGACGCGCGGCGCGAGACCAACCTTCTCGAGATACTCGCGCGCGCGGTCTTCGGCTTCCTTCTTCGGGATGCCGAGCACGTTGACGGGCGCTTCCATCACGTTCTCGATCACGTTCATGTGCGACCAGAGATTGAAGTGCTGGAACACCATCGACAGCTTGGTGCGCACGCGCTGCAGCTGCTTCGAATCCGCGGCGCGCAGCGCGCCCGTCTTGTCGAGCGCGGTGCGCACTTCCTCGCCGTCGACGAAGATGCGGCCGGAGTTGGGCTGTTCGAGGAAGTTGATGCAGCGGAGCATCGTGCTCTTGCCGGAACCGGACGAGCCGATCACGCTGATCACGTCGCCCGAGTTCGCCTTCAGCGATACACCCTTGAGCACCTCGTTGTCGCCGTACCGCTTGTGCAGATCGTCGACGAAAAGCTTCTGAGTCTGGGAATTCATGAATAGTCCTGCGGAAACTTACTTGCCTTGCGGGCGCAGATACGCGAGCCAGCGACGCTCGGCCTGGCGGAACAGCCACACGAGCGCGAACGAGATCACGAGATAGAGCAGGGCGGCGATGCCGAACGCGTGGAACGACATGTAGGTCGCCGAGTTCACGTCGCGCGCGATCTTCAGGATGTCCGGCACGGTCGCGGTGAACGCGACGGTGGTCGCGTGCAGCATCAGGATCACTTCGTTGCTGTAGAGCGGCAGCGCGCGGCGCAGCGCGGACGGCAGGATCACGCGGCGATACATCGTGAAGGTGGACATCCCGTACGCGCGCGCGGCCTCGATCTCGCCGTACGACGTCGCCTTGATCGCGCCCGCGAAGATCTCGGTGGTGTACGCGCAGGTGTTCAGCGTGAACGCGAGCAGCGTGCAGTGCATGCCGTCGCGGAAGAACGCGTCGAGCAGCGGCGTGCCGCGCACGACCTGCAGGCTGTAGAGGCCGGTGTAGCAGAGCAGCAGCTGCACGTAGAGCGGCGTGCCGCGGAACACGTACGTATAGAGCCACACGGCGCTCGACAGCCACTTCCTCTTCGACACGCGGGCCACCGCGAGCGGCACCGACAGGCAGAAGCCGAGGCCGATCGACACGACCAGCAGCCACAGCGTGATCGCGACGCCGGTGATCCGGAAGCCGTCGGTGTAGAGGTAGTTGCGCCAGTATTCTTGGATGAGTTCGATCATAGGTCAGCCTTGCGGACACCGGTCGAGTAGCGCTTTTCGAGCCACATCAGCACGAAGTTCGAGATCGTCGTGATGGCGAGGTAGACCGCACCGGCGATCAGCGTGAAGAAGAAGAACCGCAGCGTGCCCTTGCCGGCGTCCTGCGACGCCTTCACGACGTCCGCGAGGCCGATGATCGACACCAGCGCGGTCGACTTGACGAGCACCTGCCAGTTGTTGCCGATGCCGGGCAGCGCGAAGCGCATCATCTGCGGGAACATGATCCGCGTGAACACCTGCCAGTTGGTCATCCCGTACGCGCTGCCGGCCTCGAGCTGGCCGCGCGGCACCGACAGGAACGCGCCGCGGAACGTCTCGGTGAAGTACGCGCCGTAGATGAAGCCGAGCACGAGCACGCCGGCGAGGAACGGGTCGATGTCGATCTGGTCCCAGCCGAGCGCGTCGGTCGCCATGTTCAGCCAGATCTGCAGGCTGTAGAACAGCAGCAGCATCAGCACGAGGTCGGGCACGCCGCGGATCAGCGTCGTGTAGACGGTGCCGGCGCCGTTCGTGAAGCGGTTGCGCGACAGCTTCGCGCCCGCGCCGAGCAGGCCCAGCAGGAACGACAGCGCGAGCGAAAGCACCGCCAGCTTGACGGTTTGCCAGGTGCCGGCGAGGATCAGCGGGCCGTAGCCTTGTAGAAACATATGTGGTCCCTGGTGTGGTCCCGGACGGCGCACGCGGTGCGCCGCGAAAGACGCGCCCGCCAAGCTGCGCGGAACGCCCCGTACGTATCATGACCGTCCGCCCCGGCAACGGTGCCGGGCCAGCCCGTCGCGCGAGCGGCGGGCGAGGGGGCGGGCGGCGCGTGGTTGACTGCCTGTCGTGCCGGACGCGGGGCCGCCCCCGCATCCGCTTCCCGGTATTGTCGGCGCTCAGCGCGCCGAGTAGACGCTGAACGAGAAATACTTGTGCGACAGCCGGTCGTACGTGCCGTCCTTGTGCATGTCGGCCAGCGCCTTGTTGATCTTGAGCTTCAGGTCCGTGTCGTCCTTGCGCAGGCCGATCGCGGTGCCGTCGCCGATCGTCTTCGGATCCTTCACCTCCGGGCCGGCGAACGCGAAGCCCTTGCCGCGCGGCGTGCGCAGGAAGCCGTAGTCGGCCTGCAGTTCATCCTGCAGCGTCGCGTCGAGGCGGCCCGAGCCGAGATCGGCATAGACCTGGTCCTGGTTCTGGTAAGGAACGATCGTCACGCCCTGCGGTTCCCAGTACGCCTTCGCGTAGGATTCCTGCGTCGAGCCCTGCTCGACGCCGACGTGCTTGCCCTTGAGCGACGCGACCGTCGGCAGCAGCGGCGAGCCGGCCTTCGCGATCATCCGCGCGGGCGCGTCGTACACCTTGTCGGAGAAGTCGATCTGCTCGCGACGCTTGTCCGTGACGGTCAGCGACGACACGATGACGTCGTACTTCTTCGCCTTCAGTGCGGGGATGATTCCGTCGAGATCCTGCGCGACCCACACGCATTTCACGTTGATCCGCTTGCAGATTTCCTTGGTGAGATCGACGTCGAAACCGACGATCTCGCCGCTCGGCGCGGTCGACTCGAACGGCGGGTAGCTGGCATCGACACCGATCCGCACGGTCTTCCACTCTTTCGCGAAGGCGCTGCCCGCCACGAGGGCGAGGGCGGCGCACAGGGCGGCCTTCTTCATTTCCATCCTTTTGTCGCTCACTTCCGGGGAGGCGCTCGCGGCCGGTCGGGCCGGGCGCCGCGGCGTATTCTAGACGGCCAAAATTCGTGTTTCGGCGCGCAGGCAACGGCGCTCGCCGGACGGGCGAACGCCAAAAGGGCGGTATTTTACCCGAACGCGATACCCGGAAAACGGCAATCCGGCGCGACCGATCGATTCTTCGATTCGGGCGTTGCGGCAATCGCGGTATTCGCAACGAGCATTACGCCGATTGGGTTCGCGGGTGCAACGATGCGGTGCGCGGGCGGCGGATTGTGGCGCGCCCGGCACGCCCCTACAGTGCAGGTAAACCCGAAGAAAGAATATCTGCCTGCCGGAGTGCCCGCCCCATGTTCCAGATCCGCCGCGCCGCCGACCGCTGCCACACGCGCCAAGGCTGGCTCGAATCGAGCCACAGCTTTGCGCTTGCCGGCGCCGCCGGGGCCGCGCATCCGCCGTTCGGCGCGCTGCGCGCGCTGAGCGAGGACCGGATTGCGCCGACGCGCGGCTTCGGGATGCAGCCGCGCCGCGACCTCGAAATCGTCACCTGCGTGCTCGACGGCGCGCTCGCGCATCGCGACAGCCTCGGCAACGGCGCCATCGTGCGGGCCGGCGGCGTCCAGCGGATGAGCGCCGGCACGGGGCTGATGCACAGCGAAACCAATGCGTCGCGCGACCGGGTGCTGCATCTGCTGCAGATCTGGCTGCAGCCGGCGGAGCGGGGCGGACGGCCCGGCTACGCGGAGCGGCATTTCGCCGACGACGAGAAGCGCGGCCGCCTGCGGCTCGTCGCGTCGCCGGACGGCGACGACGGTGCGCTGTCGATCCGTGCGGATGCGCGGATCTTCGCGGGGCTGATCGATGGCGACGAGGCGGCGGCATTGGCCGTGCCGGCCGGGCGCAGCACCTATGTGCACGTGGTGCGCGGCGACGTGGAGATCAACGGCCACGCGCTGGCCGCGGGCGACGGCGCGCGGATCGCCGGGGTAGAAGCGGTCGCGTTCGCACGCGGCCGGGCGGCCGAGGTGCTGCTGTTCGACGTCGCCTGAAATGAAACGGGGGACGCGGGCCGGGTGCCCGCGTCCCCCGCGATGCCGCCCGGGGAGGCGGCCCGCCGGCTTACTGCGCCGGTGCCGACGCGCCCTTGGCCGCGCGGTGCTGCTCCCAGCGTTCCTTCATCTTCTCGTGACGCTGCTCCATCCGCGCGAACTGCTGCTTCAGCGCGGTGCTGACCGTCGTCTTCTGCTGGTCGTTCAGCCCGTTGTAGAACGCGAGCCACGCGGCCGAGCTCTGCTCGCGCAGCTGCGCGTTCTGCTGCTCGGCCTGCTGACGGGCGGCGTGCATCGCGTTCAGGTCGAGGATCGGCTGGTTCTGCTGCGCCTTGAACTGCTCGCGCATCTGCTCGTGGCTCTTGCGCATCGCTTCATGGTTCTGCTTCATCGTGTTGACGGCCGTCTGCCACTGCTGTTCCTGCGACGCGTTGAGCTTGAGCTGGTCGTGCAGCTTCATGATCACGCCGAACGGGCCGCCGTCATGGCCGCCGTGCATCTGGTGCATGCCGGGGCCGCCCGGCGGCGGCATGTCGTTGGGCTGCGCGGCATGTGCGGTGCCGAATGCGAGAGCGAGCACGGTGGCGGCCGCAATGGCCACGCGGGAAGTGTTCTTATACATTTCAGAAACTCCTTGTATCCAAAGGGTCCGGCGATGCGGCGCGCGGAGTGACCCGGGTGCCGCATCCGGTAAGACGCAGGTTAGCGGCGCGTGCTCGGGCCGGTGTTACGCGGGATGGCTGCCGGGTTACGGCGCATTACAGTTCCCTTGCGTCGTAACCCGCAGTAACCCTTTCGCCCCTTTGTTTCGTTCTTCGACTCCGCGCTCGCGCGCTAAACTTCGAGCCATGACTACCCAGATCCTCATCGTCGACGACGACCAAGAACTCCGAGACCTGCTGCGCGACTATCTCGTGCGCCAGGGGATGGAAGTGTCCGTGCTGCACGACGCGGCGACGCTCGAGAAGCGCCTCGAGCGCGAGCGGCCCGACCTGATCGTGCTGGACCTGATGATGCCGGGCGTGGACGGCCTGACCGCGCTGCGCCAGCTGCGCGCGGCCGGCGACGACATCCCCGTGATCATGCTGACCGCGCGCGCGGACGACGTCGATCGCATCGTCGGGCTCGAGCTCGGCGCGGACGACTACCTCGGCAAGCCGTTCAACCCGCGCGAGCTGCTCGCGCGCGTGCAGGCCGTGCTGCGCCGCCGCCGCGCGACGCCGTCGGCGGCGGCGCCCGAGCAGCGCGAGCCGTTCGCGTTCGGCCGCTTCGTGCTCGACTTCCAGGCGCGCACGCTGTCGGTCGACGGCAAGCCGGCGACGCTGTCGAGCAGCGAATTCGCGCTGCTGAAGATCTTCGTGAATCACGCGCTGCGCACGCTCACGCGCGAACGGCTGCTCGAGCTGCTGCACGGGCCCGAGTACGACGGCACCGACCGCGGCATCGACGTCCAGGTATGGCGCCTGCGCCGCATCCTGGAAACGGATCCGTCGACGCCGCGCTTCATCCAGACGGTCCGCGGGCGCGGCTACGTGTTCGTGCCCGACGGCGAGGCCCATGCGCAAGCCCATTGATTCGCTGTTCGGGCGGCTGGCGCTGCTGGTCGTCGGCGTGTTGCTCCTGTCGCATTTCGCGTGGTTCTTCGCGATGCGCCTCGAGCGCAACCAGATGCAGACGCGTTATGCCGTCGAGGAGGCCGCGTTCCTCGTCGACGCCGTGCGCCAGCACGTCGAGCGCACGCCCGACCAGCCGCTGCCGTCGCGGGTGCGGCTGGTGTCGCCGGACAGTCCCGATGTGCCGAAAGACGCCGATTCGAACCTGGCGGCGCCGCTCAAGCGTTTCCGTGACGACGTGAGCGAGCGGATGCCGCCCGGCACGCTGGTCGAGATCGGCGCGCCGGGCCATCCGCCGGTGCTGTGGGTCAAGGAGCCGAGCGACCGCAACTGGATCGTGGTGCCGGTGCAGCCGTTGCGCCCGCCGCGCTCGCTCGACCGGATGCTGTTGTGGCTCGGCACGATTTTCTCGGCCGGCGTGATCGCCGCGCTGTTCGCGGCCTGGCAGCTGCAGCAGCCGCTGCGCTCGCTGGCGCGCGCGGTCGCGCGCTTCGGCCGCGGCCAGCCGGTGCCGCCGTTGCGCGAGCGTGGCCCGCGCGAGCTGCGCCAGCTCACGCACGGCTTCAACCAGATGGTGGAACAGGTGTCGCAGGCCGAGAGTGACCGCGCGGTGATGCTGGCCGGCGTCGCGCACGACCTGCGCACGCCGCTCGCCCGGATGCGCCTGCGCGCGGAAATGATGGACGACGCGCGGCTGCGCGACGGCGTGGTGCGCGATGTCGACTCGATGTCGCACATCGTCGACCAGTTCCTCGTGTTCGCGCACGGCGGGGCGGACCGCAGCGAGCCCGTGCCGGTCGACCAGACCTGCGAGCGGATCGCCCGCAGCTATCGCGCGGTCGCACCGAACGCGCCGGCGGTCCAGACGCATCTGGCCGCCGACGAAGGCTTCCGCCTGCCGACCGCGACGCTCGACCGGATCCTGTCGAACCTGCTGGACAATGCGCATGCGTACGGCGCGCCGCCCGTGCTCATCGAGACGGCGCGTACGCCGGCGGGTTACGTGCTGTCGGTCAGCGACAGCGGCGGCGGGATTGCGCCGCGCGATCTGGCGGCCGCGACGCGGCCGTTCGTGCGGCTCGACCCCGCGCGCGGCGGGAACGGCCACAGCGGGCTCGGGCTGGCGATCGTCGAGCGGCTGGTGCTGCGGCTGGGCGGGGCGTGCGAGATCGGCAATCGTCCCGAGGGCGGCCTGCGCGTGGCGATGACGTTCCCGTTCGACGTGGTGCCGAAGGACGAACTTCACGCCCAGGCCGCGTAAGCGGCGCATGCGGCGCCTGCCGTGCAGGCGCCGCGCGGCATCATTCGCCGAACAGCGTGCCGAGCGTCTCGGCGGCGTTGCTGTCGATGGTGTTGTAGGTCACGCTCGTGGCCTCGAAGATATAGACGGTCGTATAGCGGCCGAGGCGCTCCAGGATCTCCTCCTGCAGCGATTCCGGCACGACGTTCATGTTCAGGTACCACGCCGTCGACGACAGCCGGGTCTGGAACGACCCGTACTCCTGCATCAGCTCGTAGAACGCATCGGCGTCCTGATCGCGGCAGACGATCACCAAGTTTCCTGCCATTCGCTTCCTCCCGCTGGTCGGTCGATCCCTGGCGGCTATGGGGCTAGCGACGCCAGGGGCTAGCCCCGATCATACCTGCTTCGCCGCAATCGTCCGCTGACGTCCTGCATGGTTTGTGTCCGTGTGCGGCGGGCGGGTTCCCGGCCGGCCCGGATCACGGCATAATTCGGGGCCTGCATGCCGGCCGCACGACCGCGGCCGGGCTGCTCCGCACCGCACGCCTGCCGTTCGCCCGCGTGCCGGGCACGATCCGTGCGCCGCCCGCGCGCCGCGCCGAGCCGAGCCGGCCCCGGACGGTTGAACCTGAAATACAGGTTGGTGTAGTGTCGTGCCGTCGCGGCCCGACTCGCCGCGCCCGGAGGGCGCAGCTTGCACGCACGGCGCCTCGCGCCGGCGTGAAATCGTGAATCAATCGAATTACCGCGTCGAATTACCGCGCCCGTGCGCTTTGCCATGAATCAACATCGTCTGCCGGCTTCGTTCGGCCTTACCGGGGAGGGCGCCTGATGGACGTCGGATTCTTCAATCCGAACCGGACCGCCAACGCGTCCGCGTGGCGCGTCCTGCCGAACCGGTGGGACTTCATCGCGTTTCCGCTGATCATCTGCCTGATCGCGATGGCGGTCGTCGGCTTTCATGAAACGATGGCGCCGATCGGGACCCTTCAGACCCAGAAGATCTCGCTCGACCCGTCGAACCTGCCCGAATACGCGTTGCGCACCACGCTGCGGATGCTCGCCGCGATGGTCGCGTCGCTCGCGTTCACGCTGGTGTACGGCACGCTCGCCGCGAAAAGCCGCCGCGCCGGCATGGTGCTGATCCCGATCCTCGACATCCTGCAGTCGGTGCCGGTGCTCGGCTTCATCTCGTTTACGGTCACGTTCTTCCTCGCGCTGTTCCCGAGCCGCGTGCTCGGCGCCGAGCTCGCGGCGATCTTCGCGATCTTCACGAGCCAGGCGTGGAACATGACGTTCAGTTTCTACCAGTCGCTGCGCACGGTGCCGCGCGACCTGGACGAAGTGTCGCGCGGCTTCCACCTGACGTCGTGGCAGCGCTTCTGGAAGCTCGAGGTGCCGTTCTCGATGCCGGGGCTGATCTGGAACATGATGATGTCGATGTCGGGCGGCTGGTTCTTCGTCGTCGCGTCGGAGGCGATTACCGTCGGCAACCAGACCATCACGCTGCCGGGCATCGGCGCGTATCTCGCGCAGGCGATCTCGGACAAGAACCTCGGCGCGATCGGCTGGGTGATCCTGACGATGACGGTCGTGATCCTGGCCTACGACCAATTCCTGTTCCGCCCGCTGATCGCATGGGCCGACAAGTTCCGGATGGAGAACACCGCATCGGGCGATGCGCCGCAATCCTGGCTGCTCGACCTCGTGCGCCGCACGCGCCTGATTCACCAACTGCTCGTGCCGGCCGGCTGGTTCTTCGCGAAGGCGGCGCGGATTCCGCTGCGCCTGCCGCTGTCGGGCGCAATGCGCTTCTCGCTGCCGAAGGTCGAGAAGAAGGCATCGCGCACGGTCGACATCGCATGGGCGGCGCTCTTGCTGCTCGGCACGGCCTATATCGTGTGGCGCGTTGTCAGCTTCGTGTCGACCGGCGTGACGATGGGGGAGGTCGGGCACGTCGTCGCGCTCGGGCTCATCACGCTGCTGCGCGTGGTCGTGCTGATCTCGATCGCGTCGGTGATCTGGGTGCCGATCGGCGTGTGGGTCGGGCTGCGCCCGAAGCTGGCCGAGAAGCTGCAGCCGCTCGCGCAGTTCCTTGCCGCGTTCCCGGCGAACCTGCTGTTCCCGGTGTTCGTGATCGTGATCGCGCGCTTCCACCTGAACCCCGACATCTGGCTGTCGCCGCTGATCGTGCTCGGCACGCAGTGGTATATCCTGTTCAACGTGATCGCGGGCGCCACGTCCTATCCGAACGACTATCGCGAAGCCGCGACGAACTTCCGGATCCGCGGCTGGCAGTGGTGGCGCCAGGCGATCCTGCCCGGCATCTTCCCGTACTACGTGACCGGTGCGATCACCGCCTCGGGCGGAGCATGGAACGCGAGCATCGTGTCGGAAGCGGTGCAGTGGGGCTCGACCAAGATCGAGGCGCACGGCCTCGGCGCGTATATCGCGCAGACCACCGCCGCCGGCGACTTTCCGAAGATCATCCTGGGCATCGCCGTGATGTCCCTGTTCGTCACCCTGTTCAACCGCCTGCTGTGGCGCCCGCTGTATGCCTTCGCCGAAGCGAAGCTGCGGCTCGACTGAGACCGATTGAGAGCGAAACGCGATGCACAATCCGAATGCTGTAAACGCCCCCGTCCAGACGTCCCAGCCGCCGCGCCTCGGTGAGGAAATCCTGCGCGTCGATCACGTCTGCCGCGGCTTCAACAAGACGCAGGGCGAGTTGCTCGTGCTCGACGACGCGAACCTGTCGCTGCGCGAGGGCGAGATCGTGGGGCTGCTCGGCCGTTCGGGCTCGGGCAAGTCCACGCTGCTGCGGATCATCGCCGGGCTGATCGAGCCGACCGGCGGTGACGTGACCTATCTCGG